>NZ_JACBXH010000012.1:0-99510 GCF_041381355.1 Pseudomonas sp. LM13
CTAGGGCGGTTAAACGTAATATCAATTCGACATCTATCGCCATATGGGTAATGGCAACTTAATGTTATTTGCGCGGTGTGGCGATTTTCTGGCGATCTATTACTGACAAAAAAATTTCCATTAATTTTTCGAACCTATTATAAAGCCGCCACGCAAGACGATTTGCCGGTTTGTTCAGGGGGTGGACGGCGGGAAATTTCTTGTTGAACGGTTCGTTTGTTGTGACACCGCGGCACTCCTAAAGAGCAACGCCCCACGACTTATCGACCTCCCGTTTCTTTTTGAAGGCTCCGCCTTTGAAGCAGTAAGTTCCGGAGAGACTCAATGTCCACCAACCTGTTTTTCGGTGCCCGCAAGGCACTCGTCGCTTCCATCGCCGCCGCTGTTCTTCTGGGTGGCACCGCCGTTGTAACCACGCCTTATGCCGCTGCAGCGACGGTTGCCGCCGTATCGGTTTCCGCCAAGATCAACGCGTTCACCAACACCGATTGGCTGAACGGTGTCTGGCGCACCGGCGCCGGCTTCTCGATTCCTGCCACCTCGGCGAACCGCTCCGCGTTCGTGGCCGGCGTGTCGGTACGACTGGCGGACGGTCAGGTTCGCAAGATCAGCCGCGCGCAGATCGTCGGCAGTAACATGAGCGTCTTCCTGGAAGGTGCAAAGCTGGACGGCAATAAGGTTGGTGCACCGCAGGTGGTCACCATCGGTAGTACGGCCGTAACGGCACCGGTAACTTCCACCACTCCGGTCACTTCACCGACTACCGTCACCGCGCACTCGACCAGCATCAACGCATTCACCAATACCGATTGGCTCAATGGCGTATGGCGCAAGTCGCCGGGCTTCTCCATTCCGGCAAGTGATGCCAACAAGGCTGCTTTCAAAGTTGGAGCGACAGCCAAGCTGGCAGATGGCCAGGTTCGCAAAGTTACCCAGGTACAAGTTGTCGGCGCCAATATGAGCGTCTATCTAGAAGGTGCAGCAGTTAACGGAAGTGTCGTCGGTGCACCGAACAAGTTGTCGCTGGCTACAACTTCCACTACCAGCCCGGCTCCGGCCCCCACTGCTCCGACCACTTCGGTCATCGCCACCAGCAACCTGAACAACTACACCAACACCCATTGGCTCAACGGTATGTTCCGTACTGCTGCCGGCTTCTCCATCCAGGCAAGCAGCGCCAACGTGGCAGCATTCAAGACGGGCGCGTTGGTGAAGCTCGCTGACGGCCAGACTCGCAAGGTGCTGCGCACTCAAGTGGTGGGCAGCAACATGAGCGTTTTCCTCGACGGTGCGGTGATCAACGGCGCGACCCTGGGCTATCCGAAGACCATCTCGGTGGTCAGCACATCGACCAGCGCTCCTTCGTCTCCTGCTCTGACTACTCCGCCAGTAGAAGCCGCCCCGGCTCCGGCACCGGCGCCCACCGCACCTGACACCACCAACGGCAAGCCGCTGCTGGTCGGCGTCAACCTGTCCGGCGCGGGCTTTGGTCCCTCGGTTGTTCCCGGCAAGCACGGCACCAACTACACCTATCCGGCGGAGTCGTACTACAAGAAGTATTCCGACCTGGGCATGCCGCTGGTTCGCCTGCCGTTCCTCTGGGAGCGAATCCAGCCCAAGCTGAACACTCCGCTGAACGCCGAGGAGTTCGCCCGTCTGAAGCAGTCGCTGGACTTCGCGCAGAAACACAACGTCAAGGTGATTCTCGACCTGCACAACTACTACCGTTACTACGGCAAGCTGATCGGCTCCAAAGAAGTGCCCATCAGTTCCTTCGCCGCGGTGTGGAAGCAGATCGTGCAGCAGGTGGTCAATCATCCTGCCGTCGAGGGCTACGGTCTGATGAACGAGCCGCACTCCACCAACGGGCTCTGGCCGCAAGCTGCCCTGGCTGCTGCTCAGGCAATCCGCACCGTCGACTCCAAGCGCTGGATCTACGTAGCGGGCGATCGCTGGTCGAGCGCCTTCCACTGGCCGTACTACAACACCCAGCTGGTCAGCAACCCGTGGATGCGTGATCCGAAGAACAACCTGGTGTACGAAGCGCACATGTACGTGGACAAGGATTTCTCCGGCAACTACTTCGACAAGACCGAGCAGTTTGACCCGATGGTTGGTGTCAACCGCGTCAAGCCCTTCGTCGACTGGCTCAAGCAGCACAAACTGCGCGGCTACATCGGTGAGCATGGCGTACCGGATTTCTCGCCCTCGGCCATCGTTGCGACCGATAACCTGCTGGCCTACCTGCGTCAGAACTGCATCCCGAGCACCTACTGGGCTGCCGGTCCCTGGTGGGGCGAGTACGCCATGTCCCTGGACGTGAGCAGTGGCAAGTACCGTCCGCAGCTGCCGGTTCTGCAGAAGCACGCCAAAGCCGCAAACAGCTGCACCAGCATCGGTCCGCTGTAACACCGCGAACCAGCGATACCAGAACGGGCCTTCGGGCCCGTTTCTGTTTTTCTGGCGTCTAGAACCGCACTGCACTTCGTCGGCCCGCCGTTGCGATGGTCCCGGCTTATGAACTGACCACGCGGTCATGACGTTCCGGTTCCTGCCGTTTCGCCTGTTCTCCCCGATCACGCCTGCAGCCCAGCAGCCATGCTGGCTGCGCCTGCGCATCAGGCGATAAGCCAGCATTTCAGCATTGAAGCTACCCCTCCGCTGGCGGCGGGCATCCCCGGCGATGCTGGCGCCAAAGTCTTGAACCATCCAGCCAGAGCGACGGAACTCGAAATAGGGGGTCCGGTCACCATTTATGTGCGCACCGAAACATGCACGGCAGCGGCAACCCCGTCGTCGTGCTACGGACCGTGGTCATCCGGCCAAATCCCTCTGACCCTATAAAAGGTGGACAACATGACGACACCCGACGAAGAGATCACAGGTTACGGCGGCCAAGCCGGGACCAGCTCGCCGCAGACAGGCAGTTCCTCCGGCCGGCCATCCATGCACAGCGACCGTTCCGCTCAGGCCGGAAATGGCAGTGACGTGAAGGCCAAGGCACGCGAGGCCGGTGAGCAGATCAAGAACCAGGGCAAGGCGCAGCTTGATAGCTATCGCGGCACCGCCGCCGACGAGCTCGAGAAGATCGCGCAGAGTGCCAAGGCGGCCGCCTCCGAGCTGGAAAGCCAGGATCGCGCCGGCCTGTCGCACTATGTCTCCGACGTGGCTCAAGGCATGGTCGACTTTGCTGACAATCTGCGTGGCAAGAGCGTCGATGAGCTGGTCGGCGAGGTCAACCGGCTCGCCCGGAGCAATCCGGCGCTTTTCATTGCCGGCAGCGTTGCGCTGGGCTTTGGCCTGACACGCTTCGCCCGCGCGTCGAGCCATCGTTCGGATAAAACCGCCGCTCGCGAACCCACCACCGACTACGGCCATTCGGATGCGGCGCGACCGCATCCGTCGTCGCCGCTGGGCGTCCCGGCCGATGTGACGGCTGAAACCCTGCCCAGCCAGTCCGAGCTGGATTCGCGTCTTTCCAGCCGAGCCCCGGGTGGCACGGTTGGCAGCGTCAGCAACGCAGACATGCCGACAACCCCGGGCAGTACCAACGGCCTTGGCAACAACGGAAAAGGCACAACCGGAGGGCTAAATCGATGAACGAACAACGCAACCTCAATACGTCCTACGAGACGAGCCATCCGGACCAGGACAGCTCGGTGGGCGGGCTGCTGCGCCAGCTGACCCGTGAAGTGCCATCCCTGTTCACCAAGGAACTGGCCCTGGCGAAGGCCGAACTGAGCGAGTCCATGCGAGCCACCAAGGCCGGCGCGGCGAGCGTGGCCACCGGCGGCGCGGTCCTGCTGGCAGGTTTCATTATCCTGCTGATGTCGGCGGTCTACTTCCTCAGCACCCTGATGGAGTCCTGGTTGGCAGCCCTCATCGTAGGGGGCGTAGTGGTCGTCATCGGGCTGATCATGGTGTCGGCGGGCAAGAAGAAGTTCGAAGCTTCATCCTTCAAGCCCGATCGCACCATCCATTCGCTGCACAAGGATAAAGAAGTCGTCAGGGGGCACGCATGAGCACGCACAATCAGGTAGACGTCGAAGCACGCAAGGACCCGGACACGCTGGAGCGAGAGATCGACCAGCAGCGGGCGGAAATCGGCAATATCGTCCATGCCTTGGAAAGCAAGCTGTCGCCGGGGCAGATGATCGACACCGCGCTGGGTTATGCCAAGGGCGGTGGCGGCGAATTTCTGCACAATCTCAGTGACACGGTGAAGGCCAATCCGGTGCCGACGTTGCTGACCGGCATCGGCCTGGCCTGGCTGATGGCGGGGCAGAACCGCCGTCCGGATTACAGCGCCACTGCATCGACCGGTCCTTCGATGACCGACAAGCTCTCGACCAAGGCCTCCGGGCTGAAGCAACAGGGCAACGGCATCAAGGACAAGGCTGCGCAGATGCGCCACGATGCTTCCACCACCCTGGGCAACGCTCGCCATCGGGTAAGCGACAGCAGCCGGCAGGCCGCCGACAGCCTGCGGCATACGGCGGATCGCGCACGCGGCGGCTTCTCGCAGTTGCTCAACGAGCAACCACTGGCGCTCGGCGCGATGGGCATCGCCCTGGGAGCGCTGCTCGCGGCGACCGTACCGCCGACCCGGCGCGAAGACGAGCTGATGGGCCAGTCCAGCGACCAGCTGACCGACCGGCTCAAGCACAAGGCGAAGGAAGGCTACGAAGTGGCCAGCGCCGAGGGCCAGCAGCTGGCCGGACAGGTCAAGCACGACCTTGAGCGCGATCACGGCCAGCCCGCTTCGCGACCACACTGACGTACGGCCGTAGGCAGGGGTTTGATGCGGCCGGGCTTGAGTCCGACCGCAGAACCCCCGATAATCCGCCGCCTGGCGCCGGTGTAGCTCAGTAGGTAGAGCAGCGCATTCGTAATGCGAAGGTCGCAGGTTCGACTCCTGTCTCCGGCACCAATGAAATCAAAGGGTTAGCGATGGCTAGCCCTTTTGTTTTTGGGCTGGTGTCCCACAAGTGTGGTCGAGGTAGGCGAGGGCGCAGCCATCAGGCTGCGCCGTTGTTCATTACAGGGTGATCGCGATGCCTGCCTGCAGGGTGCGGGGGGCGCCCGGGTAGGCCCAGATGTTGCCCCAGGCGCGCTCTTCGTACTCTTCGTCGAACAGGTTGTTAAGGTTCAGGTTCAGGCGAACCCGTTCGGTCAGTGGGTAGTAGGCGAGTAGGTCGACGGTGGTGTAGGCATCCATGTCGAACGCCGTACGGGTGGCACCGCCCTTGCGGTCGCCGACGTATTTGACGCCCATGCCTACGCCGAGTCCGGCCAGCGGACCTTCGGCGAATTCGTAGGTGTCCAGCAGGTTGAAGCTGTGGCGTGGCACGTTGGCCAGGCGCGTGCCGACCGGCATCGATGCACTCGAGCTTTCGGTGACTTCGGCGTCGACGTAGGCGTAG
The DNA here is from genome assembly GCF_041381355.1 of Pseudomonas sp. LM13. Taxonomy (NCBI): domain Bacteria; kingdom Pseudomonadati; phylum Pseudomonadota; class Gammaproteobacteria; order Pseudomonadales; family Pseudomonadaceae; genus Pseudomonas; species Pseudomonas sp. LM13. The sequence goes on from NZ_JACBXH010000012.1 coordinate 5,424, forward strand.
CCGCCGATCATGCGCCATTGCGGGGTGATGTTGCCCGCTACGCTGATGTCGAACCCGCGGCTGCGCGCTTCGCCGGCAGCAACCTGGTAATTGCTGTCGACCGGATCGCTTGTCAGCACGTTTTCCTTGGTGATGTGGAACAGCGCCGCAGTAACGCTGAGGTCGTGCTCTGGCAGCTCGTACTTGACGCCGACTTCGTGGGCGATGCCTTCTTCCGGGTCGAATGCCTGGCTGCTGCGGTCGGCGCCGCGGTTGGGCTTGAACGAGCGCGAGGTGTTGGCGTAGACGGCCAACTCCTCGGTCAGGTCGTAGATCAGCCCGAAACGTGGGGAGACGGCGTTGTGTGCCTGGTCCCAGCTGCCGGCGGGGTTGAGCTTGTTTTCGTACCGTTGCTCGAAGCGCTCCAGGCGTGCACCGACTTGCGCTGTCAGGCGCTCGGTGAGGGCGATCTGGTCCTGCAGGAAGAACGCATAGGACTTCAGGTTCTCGTCATCGTAGGTCGTGGTGCGGGTCAGCGCGGGCAGCGGCTGGCCGTAGACCGGATCATAGAGGTCGATCGGGAAGTCGTTTGTCGCACCACCCGAGCGATCGATCTGGGAGTCGTAGTTGAAGTCGTCGAACTCCACACCGAGCAGCAGCGTGTGGGTCAGGCCCGCGGCGTCGAAGTGCCCCTCCAGATTGGCCTGCACCGCCAGGTCGTTCCAGTTCAGCCAGCGCTCGCTGTAGTTGCGCCCGACCGTGCGGCCATCGGCGGCCAGGCCATTGTTCTCCACCGCGCCGCCGTCCAGGCTGCCGTCGAGGTACTGGATGCCGCCGCGCAGCATCCACTGGCTGTCCAGCTGGTGCTCCAGGCGCAGTTGCGTGGTGGCGTTCTGGTTGGTCAGCTTGCCGGCACTTTCCTCTCCAAGGAAGCGATCGCGCGACAGGTCGCCGGCCTGGTTGGGGTAGCGGGTCAGACCGCGGTCCAGTGGATGGCGATTGTGCAGGTAATCGCCTTCGAGGATCAGCGCGGTGTCGTCGTTGAGCTGCCAGCGAAGCACTGGCGCAATGTTGTAGCGCTCGCTTTCAACGTGGTCGCGGAAGCTGTCGCTGCCTTCGGCGACCAGGTTGAGGCGATAGGTAAAGGCTGCGCTTTCGTCCAGTGCGCCGGTGGTATCCAGGGTGCCGCGGCGTAGACCGTCGGTGTTCACCTGGCTGCCGAGCACCGTGCGCCGCTCCGCCTGCGGCTGCTTGCTGACGATGTTGAAGGTGCCGCCCGGATCGCCGCGCCCATACAGCATCGAGGCCGGGCCGCGCAGCACTTCGATGCGCTCCAGTGTGTTGGCGTCGGGCATGTTGGGATAGCCACGGTTCACCGCGAAGCCGTTGCGGTAGAACTCCTGGGTGCTGAAGCCGCGCACGAGGAATTCGGTCAGGCCCTGACCGCCGAAGTTGTTGCCGCGCTCCACGCCGCCGGCGTAGTCGAGCGCGTCTTCAAGGCGTGTTGCGCCGATGTCTTCGACGACCTGCTTCGGCACGACGCTAATCGATTGCGGGGTTTCGTGGATCGCGGTGTCGGTGCGGGTGGCGCTGGCCGAGCGGGTCGCACGATAGCCCTGCACGGGGCCGTCGGCGCGCTCGGCCGAGGCGGTGACCTGCATCTCCTCCAGGGCCAGCGGTTCAGCGGGCGGCTCGTCGTTGGCTGAAGCCATGGCAGGGCAGGTGAGGGCAGGAATCGCGAGCATCGGGAGGAGAAGGCGCCGCATCGAAAGATCCTTGAGGGAAGGGAGCGAGGGCGGGCATCCTAATCTCAACGAAAACGATTATCAAATAGAAGGTGATCTCATCTGAATGCACGCTACGGCAGGTTGCGCTGGGCGTAGCGGCGCAGGCAGATCGAGCGCGCGGCGACATGCAACCAGCGCGCCGCGCAGCGCAGATAAGCGGCGGCTGCCAAGCGGTTCGGAGGTCACATTCGGCGGCTGCTCGGCGCTCAGTTGCAGGCGAGGACCACGCGGTCGCGGCCGGCTCTTTTGGCCTGGTAGAGCGCTTCGTCCGCGGCCTTGAAGGTCGCGTCTGGCGAGTCATGGCTGGTGCTGCAAGCGATGCCGATGGATGCGGTGACCGGCGCACCGGTTGGGCTGTTCGTATAACGCAGGCGAACCAGCAGGCGCTCTGCGGCGATGCGTGCACCGGCGGCGTCCGTGTCGGGTAGCAGCACGAGAAACTCCTCTCCACCCATCCTGCAGAGGACGTCGCTGGGGCGGGAGCACTCCCGCAGTACCGAAGCGAGGTAACGCAGCACGTCGTCGCCTACGTCATGGCCGTACTGGTCGTTGACCTGCTTGAAATGATCGATGTCCAGGGCCAGCGCGGCATAGTGTTGGTCGAGCAGATCGAACTGCCTGAGCGCCAGTTCGAGCCCGCGGCGGTTGCGCAATCCGGTCAGCGGATCGGTCATGGACGCTGCTTCCAACGCGCCCATCTTTTGCTGCAGTAGGGACACGCCGGCAAGCATGGCGACCTTCAGGCGCGAGACCTCGAAGTACCAGGAATTGACCCGCGATATGCGGTTGGCTGCTTCCGGAGCGCTCCAGTGTTCGGCAGTATCGGCCAATGCGCGGATGGGCGCGGATATGAGTTTGGATAACCACCAGAACACGGCCAGCGATACGAGCGCGAAAGGCACGGCGTTCATCAGGGTCGTGCGCGCCAAGCGTTCGAGCTTGGCGGTGATCGCGGCCGTGGGGCGCTGCGCGATGATGCCCCAGCCGGTACTCGGCACCGGGGCGTAGCCGGCCAGCATGTCGACGCCGAGGGTGTTGGTGACTCGCTGGCTGCCTTCGCGCCCGGTCAGCACCTGCTGAACGACCGCATTGGAGGCCACGTTCTGGCCCACCCGTTGTCCGTCCTCATGGAAAATCAGGTTGGCCTGCTTGTCGACAACGTACAGGTAGGAGCCGTCGCGGTAGTAGTGCACGCCAAGCAGGCCGTGCAGCGCATTGCGCTCGCGCAGGAACAGCGACGCACTGATGAAGCCTAGGTAGCGGCCATCGGGGGCGAAGATGGGGTGGGTTACCGCAATCAGGTAGGTGCCGTCCGTGGCGATGTAGGGCTCGCTGATCAGCGGAATGCGCTCGCTCAGCGCGCGCCGCGCACCCACACTGTCAACCTTGAGGCCTACCAACGCGGTGCTCTCCGGGGACGCTGAAACGATCTCACCGGCAGCGCTGACAATGATGGCTCTGTTGAACTGGTCGCTGTTGAGCTTGAGTCGCTCCGTTTCGCTGTCCCGTGCTGCGGGATCCTCGAACGTCGATGAAAGTGCCTGCGCGGCATAGGCGAGTTCGCGGCGGCTCTCAACGAAGAACCTGTCGGTGGTGTCGGCCAGCTTGCGCGCATAAGCCCTGTTGGCCTCCAGTGTCTGTTCGAACAGCTGGTCGCGCTGGGTGGTATAGCCGGCGAAGAAGCTGTTGGCGAAGGTGAGCAGGCCTGCCACGAGCGCTAGCAGGAGGGTTAGGCGTTGGAGATCCAGCCGGAACATGAAGCTTCCCGATTCTGCGTGTGTGTATATCGCCGCAACCTCTGAGCGGTGAGCGCGACTGCGTGGCGGGTGCAGACCCCTGGGGCGGAATGATACATGCCCGGACCGGGCGCCGAAGCGTCAACGACGGAAGAAAACGATCGGCCGCTGGCAGGAGGTTGGTACGGCGGATAATAATCTCTCTCATTTATCGCTGAGCCAGATCGACATGTTTGATACCTCTGTTCCTGCCGCCCGCTTGCTGGCCGTCGAGGACGATCCCGTATTCGCTCGCCACCTGGTCGAGCATCTGGAATCGATCGGCTACGCCGTCAGCCATTGCCAAGATGGCGCCGACGGCTTGCATCGGGCGCAAGCAGAGGAGTTCGATCTGATTCTTATGGACATCATGCTGCCCGGCACTAATGGTCTGGACGTGCTGCAGCAGTTGCGCCGTCGTCGTGGTGTGCCAGTCATCCTGATGTCCGCGTTGGGCAACGAGCAGGATCGCATCACCGGTTTCAGCCAGGGTGCCGATGACTATCTGCCCAAACCTTTCAGCCTGCTTGAACTAAGCGTACGCATCGAGGCGGTGCTGCGCCGGGTGGCATACGAGCGTTCCGATGGCCTGCCCGCACTGGATTGCGAACATCTGCATTTCGATGAGCAGAGGCGGGATGTGGAAATCGCTGGATGCTGGGCTGGCCTGACGCCCAGCGAGTACCGCGTGCTTGCGATGCTGTGGCAGCACGCTGGTACGGCGTTGAGCAAGGCACACCTTTATCAGCAGGCATTGCACCGTAACTATTCAAGCCATGATCGCAGCCTGGACATGCATGTCAGTCATCTGCGACGCAAACTGAAGGCAATCGGTTGCACGGCACTGCAGCTGGAAACGGTTTGGGGCACCGGCTACATGGTGACGCGAGGCCAGCGATGAGCCTACCGTCACGTCACTCATTGTTCTGGCGCCTGGCGTTACTGCAGATCGGCTTCTGTTTGTCGATGATCTGGCTGAGCCAGTCATGGACGCAGTATGTGCGTGATCGCAGCAGCTACTTGCCAAGCGAGACGCGAGAGCAACTGCTGCAATACGCTGCTGACGCCGAGAGAAACTGGCGCGCCGGTGGTCGCGAAGCTGTGCATCGCTGGCAGGAGGAGTTCCGCCAGGCGCAAGCCACCTGGGCCGTTGTGGTCAATCCCGAAATGGATTCACTGAGCGTGCAGCCGCTCGGCCTCGATGACTACGCGCGGCTGAAAATGGTGCGGGGCATCGACTGGCGGATTAGCCGCCGCAGCACAGAGCCGCCTTACCTGAGTGTTCCGTTCCCGGAGCATCCGGATGGCGGGCAGCTGATACTGCAGTTGCCCGAGCGGCTGATGCCTAGCACCTCGCTGCTCCTGCTGCAGGTGATCATCAATATTGTCGTGCCAGGCTTACTGGCGCTGCTGTTGTGCGGGCTGATCTACCGACTGCTGATCGAACCTTTGAAACGGCTCCAGGCTCAGGCCCATGCGCTGCGGGCTGACCAGCTCGGCATGCGCGGGGGGGCGCTGATTGACCGTCGCGATGAGCTCGGTGAGCTGGCCCGGGCACTGGACCACATGGCCGAGCGGTTGCAGAGCGCGGTGTCCTTTCAGCGTCAGTTGCTGCGCGACCTGTCCCATGAGCTGCGCGCACCGCTCAGCCGCCTGCGTGCAGCTGCCGAACGTGAGCCGGGTGCCGGGGCGCTCAGCCGCAGAGTGACCCAGGAGGTGCAGGGCATGGAGCAGCTGATCGGCGGCATTCTCGAACTGGTCTGGCTGGATACCGAACGCCCCTCACTACCGCGCGAAATGGTCGATGTCGGCGCGCTGTGGGATGTACTGCGTGACAACGCCTGTTTCGAATCCGGCTGGGCTGCGAAGCGCCTTCCGTGCGACTTGCCTGAAGACTGCCGGGTCAGCGCCAACCTGAACGGTCTGGCCCAAGCCCTGGAGAACATCCTGCGCAACGCCATCCGCCACTCGCCTGGCGAAGGCAGCGTGCGCCTTGCAGGACGTTTGGAAGAGCAACACTGGCACCTTTGGATCGAGGATGACGGGCCAGGCGTGGCGCCTGATCAGCTGGAACTGATCTTTCGCCCTTTTACTCGCCTGAATGCAGCACGGCCTGGTGGGGACGGCTTTGGCCTTGGGTTGGCCATCGCCCGACGCATGGTGCAGCTGCAGGGCGGCGAACTCTGGGCAGAGAACCTCGATCCCGGACTGCGCATGCATCTGACGCTGGAAACTGTATAGTTTGTAAATGCACTTTACTCTCAAATGAGAATGTATAGCATTGCGCTCAGCATGACGGCCTGGTGCGCCGCCACGCCTTGCCTGCGGCCATCTGGCGGACCGCAGAAGACGTTATGGCTTCTCAGGGAGACGGGTGTAAATGGTGATTTTCAATCGACAACGGCTGGCTTGTGCAATCGCTGCGGCCTGGGTGAGCGCGCCAGCGTATGCGCAGGACCCGATAGAGCTGCAACCTACGACAGTGGTGACCGCGGCCGGCCACGAGCAGAACATCGCACAGGCTCCGGCGAGCATTTCGGTGATCACGCGCGAGCAGCTTGAGGCGCAGTCCTACACCAGCGTTATCGATGCTATGAAAAACGTCCCTGGCGTCTACGTTTCCGGCGGTGGAAACCAGCAGGACATCACCATTCGCGGCATGGGCAGCGAGTACACCCTGGTCCTGGTGGACGGCCGCCCAATTTCTGCCGGGCGCCAGACGCAAACCAACGGTACGTCCGGCGGCAAGCAGCAGCTGGCCTTGCCGCCACTTGCCATGATCGAGCGTATCGAAGTCATTCGTGGGCCGATGTCTTCGCTTTACGGCTCCGAGGCCATGGGCGGTGTGATCAACATCATCACGCGCCAGTCTTCCGGCGAATGGGCGGGCACCGTTCGCGGCCAGAAGAAGTTGGCTTCGTCTTCAATGATCCAACAATCGGGCTGGGTACCAGCGTGATGCTGTTCCATACGGTCTACAAGGACAAGATCGCCGAAGATCGCTTCTGCACCAGTCCGAACGCCGCCAACAACAATGACGTCGCCAACTATGCCTGCGATTTCGGCGGCAACAACTTCTACTTCCTCAGCACCACTCGCAACATCGATGAAGCGGTCATCCAGGGGCTTGAATTCACCCTCGACTACGCCATCACCGATGATCTGCGCTGGATGAGCAGCTACACCTTCACCGATTCGGAACAGAAAAGCGGAGAGTTCAAGGGTGAGCCCCTGAACAAGCAGCCGCGGCACATGTTCAACACCAACCTCGATTGGCAGGTGACGGACAAGCTGAACCTCTGGTCGCAGTACAACTACCGCAGTCGTACCTCCGATTACCTGAGCCGCACCAGCATGAGCGAAGGCACGCCGGGATACGGCTTTGTCGACATTGGAGCGGTGTACGGGCTGAGCCGAAATGTCGATCTGACTGCCGGGCTGTACAACGTCGCGAACAAGGAAGTGGCCAATGATGACTACGCGGTTGTCCTCGATGGCCGCCGCCTGGTCGTAGGCATGTCGGTCGACTTCTAGACACCGGACACGAGTGGCGCGCTGCAATGAGCGCCACGATCCGCCCATTGCCCGACCGGCCGAACAGCCAGCGTCGGGCGTTTTTGTATGACTTCAGATGTTTCCCTCGGGAGCCTGTCGTGACCCGTTCCGTATCCCAATCAAAAAGTGCGTGGCGCGACATCGCCATGCGTTCCGCCCTCGCCATTCTCGGTGGCTACGCCTTCACCTACGCGTTCACCGCCGCGCTGGCGAGACTACTGCCGCTGTCCCCGGCCGATGCTTTGGTGGTCGCGACGCTGCCGGCCTTTCTCGTCTACACCGTCGCCATTCTCTGGGCATTTGCCGCGCGTGATCTGTGGCGGGTCTGTTGTGGCGCACTGCTGGCACTTCCACTGGCCGTGATTGGCTTCTGGCCGCAGCTGCAGGAGCGCATCGGATGAAGAAGCAGAGTTTTACGCAGTCCATGGCATGGCTGCATACCTGGGGCGGTCTGCTGTTGGGTTGGGTGCTGTTCGCCATCTTCCTCACCGGCACCCTGGCGGTGTTCGACAAGGAGATCGACGGCTGGATGCGCCCGGAAGTGCCAGCTTATACGGGCGGTCAAGAGGACGCGCTGCAACGCGCGATGGATTACCTGCAAGCACGCCATGCCGATGCGCCGAGCTGGAATATCAACCTGCCGACCGTGCGTTCGTCGAACCTTAGCGTATCGACCGGCGAGCAGCGTCGCGGCGGCGGGCAACTGCTCGATCCGGCGACTGGCGAGCCGATCTCGGCGCGGGAAACAGCGGGTGGCGGATTCTTCTTTCGCTTTCACTTCACCCTTAACATGCCGCGCAATATCGGCATCTGGGTAGTCGGGTTGGCGGCTATGGCGATGCTGGTGGCGCTGATCAGCGGCATCGTGATCCACAAGAAGATATTCAAGGATTTCTTCACCTTCCGCCCCGGCAAGGGGCAGCGCTCTTGGCTCGATGCGCACAATGCCAGTGGCGTGCTGTTGTTGCCCTTTCACCTGATGATCACCTACACCGGGTTGGTGATCTTCTACCTGCTCTATATGCCCGCCGCGGTGGATACGCTGTATGACGGCGACCGGCAGGCGGCCAGCCGCGATCTTCGAGGCGGTGCGGAGCAACGGACCGAGCGTGCGCCACCCGGCGGACGGGGCCAGCGACCCGATTCAGGAACGGCGCAGATTAGGGCAGGGGATCCGGTTTTCCTGTCGCATTCAGTGGCCGCTGTGCCCCTGGCGCCGCTTGGCCCGATCCTGGCGCAGGCCGAAGCGGCGATGGGCCCGGTCGGCGGACTGTCCATCCAGAATCCGGGGCGACCCGATGCGCGCATCGAAGTGCGTCCTGTGCTCGGTAACCGAATCGAACTGACCAAAGGCCGCAGCATGTCATTCGATGGCGTCAGCGGCGTCGTGCTGCACATGCCCGACGAGAGCCGGCCGAGTCTGCTCACACAAAGAGTCATGGCGGGGCTGCACTTCGCCCAGTTCGGCGGCTATCCGATGCGCTGGCTGTACTTTCTCTGCGGCATGGTCAGCTGCGCCATGATCGCCACCGGCCTGGTGCACTTCTGCATCAAGCGGCGGCGCAAGTATGCCGAGCAGAGTGTGCCTTCCCGGCGTTTCCATCGCCTGGTCGAGTCGCTCAACCTCGCAGTGGTGGTCGGCCTTTCCCTGGCCTGCATCGGCCTGCTCTGGGCCAATCGGTTGTTGCCGGTACAGGTGCCGCAGCGTGGTGAATGGGAAGTGCGCGTGTTCTTCCTGATCTGGATGGTCGCACTGGCCCATGCGCTGTGGCGACCGACCCTGCGCGGCTGGGCCGAACAGCTGGCGCTGTTAGCGCTGCTCTGCGTGACGTTGCCGCTGCTGAACGTGGCGACCGCCGGCGGCGTGCCGTGGGCTGACCCGAGACGGTTATGGCTGGAGCTCTGTTGCGTGATGATGGGCGCGACCCTGCTATGGCTGGCGCGCAAGGTCGGTCTGCGTGCCGATGCTGCGCAACCGGCGCCTCGACGAGCAACGCTGATACCGAAGGAGATGCATCCATGATGCTGCCGTTCGTGGCTGGCCTGCTGCTCGCCTATGGCGGCATGGTTGGGCTTTGTCTGGGCATGGAACGCAACTTCAAGCTGGTCTGGAAGCGCGAGCCGTCGCCGGTGCTGCGCTATACATTGCGCATGACAGGGGGAGCCTTGCTGGTGGGCAGTTTCGCCAGTTGCGTCTGGGCCTGGAGTTGGGCGATGGGGCCGGTCGGCTGGTTCGGGGCGATCTCGCTGGCGGCGCTGATCCTGACGCTGCTGCTGCCCTACCGGGGACGCATGGCGGTGCTGTTTCCCGTTGCGGGCATTCCGCTGTGGCTATTGCTCGGGGTGCTGGTCGACTGAGCCCGGCGGTCCAGCGTTACGTATCCCGGCACCCACCTGCAATAGCAGAAGCCGCGCAGTTCAAAGCAGCAGGCGCCGACGCCTGCTGACCGGCCATCAGAGCGCGGTGGAAAGGGTGATCGAGCCGAACTGATCGTGCTCCTTTTGTCCTTGGAATTCGCGGCTGCGCCAGACGCTGGCGAAGGCCAGCTGCCAGCGGCTCCAGGTCAACGCCACGCCGAGCTTGGCGTCGCCGACCCATTCGCGGCGGTCCACTGAATGGCTGTCCTCGAAGGTATTACCGTCCAGCAGCATGTTGTGCGCCATATAGCGCCCTTCGAGATTGGCGAAGCCATACCAGGCGAAGTCACCGCTGGGGCGAAAGAATTGACTACCGCTCTGCGCTGGCGCCACCGCCGGGATGCTGAAGCTGCGCTGCAGATTCTGGCCCAGGCGAAGGCCTAGTCCGGCCGAGCCGTAGCTGTACAGGTTGCCGAGGGCGAAGCCTACGCTCGGGCCGTATTCCAGTTCGAGCCCGGCAAAGCGTTCCTGCAGCCACCAGCGATGCAGATAGCCCAGATTGACGAAGGCCTCGTTCTCCAGCTGGTTATCCCAGCCGTTGGGTTCGTCGCTGTCGGTTACCTTGTGCACGGCACGCTGCAGGCGCTTGCCGCCCGCCGCCGGGCCAACTATGCCGACATCCAGGTGCAGGCCCTGCGCTGCGCGCCAGCCGTCGTACTGGGTGTCGGAGAACATCGACATGCCTGCGAAGAGCAGGCCGGCGTAGGGGCGGTCGTCATCGATCAGCGCTCGCGTTTCGATTTCCTCCGGCGTGTAGATTTGATGGCCGAAGCGATAGGCGACGTTGTCGACGGCATTGCCCGACCAGCCGGGCAACAGATCGGCGAAGCGCCGCGTCCAGCTCTGGTCGTCCGGTTCGAAGCCCCAGATGACTTCCAGGCCGTTGGTGTAGTGACCATCGCTGCCCGAGGCGATGATGTCGTTCTCCGCCTTGATGGCGAGGATGTCGGCATGGCTGACGGCGGGGGCGGTGATGGATGCGGCGAGCAGGCACAAGCACAGCAAAGAACGAGCATGCATGATTCAAACTCCTGGCTTACGTTCTTGTTTGTATGTTCTTTCTCGGACCATCACCGCTTCCAGCGGTTCGCTTGTCGATCAGGGCGCGTCGTATGCGCCGCTTCTGGCCAGTCCCGCCTCGCTGAGCATTTCCTGTCTGGCTTCCTGCAGTTGCTCAGCCAGTGCCATGGAAAAGTCCTGCACGGCTGACCAGCGCAGGTGGATCGCGTCTACGAAGGCGGCCGGTGGGGCAACCCATTCGCGATCGGCGTTCCAATACTGAGCCCCGTCATGCCCGGCGATGGCGGCGTTCAGCTTGGCGTCGAAGCGGGCGAGAAAGCTGCCATCGGCATCGACCTTGGCTTTCCACTGCGGGTGCAGGGGCGTGGAAACCACAAGCAGCTCGCGCTGGTCCTGTTCCAGGCGTGCGGAGAAGTCTGCGAGTGCCACGAAGCAGCTGTCATCCAGCGCGTCCGGTTTGCCGTAGAACAGGCCGCGATCACCCTGCGGTTCCAGCGGCCCGTCGCCATGGCGGGTGAATACCAGCGGGTCCCATTCGATCTCGTTGGCCCGTTGCGCCTTGACCGTCTGCGCGTTGCGCAGCAGCGAACGCGGCGAGAAGTAGCGCATGTAGTAGCCCCAGCGCGAGGCCTGCTGATAGACGTACTGGTCGGCGTGAGTGCGGTCGAACACCGCATCCGGCACTTTCCAGCAGCCGGCGAAGTCCAGCGGATCGACGATCATCACCACCTGGCGGACGCTTGGTTCACGATCCAGCAGCCAGTTGGCGACATAGGTCGACTGATTGGCGTGCAGGCCACAGAACGCACCGTTGAGCGGACGCAAGCCGGGCGTCTGCTCGATCAGCACGTCACCATCGACATGGCGCCAGGCGACCGAGGAACCGACGATCAGCAGGTTTGGATCGGCGACGGGGTTGTGTCGCAGAAAATGCAGCTTTTCGTCCACGCACAGGCTGTTGGAGAAGGCCGGTGGCGGCAGGTTGTCGGTGTGATTGAGCCAGGCGAGCAGAGCGGCAAAGCCGCCGAGCATCCCGAACAGCCCGGCGAACATTCCCAGCAGGTAGCCGGCACGTATCCGCCGCTGGCCTGCTTCGGCCCGGGCGGCAACGCCGTCCGGGCATGTATCGACGGATCTGGCCATGACTCAACGCCCTCCGAGTTTGGTCTGGATCAACTGGGCGAAGTGGCCCACGTTCTTCAGCGATTCCAGTTCGGCGGTGCGGAACTTGATGCCGAAGCGCTGCTCGGCGGCCACGATCAGCAACACATGGGTCTGGCTGTCCCAGCCATCGATGTCGTCGGCGGTGGTTTCGGGTGTGAGGACGATGTCGTCATCATCGAACACGTCGTGGAAGACCTGGGTCAGCGCCTGGAGAATTTCCTTTTCGTTCATGCTTGCACCTGGATGTGATGGTTGATGGGAGTGCGCGAGGCCAGTTCGTAGCGCCAGAAACTTGCATCGGTAGGGGCGTTGGCAGGGGCGGGGCGCTGCTCGAAGCCCAACCGCGGATAGTGTTCGGCAACCATGCCGTTGCGCTCGGTGGGACGGTATTCGCCGACCAGAGCGCCCCAGCCGGCGGCCGCTGCCGCATCGGCCAGCACCTCCAGCACGGCCATCTCGACTTCACGCCCCAGCACGCGGCAGCTCATCAGCCAGCTGTCGATCAGCAGTTCGTCAGCCTCGATGGATGCATCCGGTCGTGCCAGCACCACGCTGATCAGGCCGTTATCGCCGAACTTGTCTTCCAGCCGCAGGGCCAACGCGATGGTTTGCGGATCGCTGGCCATGCGCTCGACTTCGGCTTCGGTATAGCGGCGGGTGGTGAGGTTGAACTGATTGGTCTTGTTGATCAGCTGGGTGGCGCGCGCCAGCTCGGCGGCGCCGATGCGGCTGACGCGCAGCACCATCTGCAGCCCGCGCAGGTAGCCGTCCATGTCCGTGGCCTGGCTCTGCGCGGCCTTGCGTTCGGCATTCAGCGCATAGCTGCGGCCACGTTCGGCGTCATCGGAGGTAAAGGACACGGCCTCGAAATAGCCCGCCGCGGCGATGCGCGCGGGGTAGTCGGCGACATCCTCGGGCAGCTCCGGTACGGCGACGTCCGGCAGCTCGCGGCGCACGATGTCGCGCTCGGCGGGGTTGTCGTCGACGAACACCAGGCTATCCAGGCCGATATCGAGCATGCTTGCTATGCGCCTCAGGTTGCCGGCCTTGTCTTCCCAGTTGGCGACGAAGGCCGCGATATCGCTGCGCTTGAGGGCCATCTCGGTATGTTCAAAGGCTGCTTCGGCAACGTGCAGGTCGTTCTTGCTGCACACCGCAAGAATCACCCCGCGGCGCGCCAGTTGCGCGGCATAACGCTGAAAGGCGAGAAACGCCTCGCCGCTGGGGCTGCCCTGGCCGAGCTGGATGCCGGCGATGCCGTCATCACCGATCACGCCGCCCCAGAGGGTGTTGTCCAGATCGAGTACCAGGCATTTGCGCGACAGCCCGGCAGTGGCCGCTGCGACACGCGCAAAGTGCTCGCCATATAGCGGTGCCAGCGTCGGGCTGACCAGCTGCTTGGCCTGATGCCAGCGCACCGGCTCGGCCAGGCCGTCGCCATAGGCGGCTGCGTGCCAGGCCAGATCGAGCAGCAGCACGCCATCCTCGCGGGCAGCGGCTCGGATGGCCGCATTCAAGCGTTCGATGACTGCCCGCGGCGAAGCCGGCACCAGTGCTTCGTAAGAGCCGAACAGTGGCGGCGCGACTGGCACCAGGGTTTGCTGCACCACCTGCGCGGCATATCGCTCGCGGGCTCGGCGCCAGAGCAGGCGCAGTTCTTCGACGCGCTCCGCCACGGCGGCATCCACCTCCGCCTGGCCTGCCTGCAAGGGCAGTTGCAGCGGCGCGTCATGGGCGTCCAGCGCCAGCAGTACCAGTTGTGGGGCGAAGGCGTACAGCGCCGGGTCATCGGCCAACAATGCCTGGCGGTACACGCCGTAGGGCGCAACATGCAGCGACAGCGCCAGGCGCCGCTGCAGCCCGGCCACGCGGATGGCCGGCAGCAGGTGATCGACCGTATGCGAGGACAGCAATGCGACCCGCAGTGGCGTCAGGCGTGCCGCCACGGCGTGCTGCGCGATGCCGGCGGCAGCCAGCTTGTCCAGCCGCGCGGTGAGGGTGAAATCCCGTTGGTGAGCGGCCAGCTTGACGGCTTCATGCAGCCGCTGCAGCGGATCTTCGATGCGTTTGGCTTGGCCGATGGCGCCGGATAGATCCGGGTGTGTCGGCAGCCAGGAGAGCTGTTGCATGCCTGGGACTCCTTGTCGTGGTCAGAACTGGAAGTAGAGGAACTCCGTCGGTGCCATGGAGAAGGCGATCGCCAGGGCGAAGAAACCGAGTACGCCTACGGCCATGCCATGGATCGCCGTCGGCCGCCAGGCGCTGACCGGCAGCAGCCGTTCGGTCCAGTGCGGCTGGGGCTGGAAGTTGAGCGCGGTGCGGAAATGGCCCATCCACTGCTGCACGTTGGGCATGCCCCAGACGAAGACCAGCAACGCGGCGATATAGACGAAGTCGGAGCGATCCATCGCCGTGCTGGTGGGGCTCAGGCCGAGCATGCCGGCGAGGATCGCCATGGCGGTCGGCACATCGCTGGCGCGGAAGAACACCATCGCCACCACCACGCAGCCAAAGGTCAGCGCGACGGCCGCAGCCTTATGCCACCAGATGTCGCTGTCCAGCTTCCAGCCCTGACGCGCCTTCCAAGCACGCCAGCCGTGGGCGACCACCAGGTAGAAACCGTGCAGCAGGCCGAAGGCGACGAAGTGCCAGCCGGCGCCGTGCCAGATGCCGGAAATGAACATGGTGAACACGGTGGGGTAGGCGACCAGCGCAAAGAAAGTGCCGGCGGTCATCTTGCCCCGGCGTGGCTGCGGCTTGCCGGCCGCCATGCGCGCGCGGGTCACCCGCAGCACGATGGGGTTGTAGATGTAGGCGGTGAGAAAACGCGTCAACGTCATGTGCCAGCGCGACCAGTAGTCGATGACGTTGCGCGCCTTGAACGGGCTGTTGAAGTTGGCGGGCAGGCTGATGCCGAACAGCAGCGCCAGGCCGATGGCCATGTCGCTGTAGCCGGAGAAGTCGAAATAGATCTGCAGCGTGTAGGTCAGCGCGCCGGTCCATGCGTCGTAGAACGCCGGAATGGTGCCGTCGGCGGCCAGGCTGAAGACCGGCGTGGCTTTCAGCGCGAGGGTGTCGGCGATCACCACCTTCTTGAACAGGCCGAGCAGGAACACCGTGGCGCCCAGCGACAGGTTGTCGATGCGCGCACGGAAGCTGTCGCGGTCGTTGAACTGCGCAAGCATTTCAGCGTGGTGGGTGATCGGTCCGGCGATCAGCTGCGGAAAGAAACTGATGAACAGGCAGTAGTTGGCAAAGTCGTGATCTTCCACCACGCCGTCATGGGCATCGACCAGGTAGGCGATCTGCTGGAAGGTGAAGAAGGAGATCGCCAGCGGCAGGATGATGTCTTCCACCCGCCAACCGAGATCCAGCGCCGCATCCAGCGTGCCGAGCAGGAAGCCGGTGTATTTGTAGTAGACCAGCAGCAACACGTTGGCCGCGACCGCCAACCCGAGCACCAGACGTGAGGGGTGTCGGCGCAGGTAGCCACCGAGCAGATAGTTGACCAGCATGCTGCCGACCAGCAGCGGTACGTAAACCGGGTTCCACCAGCCGTAGAACACCAACGAGACGACGGTCAGCCAGATCACCGCGAGCCGCTGTCGGCCCGATCCGGTCAGCACGAAGAATCCAATCAGCACCACCGGAAGAAAGCCGGCGATGAATTCCACCGAATTGAAAAGCATCTTCCCTATTCCCTGCTCAGCGTTCGTGCATTGCTGCTCAGGCCGCCGGCGAGGCGGGGCGAGTCATCCATTCAGTCCTGGCGCCACGCGCCCGACGATCCATCCTGGTCGGCGTTGCGACACCTTCGGTCCATCAGTGGCTGCTCGCTCGGGTCTCGGCCACCTTGGCCGGCTTCCCCTGAGCTCCTATGGCTCGGACGTGAAGGTGTAAAAAAAGTTTCAGTGGTTGTTGCACCGCCGAGCGCTTTATTGCCGCAGGTCAAAAGGTCCCTGGCAGGCGTGGCCTGCAGCCCATTTCCGTCGGTCGGGAAAGTTCCCGGCACTTCTTAAAGGCCCAGAAGGTTCGAGCGCGAACGAGCTGCAGGCGCAGGCGTAGTTGACCGAGCGTGGACAGGTGCCGGCCGGCTTAGCGGACGCTGCTCAACCCTGCGCTGCTGCGCGCGCGCTGAACGCTTCTCGACGCGGCGGCAGGTGGCTCGACCTTGCGCTGTAGGTGTCGCACGGTGCGCTTGAGGCGCTGCACCTTGTCTTCCAGCTGGAAGACCTTGCGATTGTTGTAGAACATGCCCAGTACGAACCCCACCGAAGTGAAGACCAGGCCATAGATGAGAGCGGCTTCATAGAGATAGCTGGAAAACATCCTGTCATCCTCTGCGGGTTATGGCTCTCGCTCGTCGAGCGAATCAACCCGGAATGGGCTGATGCCAATCTGCCTTTATGTGACAGGACGCACATTGAAAACGTTCCCGGTGCCACGGTTGCGTATGCCGCATACGGTCAGCGAGTGCCGGCGGACATGGCGATGGCCGCGGCTGCGGTCCGGGTCTCCACACCGAGCTTCACGTATACGTGCTCCAGGTGCTTGTTCACCGTGCGCGGGCTGAGCCCGAGGATGTCGCCGATATCGCGGTTGGTCTTGCCGCAGGAGACCCAGTGCAGCACCTCGACCTCGCGCCCGGTCAGCTGGAAGCGCTCGGTCAGGGTGGCCTGGATCTGCTTCTCGTCGGCCGGAGCCTGGGCCTGGCGAGCGCTCTGTAGCGTGCGCGCGGTGCGCAGATGTGCGGCGACGCGAGCCACCACCTGTTCCGGGTGGATTGGCTTGGTCACGTAGTCGATGCCGCCGGCCTCGAAGCCGGCGAGTACGTGCTCGCTTTCGGTCAGGGCAGTCATGAACAGCACCGGCACGTCCTCCAGTTCGACCTGTGCCTTGATTCGGCGACAGGTATCGAAACCGTTCAGCCCGGGCATCATGGCGTCGAGCAGAACGATGTCCGGCTTCAGCCGCTGCATGCGCTCCAATGCGCTGAGGCCATCCAGCGCCACCAGCACCATGTAGCCGGCCTGGTCGAGCGCGCCGGAGAGCAGGGCGAGGTTGTCGGGCACGTCATCGACGATCATCACGATGCCTTGGTTCTGCGGATGATCAGTTGGATGCATGGCTGTCCTCCATGGTCGTCTGAATCTCGTTGGTCATGGCCTGATCCAGGCGCTGGCCCAGTTCGTTCAGCTGGAAGCGTCTGGCCAGCTGACGCAGTTCCTGGAGCTGCGCGGTGGCGGCTGGCAGGTCGCGTTCGAGCTGGTCGAGCAATTCGAGCACGCCGCGCACATACCCGAGCGAGGCCTGTTGCTGCAGCGCATGCAGGGCATTGAGCGGCAGGCCCGCGGCGGTCGAAGTAGTGGCCGCTGCATCGCGTCTGAGCCAGTCCAGCACCAGCAGCTGGCGAATCTTGTCCAGCAGCACCGGGGCATGCACCGGCTTGGGCAGGTAGTCACTGCAATCGGCAGCGACACTCGCGCCGTCGACGAAGGCATTGGCGGAAATGACGATGATTGGCGCTGTCGAACCCACCGAGCGGCGAATCAGCCTGGCGGTCTGCCAGCCGTCGAGCTGCGGCATGGAAAGGTCCATCAGGATCAGGTCGGGGTTGTGCAGCGAAACCTGGCTGAGCGCTTCCTGGCCGTTGCTGGCCATGAGTATCTCGAAGCCCAGCGGTTCGAGCATGCCGGCCAGCACCTTGCGGTGTTCGATGTGGTCGTCGACCACCAGCACGCGGCGGCGCGGGCCGTGGTAGCCGATGATGTCGTGTTCGACATGGACCACCGCCTGCGGCACGCGCACTTCGGAGAGGAACAGGCGCAGCTGGAAAACGCTGCCGCGACCTTGCTCGCTCTTCATCGACAGCTCGCCGCCCATCAGGGCGGTGAGCATGCGGGTGATGGTCAGGCCGAGGCCCAGACCGCTGTCCTGACGCAACGGATTACCGCGCTCGAACGGCTGGAACAGACGCTCCACCTGTTCCGGGGCGATGCCGATACCGGTGTCGGCGATCTCGAAGGTCGCGGTTTCGCGCAGGTAGCTGGCGCGCAGGGTGATGCTGCCGGCGTCGGTGTAGCGCACCGCATTGCCGAGCAGGTTGATGAGAATCTGCCGCACGCGCTTCTCGTCGCCGCGCACCACGGCCGGGATGCGGCCCTGGGTTTCGAAGTGGAAGCGCAGGCCCTTTTCCTCGGCCTGTGGCGCGATCATCTGGCGTACCTGCAGAAGGAATTCGGGAAAGGCGATCTCGGATGGCTCCAGATTGAGCTTTCCGGCTTCGATCCTGGCCACGTCGAGCAGCCCGTCGATCAGCGAGAGCAGATGGGCGCCGCTGCGATGGATGGTGCCCAGCGCTTCCTTGTGTCGCATCGGCAGCTCGCCATCGCGCAGCAGGATCTGCGCATAGCCGAGGATGCTGTTCAGCGGGGTGCGCAGCTCGTGAGAAAGGCCGGTCACATAGCGGCTCTTGGCGGCATTCGCCGCCTCGGACGCTTCCTTGGCCTTCTGCAGCTGTTCGTCGGTCTTGCGGTGGGCTTCGATCTCCTGCATCAGCAGGTGGGTCTGGCGGTCCGACTCCTGCTGGGCGACGTGGCGGCTTTCACGGGTCAGCACCACCCACCAGGCGAGAATCCCGGCGAACAGCGAGAGCACCAGGAATGCCTTGAGAAACGCCTGATAAAGGGTTTCTCCCGCCTCCTGCGGGCTGGCCACGACGCTCGGCGAAACCTGGCTGTAGATCAGCCAGAGCGCCAGCGAAAGCAGGCCGATGATCAGGCCGAGCACACCGAGGTAGTGCGCCAGGCGGGTGTGCAGGCGCGGGATGGACACCTGCGGGAAGGCCCAGCGGAGGAAGTTGTCCCACTGCGCCGAGAGCCGCGCGTGCGGCTTGCACAGGTCGCCACAGCGCGCATCGAGCGAGCAGCACAGCGAGCAGATCGGCGCACCATAGGCGGGGCAGAAGGCGGTGTCCGGCTCCTCGAAGGCATTGCTGCACAGCACGCAGGCGACTTTGCCGCGCTCGGTATAGGGGTAGAGCAGCTCTGGCTGGCGTTCGCGGGCGATATAGAAGCGCCCGCCGGTAAGCCAGGCGATCAGAGGCGCGCAGATCAGTGCGGTGCCCAGCGCGATCATCGGTGAGGCTGCCTGGGCCAACGTACCGAGCACGCCGCTGTGGGCGAGAATCGCCAGCAGCGAGGCGATCAGCATGGCGCCGACACCCACCGGGTTGATGTCGTAGAGGTGTGCGCGCTTGAATTCGATCTGCCGCGGCGACAGGCCCAGCGGCTTGTTGATCACCAGGTCCGCGACCAGCGCGCCGATCCAGGCGATGGCCACATTGGCGTACAGCCCGAGCACCTGCTCGATGGCCTCGAACACGCCCAGCTCCATCAGCATCAGCGCGATCGACACGTTGAATACCAGCCAGACCACCCGCCCCGGATGGCTGTGGGTGACGCGCGCGAAGAAGTTCGACCAGGCCAGGGAGCCGGCGTAGGCGTTGGTCACGTTGATCTTCACCTGCGAGACGATGACGAACAGCACCATGGCGCCCAGCGCCCATTCCGGCGAGGCGAACACGTAGCTGAAGGCCACCAGATACATCTGTGTCGGCTCGGCCGCCTTGTCCACCGGGATTTCGTGCTGCAACGCGAGAAAGGCGAGAAAGGCGCCGGCGAGCATTTTCAGCGCGCCGGGGATGATCCAGCCGGGGCCGGCGGCGAGCATCGCCAGCCACCAGCGAACGCGGTTCTGCCGGGTCTTCTCGGGCAGGAAGCGCAGGTAGTCGACCTGCTCGCCGATCTGCGTGATCAGTGCCAGCGCCACGGTGCAGGCGGCGCCGAAGGACAGCAGGTTGAACGAGCCCCCGTCACCTTCGCGGCCGGCGAAACTGGTCAGATCGCTCAGCGCCTCGGGGTTCTTGGCGATGACGAAGATGTAGGGCAGCAACAGCAGAATCAGCCAGACCGGTTGCGTCCAGAACTGCAGGCGGTTGATCAGGGTAATGCCGTAGGTCACCAGCGGCACGATGATGATCGAACAGACCACATAGGCGAGCGCCAGCGGGATGCCGAAATACAGCTCCAGCGCCAGCGCCATGATCGCCGCTTCGAGGGCGAAGAACAGAAAGGTGAAGCTGGCGTAGATCAGCGAGGTGATGGTCGAACCGATGTAGCCGAAGCCGGCGCCACGGGTCAGCAGGTCCATGTCCACGCCGTAGCGCGCCGCGTAGTAACTGATCGGCAAGCCGGTGAGGAAGATCACCAGCGCCACCGCGAGGATCGCCCAGAGCGTATTGGTGAAACCGTAGGAAAGGGCCAGCGTGCCGCCGATGGCTTCCAGGGCCAGGAACGACACCGCACCGAGCGCGGTGTTGGCGATACGGAATTCCGACCACTTGCGAAACGACTTGGGGGTGAAACGCAGGGCGTAGTCTTCCAGCGTCTCGTCGGCGACCCAGCTGTTGTAGTCGCGGCGGATCTTGACGATGCGCTGTGTGCCTGTGATCTGCACGCTGGCGGCCCCGGCTGGTTGTCGTTTCCCTGGTTTGAGCAACTTCCGTGCCCCCGTTTGGCACTGCTGATGAACCGCGGCGAAGCACCGATGCGCATGCCGGCGCAGCGCTGCCGTGATCGGCAGGGGCGAGGGTTGCCGGCTGCAGGCGTGCTCCATACCGGCGCAAGGATGCACCAGCAGTGCGCCTGCAACGGATACGTCAGATGACGTACCCGCTTACGTCATCCTGCGTATACCCCGGCCAGACAGCCGAGCCCATTCTTGCTCCCGACCCGATGCCGGCCCGCAGCAGCAATGTTGCGGCAAGCCAAGCACGGCCCACCGAGACAGGAGCAATCATCATGGATTCAAAACTGACGGGTTCGTCACGCCGCCTTCCCCGCCGGCTTGCGCAGGGGGCTGCGGCACTCTCGATGCTGGCAATGAGCATCTTCGCCTCGAGCGCCAGCGCCGAGGTCAACACCACTGGCTTGGCGGTCACCGATACGGAAGTGGTGGTCGGGCAGCTGCATTCGGCGACGGGCACCATGGCCATCTCCGAGACCGGCTCGATTCAGGCCGAGCGACTGGCCATCGAGCAGATCAACGCGGCAGGCGGCATCCTTGGCCGGCAGATCAAGGTGGTGCAGGAAGACGGCGCGTCCGACTGGCCGACCTTCGCCGAAAAGGCCAAGAAGCTGCTGGAGCGCGACAAGGTCGCCGCGGTGTTCGGCTGCTGGACCTCGGCCTCGCGCAAGGCGGTGCTGCCGATCTTCGAGCGGGAGAACGGGCTGCTCTACTACCCGACCTTCTATGAAGGCCTGGAGCAGTCGAAGAACGTCGTCTACACCGGCCAGGAGGCCACCCAGCAGATCCTCGCCGGCCTCGACTGGGTCGCCAAGGAGAAGGGCGCCAAGACCTTCTACCTGCTCGGCTCGGACTACATCTGGCCGCGCACCTCGATGAAGATCGCCCGCAAGCACATCGAGAACGTGCTCGGCGGCAAGGTGGTGGGCGAGGAGTACTACCCGCTGGGCAACACCCAGTTCGGCTCGCTGACCAACAAGATCAAGCTGAAGAAGCCTGACGTGATCTTCGCCGCCGTGGTCGGTGGTTCCAACGTCGCCTTCTACAAGCAGCTCAAGGCCGCCGGCATCACAGCGGACAAGCAGACCCTGCTGACCCTCTCGGTCACCGAGGACGAACTGCTCGGCATCGGCGGCGAGAACATGGCCGGCTTCTACGCCTCGATGAAGTACTTCCAGAGCCTCGATAACCCCAACAACGTCGAATTCGTCAAGGCGTTCAAGGCCAAGTACGGCAGCGACGCGGTGATCGGTGACGTTACCCAGGCGGCCTACCTCGGCCCATGGCTGTGGAAAGCCGCGGTCGAGAAGGCCGGCAGCTTCGACGTCGACAAGGTGGTCGCCGCCTCCGCTGGGCTGGAGCTGAACACCGCGCCGGAAGGCTACGTGAAGGTGCACGAGAACCAGCACCTGTGGAGCAAGACGCGCATCGGCCAGGTGCAGGCCGACGGCCAGTTCCAGGTGGTCTTCGAGTCCGACCTGATCGAGCCGAATCCCTTCCCGAAAGGCTACCAGTAACCCTCTCTGCGCCGCGTGCCGGCAGGCCCGCGGCGCTCTCTTTTGCCATCAGGAGACATCATCATGGAATGGCTATCGGAGTTTGGTGCCATCGCGGCCATGCAGGGTTTCAACGGCTTGTCGGTGTTCTGCGTGCTGCTGCTGATGGCTCTGGGTCTGGCGATCATCTTTGGTCAGATGGGCGTGATCAACATGGCCCATGGCGAGTTCCTCACCGTGGGTGCCTACACCACCTATCTGGTTTCGGTGCTGACGCTCAAGTACCTGCCTGAGCTGCAGCCCTACTACTTTTTCGTCGCCATTGTGCTGTCATTCGTGATTGCCGGTGCGCTGGGCTGGCTCGCCGAATGGGCGTTGATCAGCAAGCTTTACCATCGCCCGCTGGACACGTTGCTGGCGACCTGGGGCCTGTCACTGGTGATGCAGCAGGCGTTCCGTTCGATCTTCGGTGCGCGCGAGGTCAGCGCCACGCTGCCGGACTGGCTGATGGGGTCCTGGATGCCCACCGACACCATCGACATCCCGCTCAACGGGCTGTTCGTGATGGCGCTGACACTGCTGCTCACCACGACGATCTTCGTCCTCATGTACCGCTCGCGCTGGGGCCTGCAGGTGCGCGCCACGGTGCAGAACCGGGTGATGGCACGTTCGGTGGGGATCAACACCAAGAAGGTCGACCGCATGACCTTCGCCCTGGGCTGCGGCGTGGCCGGAGTCGCCGGCGCGGCGTTCACCACCATCGGTTCGACAGGCCCGACCTCCGGTTCGCTATACATCGTCGACACCTTCCTGGTGGTGGTCTTCGGCGGCGCGGCCAGTCTGTTCGGCACCATTGCCTCGGCGTTCTCCATCGCCCAGACGCAATCGATGGCCGAGTTCTTCATCAGCGGCTCGATGGCCAAGGTGCTGACCCTTTCGGCAGTGATCCTGATCCTCATGCTGCGTCCGCAGGGGCTGTTCACGGCCAAGGTGCGCAAATGATGAACAGTTTTCTGGTGGCGATGGCGAACGACGTGAGGGCCAAGGCATGAACTCGACACTCGATAAATTCTTCGGCGGAAAGCAGGGTGGCATCGGTCTGCTGATCCTGGCGGCGCTGCTCCTGCTGGTGTTTCCGCTGCTGCTCGACAGCTTCCGCCTGAACATGGTGGGCAAGTACCTGACCTACGCCTTCGTTGCCGTGGGACTGGTGCTCTGCTGGGGCTACGGCGGCATTCTCAGTCTGGGGCAGGGAATCTTCTTCGGCCTCGGCGGCTACTGCATGGCGATGTTCCTCAAGCTCGAGGCATCCGACCCGGAAAGCACCAGAATCCAGTCCACGCCCGGTATCCCGGACTTCATGGACTGGAACCAGATCACCGAGCTGCCGTTGTTCTGGCAGCCCTTCCAGAGCTTCGGCTTCACCCTGCTTGCCGTGGTCGCGGTGCCGGCGATTCTCGCGCTGATCATCGGTGTGGCGATGTTCAAGCGTCGGGTGGGCGATGTGTATTTCTCCATCGTCACCCAGGCCATCGCGGCGATCCTGACCATCCTGATCATCGGCCAGCAGGGCCTGACCGGCGGGGTGAACGGCATCACCGACCTGAAGACGCTGCTCGGCTGGGACATTCGCACTGACGAGGCGAAGACCATCCTCTACTTCGTCAACGCGGCGCTGCTCATCGGCTGCATCCTGATCGGGCGCTTCATCCTCGCCTCGAAGCTCGGGCGCTTGCTGATGGCCATGCGTGACAAGGAAGAGCGGGTGCGCTTCTCCGGTTACGACGTGGCCAGCTTCAAGATCTTCGTGTTCTGCGTGGCGGCGAGCTTCTCGGCCATCGGCGGGGCGATGTTCACCCTGCAGGTGGGCTTCATGTCGCCGAGCTTCGTCGGCATCGTGCCGTCGATCGAGATGGTCATCTTCGCCGCCGTGGGCGGGCGCATGTCGCTGCTCGGCGCGGTGTACGGCGCGCTGCTGGTCAACTACGGCAAGACGGTGTTCTCCGAGAGCTTCCCCGAACTCTGGCTGTACTTCATGGGTGGGCTGTTCATCGCGGTGGTCATGTATTTCCCCAACGGTCTGGCAGGCCTCTGGCAGAGCCATGCCCGTCCCTGGCTGGCGCGTCTGCGGCTGCCGGATCGGCGCCGGCCATCGATGAAGCCCAAGCCGCCTGCGGAGCAGCCGGGGGTGGGCGGTGCAACGATTGATGCGGTTCCCGCCAAGCAACTGGAGAGCACGCCATGAGTGGATTTCAGATGCCTAAACCGGTGCTGGCCATCGAGGGCCTGACCGTTTCCTTCGACGGCTTCAAGGCGGTCGATGACCTGAACCTCTATCTAGACCGCAACGAGGTGCGCGTGGTGATCGGCCCCAACGGCGCCGGCAAGACCACGGTGCTCGACCTGATCTGCGGGAAGACCCGCGCCACCGGCGGCTCGATCCAGTTCGACGGGCGCGAGCTGACCAAGATGAAGGAGTTCGACATCGTTCGCGCCGGGGTCGGGCGCAAGTTCCAGAACCCGTCGATCTACGAAAACCTCAGCGTGTTCGAGAACCTGGAGATGTCCTATCCGGCCGGGCGCAAGGTGTTCGGTGCGCTGTTCTTCAAGCGCAGTGCCGAGGTCGTCGCGCGGGTGGAGGAAATCGCGGCAGAAATCGGCCTGACCGGACAGTTGTACGGTGAGGCAGGGCTGCTCTCCCACGGCCAGAAACAGTGGCTGGAGATCGGCATGCTGCTGATGCAGGACCCGGAGTTGCTGATGCTCGACGAGCCGGTGGCCGGCATGAGCGTCAGTGAGCGGGCACAGACCGCCGAACTGCTCAAGCGCATCAGTCAGGGCCGCTCGGTGCTGGTGATCGAGCACGACATGGAATTCGTCAAGAGCATCGCCCACAAGGTCACCGTGCTGCATCAGGGCAAGGTGCTGGCCGAGGGCAGCATGGAAGCGGTGCAGAGCAATCCCAAGGTCATCGAGGTTTATCTGGGGCATTGAGGCGGTGCGGGCCCTGGCCCGCGTGTCGCACCCAACAGGTACAAAAAGGAGTTCAGCATGTTCCAGATCAGCAGCCTCGCCTCGGGCTACGGCCAGAGTCAGATCCTTCACGATCTCAATCTGAAGGTCGAAAAGCAGGAAATCGTTGCGGTCATGGGCCGCAATGGCATGGGCAAGACCACGCTGTTCAAGACACTGATGGGTATCGTCCCGCAGACGGCAGGCAGCGTGCAGGTGGATGGGCAGGAAGTCGCCGGGCTGGAGACCCATCAACGGGTTGCCAGCGGTGTGGCCTACGTGCCCCAGGGGCGGATGATCTTTCCCAGCATGACGGTGCTGGAGAACATTCAAACGGGTTTGCCGGCAGCCGCAGGCGGCAAGGTGCCGGATGATCTCTACGCGCTGTTCCCGGTGCTGCACGACATGCGCAAGCGCAAGGGTGGCAACCTGTCCGGCGGCCAGCAACAGCAGTTGGCGATTGCCCGGGCCCTGGCGACCAATCCCAAGGTACTGCTGCTGGATGAGCCGACCGAGGGCATCCAGCCGTCGATCATCAAGGACATCGCGCGCACGCTGAAGGAGATCCGCTCGATTCGCGATCTGACCATCGTGGTTTCCGAGCAGGTGCTGTCGTTCACCATGGAAATCGCCGACCGCTTCCTGGTCATCGAGAAGGGCCGCTTCGTGCTGGAGGAAAGCGCAGCCAATGCCGACGAGGCGACCATCAGTCGTTACCTGTCGGTGTAAGCGCGCAGTTCGGCATTGGTTGCGAACTGCGCAGGCTGGTCTCGCGGCCCAGGCCCGTTCATGGGCGATAGAGCAGCGTGATTTCTCACTTTTCCTGATCGCAAGGCCGGTGTGCGTTCCCTGCGCGCCGGCCTTCGTCTGCCTGTCTGATAGACCTGGAAACCGCGTATTTGCTGGCTCCGTGCATACGTCATCCAACGTATTTCGGAAAAGCTGGCGACGGAAAAGACTAGCTCCGTGTTCAGCGCAACGCTGATGTCCTTCCAACGCAAAGGAGCTTCGTCATGACCGATACCCTGATCAAGGTCGACTTGAATCAGCCTGCCACCGAGAACGAGCAGATCCACAACCGCTGGCATCCCGACATTCCGATGGCCTGCTGGGTCAAGCCGGGCGACGACTTCATTCTCGAGACCTATGACTGGACCGCAGGCGCGATCAAGAACGACGACGATGCATCCGATGTGCGCGACGTCGACCTCACCACCGTGCACTACCTGTCCGGTCCGGTTGGCGTCGAGGGTGCCGAGCCGGGCGACCTGCTGGTGGTGGACCTGCTCGACATCGGTGCCAAGCAGGATTCGCTGTGGGGCTTCAATGGCTTCTTCTCGCAGCAGAACGGCGGCGGCTTCCTGACCGACCACTTTCCCCATGCGCAGAAATCCATCTGGGATTTCCAGGGCCTGTTCACCAGCTCCAGGCATATCCCGGGCGTGCGTTTCGCCGGGCAGATCCATCCCGGCCTGATCGGCTGCCTGCCGGACCACAAGATGCTGGCGACCTGGAACGAACGCGAGCAGGGCCTGATCGACACCAATCCCAACCGCGTCCCGCCGCTGGCCAATCCAACATTCGCCGCCACCGCGCACATGGGCAAACTCACCGGCGAGGCGCGTGACAAGGCCGCGGCCCAGGGCGCGCGTACCGTGCCGCCCCGCGAGCATGGCGGCAACTGCGACATCAAGGATCTTTCGCGCGGCTCGAAGATCTTCTTCCCGGTCTATGTAGACGGCGCCGGGCTCTCGGTCGGCGACCTTCACTTCAGCCAGGGTGACGGCGAGATCACCTTCTGCGGCGCCATCGAGATGGCCGGCTGGGTGCACATGAAGGTCGAGCTGATCAAGGGCGGCATGGCCAAGTACGGCATCAAGAACCCGATCTTCAAGCCCAGCCCCATCGTGCCGACCTACAAGGACTACCTGATCTTCGAAGGCATCTCGGTCGACGAGAGCGGCAAGCAGCACTACCTGGACGTCAACATCGCCTACAAGCAGGCCTGTCTGAACGCCATCAACTACCTGACCAAATTCGGCTACACACCGGCGCAGGGTTACTCGCTGCTCGGTTCGGCGCCGGTGCAGGGCCATATCAGCGGCGTGGTGGACATACCCAATGCCTGCGCCACGCTCTGGCTGCCGACCGAGATCTTCGAGTTCGACATTCACCCGAACGCGTCCGGGCCGACCCGGTTCCTCGATGGCAGCATCGACCTGCCGATCGCCTACGACAAATGAGTTCGTTCATCCGGGCGGGGCAGGTGCTCTGGACGGCGGCCTGGCTCGCCCGGATGGAGGGACACGGAGGATGACGCGATGCCGATCTATGAATACGACTGCGACGCCTGCGGTGATTTCACCGCCCTGCGCCCGATGAGTGTGCGCAGCGAACCCTGCGACTGTCCGGCCTGCGGCACGCCCAGCCCGCGAGTAATTCGCACCGCCCCCGGCCTGGCAACCATGGCCGGCAGTACCCGCGCGGCGCATGAGACCAATGAGCGCGCCAGCCACGCGCCCAAGACAGTCGCCGAGTATGCCGCCAGCAAGCGCCACCCGGCCGGCTGCAGCTGCTGCGGCCCGAGTAAGCCGCTGCAACCCACCAAGGCCAATCCCCATGCGCTCAAGGCCAGCCCGTCGAACCGGCCGTGGATGATCAGCCACTAGCCTGCAGCGTCGGTCGCGCCAGCGCCAAGCCGCTCACTACGACAGAACCCGAAAGAGGGAGAGACCCATGCGTCACGGTGATATTTCCAGCAGTCCCGATACCGTCGGCGTAGCCGTCGTCAACTACAAGATGCCGCGCCTGCACACCCGCGCCGAGGTACTCGACAACGCGCGTAAGATTGCCGAGATGATCAAGGGCATGAAGCTCGGCCTGCCGGGCATGGACCTGGTTGTGTTCCCCGAGTACAGCACCATGGGGATCATGTATGACCCCGGCGAGATGATGGAAACCGCCACCACCATTCCCGGCGAGGAAACCGCGATCTTCTCGGCCGCCTGTCGCGAGGCACGGACCTGGGGCATCTTCTCGCTCACCGGCGAGCGCAACGAAGACCCGGGCAAGGCGCCTTACAACACGCTGGTGCTGATCAACGATCAGGGCGAGATCGTGCAGAAGTACCGCAAGTGCATCCCCTGGTGCCCGATCGAGGGCTGGTATCCGGGTGACCGCACTTACGTCAGCGACGGCCCCAAGGGCATGAAGATCAGCCTGATCATCTGCGACGACGGCAACTACCCGGAGATCTGGCGCGACTGTGCGATGAAGGGCGCCGAGCTGATCGTGCGCTGCCAGGGCTACATGTACCCGGCCAAGGAACAGCAGGTGCTGATGTCCAAGACCATGGCCTGGGCCAACAACTGTTACGTGGCGGTGGCCAATGCCGCGGGCTTCGATGGCGTCTACAGCTACTTCGGCCACTCGGCGATCATCGGCTTCGACGGTCGCACCCTGGGCGAGTGCGGCGAGGAGGAAATGGGGATCCAGTACGCCCAGCTGTCCATCTCGCAGATCCGTGACGCCCGTTCCAACGACCAGTCGCAGAATCACCTGTTCAAGCTGCTGCACCGCGGCTACACCGGCGTCTACAACTCGGGTGACGGTGACAAGGGCGTGGCTGACTGTCCGTTCGAGTTCTACCGCACCTGGGTGCTGGATGCGCAGAAGGCGCAGGAAAACGTCGAGGCCCTGACCCGAGCCACTGTCGGCGTCGCCGACTGCCCGGTGTACGAACTGCCGCATGCGGGGCGGGAGCGGACGCTGGGTTGAGGGGAGGGACGCCGCCTTGGGACAAGTGTTCCAGCGGGGGGCTTGCCATCGTGGTCGTGCGCCCCTCACCGCGGCCCTCTCCTTGGAGCGCGCGAGGGTGGCAGGCCGGTGTCTGCTTCGTGTGATTGCCCGCCTTCGTTGCGATCCAGGTTTTGCCTTTCGGAGAGCGAGTAGCCGCGGACGCGCAGCGTTAATCGCCCCCATTCCCCGCGCCCCTTCGCTCCAATGGTTGAGGGGGCGCACGTTCAACACTCCGCACCGGAATATCCATGCCGTTCGTGAATGAACTCATCGAGCACAACCGTACCCAGCTCGCGCAAGCCAGCGACCGGGAGGGCCATGCGCCGAAGTCGGCGTCGCGCTTCCTGTTCGACGTCGAGACCGTCATGGCGCTGCTGCGCAGTCGTATCGTTGGTCAGGATGCGGTGCTGAGCGAAATCGAGGCGATGCTTCGCGTGGTCAAGGCCGGAATCGGCGATCCCGAACGTCCGCTGACGGTCAATCTCTTCCTCGGCCCGACCGGGGTTGGCAAGACCGAGATCGTCCGGCTGCTGGCTCAGGCTATTCATGGCAAGCCGGACGCCTTCTGCCGTATCGACATGAATACCCTGGCCCAGGAGCACTACGCCGCCGCGCTCACCGGAGCCCCGCCCGGTTACGTGGGCAGCAAGGAAGGCACGACCCTGTTCGACGCCGAGGCCATCGCGGGAAGCTTCAGCCGGCCCGGTATCGTGCTGTTCGACGAGCTGGAGAAGGCCAGTCGGGAGGTCGTGCGCAGCCTGCTCAATGTGCTGGATAGCGGACGACTGACCTTGGCTGCTGGCAACCGGACCCTCGATTTCCGCAACGCGCTGGTGTTCATGACCAGCAATGTCGGCGCACGGCAGGCTGCGCGATGGGAGCGCTGGCCGATACCGCCTATTGGCCGTGCCGTGTTGCAAAGCCGCAGCTTTGGGCAGGCGTTGCATCGGCATTTCGATCCGGAGTTCCTCAATCGCATCGACCGCACGCTGCAGTTCGAGAGCATCCAGGGCGATAGGCTGATGGCGGTGCTCGATGTCGAACTGGGCAAGCTGGCGCTGCGCCTGGACCGGCAGGGCGTACGGCTGCAGGTCGACGAGGCCGTCAAACGCGCCATCTGCCACGCGCACGACTCGCGCTTCGGTGCGCGCGACCTCAGTCGGCGGCTGCGCACGCGCCTGGAACCAGCGTTGGCGGCAGCCCTGTTGCACGCTCCTGCCGAGCGGGTATGGCGAGCGGTGCTGCACGAAGGTGCGATCCGCGTGGAGCCGCTCGCGAGCGACTAGCAGCGAACTCTCCGGCGGTGCGGTCGTCCCATTTTCTAGACCGCCAACTTCACTGATCGGGGAACATCAATGGCCATGCTGGACACCCGCGGCATCGGGGCCTTTACCTTGCTCAAGCGCACCTTCAAGGAATTCGGCGCCGATGACATGTCGACCTATGCATCGGCACTGGCCTACCGGGGGCTGTTCGCGATGTTTCCGTTCCTGGTGTTCCTCATTGCATTACTCGGCTTTCTCGATCTGCAGAACTTCTTCGAGTGGTTGCGCATGCAGGCCGCGCTGGCCTTGCCGCCAATGGCGATGGAGCAGATAAACCCGGTCATCAACCAACTGCAGGAGCAGCAGGCCGGGCTGTTGTCGTTCGGTATTCTCGTGGCGTTGTGGACGGCTTCGATCGGCTTCAGGTCGCTGATGATCGCCATGAACCGCGCCTATGACGTGGAGGAGGGGCGACCCAGCTGGAAGCTCATCTTGCTCTCGCTGGCCTATACGATAGGCGTCGCGGTACTGCTGCTTCTGACTGCCGGGCTGATGATCATCGGGCCGCAGGCGATGGAGTGGCTGGCCAGCCAGGTGGGCATGGGCGATCTGGTGGTTCTGCTCTGGACCTGGCTGCGTTGGCCGGTGATCGTGGTCATGTTGATGCTGGTGGTGGCGCTTCTCTACTACGTGACGCCGGATGTGGAGCAGGAATTCCGCTTCATTACACCGGGCTCGGTGCTGGCCGTGCTGGTGTGGATCCTGGCCTC
This sequence comes from Pseudomonas sp. LM13, assembly GCF_041381355.1. Lineage (NCBI taxonomy): Bacteria > Pseudomonadati > Pseudomonadota > Gammaproteobacteria > Pseudomonadales > Pseudomonadaceae > Pseudomonas > Pseudomonas sp. LM13. Next base: position 36,049 of record NZ_JACBXH010000012.1, read on the forward strand.
GATCGCCTTCGGTATCTACGTGCAGAACTTTGCCGACTACAACGCCACGTACGGCAGCATCGGCGCCATTATCGTGCTGCTACTCTATCTGTATATCTCCTCCGCGGTGCTGCTGTTCGGTGCCGAACTCAATGCAGTCATCGAGCACGCGTCGGTGGAAGGCAAGGATCCAGGCGACAAACAGCCTGACGCCTGAGCGGAGCCCTACGCGAACGTCCCTCCGGCGTAACGGTCATTTATTTCATTACAGATTTATTCCGCATGGATGGCGGAGCGGGTCGCCGACGCGGCGCCCCGTCGGCGAGCAGCCGGTTCTTCTGCAACGGACCGAACGGAGAAGTACCTTGCACATCGCGGACATGACCATGTTCTACGCGCCGGCCAGTGGTGGCGTGCGCACCTACCTCGAGGCCAAGCACCGGCGCTTGCAGCTCTACTCCGGGGTGCGCCACAGCATTCTGGTGCCGGGCGACGGCTACAGCCACAACGACGGTCTGTATCAGGTACCCGCTCCGATCCTGCCGTTCGGCAAGGGCTATCGCTTCCCGATCCGTCGTGCTCCCTGGTGCAATCTGCTGCGTTCGTTGCGGCCTGACCTGATCGAAGTCGGCGATCCGTACATGACCGCCTGGGCGGCTCTCGAGGCCGGGCGCAGGCTAGAGGTGCCGGTGATCGGTTTCTACCATTCGGACCTGCCCTTGCTGGTCAGCAACCGTATCGGCAGCTGGCTGGGGACGAATTTCAATGGCTACGTCTCGCGACTGTATGGCAGCTTCGACCGCGTACTGGCGCCGAGTGAAGTGATGGCCGACAAGCTGACCCACCTGGGTGTGCGCAACGTCTTCGTGCAGCCGCTGGGGGTCGATCTGGAGACCTTCAACCCCGACCGGCGCGACCCGCAGCTCCGCCGTGAACTGGGTTTGCCGGACGATGCGCGGCTGATGGTGTTCGCCGGCCGCGGCTCGCGGGAGAAGAACCTGCACATCCTGCTGGAGACCGCGCGTCAGCTCGGCAAGCCCTATCACCTGTTGCTGGTGGGTTCGAGCATGCCGCAGCGGGTGCCGGACAACGTCACTGTCATCGATCGCTTTTGCCCGGCCATGGAAGTGGCGCGTTATCTGGCCAGCAGCGATGTGCTGCTGCACGCCGGCAATCAGGAGACCTTCGGCCTGGTCGCGCTGGAGGCCATGGCGTCCGGCATTCCGGTCGTCGCGGCGCGGGCTGGGGCGCTGCCGGAGTTGGTGCCGTTCTACAGCGGGCGACTCTGCAAGCCGCTCGACCCCAGGGCGATGGCGCATACCGTGCGCGAACTGTTCGAGGACGAGCCGAGGTTGCTTGGCCATCAGGCGCGCCAGCATGTCGAAGCCCACCATGCATGGGATGCGGTGGTCGCCGGGCTGCTGGCGCACTACCACGCGGTGCTGGGCACGGCGGATCTGCCGGTAGCCGTGCATGGCTGATCGTGCCCTGACACTGGTGTTGCATGACGTCGCCGCGGAAACCTGGCCGGACTATCGGCCGTTCGTCGAGGCGGTGGATGCCATTGGCGGCGTCCCGATCACCTGGCTGGTGGTGCCGGACTTTCATCGACGCAATCCGCTGGAGCGGCAGCCGGAGTTCCGCCGACTGCTGGACCATCGTCTGCAGCGGGGCGACGAACTGGTTTTGCACGGCTGCTACCACGCCGACCTGGAGCCGGCACCGCGCAACCCGCGGGACTGGTTCATGCGCCGCGTCTATACGCACGAGGGCGAGTTCTACAGCCTGGACGCGGCGAGCGCGCGGCAACGCCTGGACCATGGCATGGAGCTGTTTCGCCGCCACGGCTGGCCATTGCATGGGTTCGTCGCGCCGGCGTGGCTGATGAGCCCCGGCACACGGCATGCGCTGGCAGACAGCGGGTTGGTCTATACCAGCGATCCCGGGCATCTGTTCCGGCTGCCGGAATTCGCACCCATCGTCGCGCCGGGACTTGTCTGGAGTGCTCGCAGCTCCTGGCGGCGAGGACTTTCCCGGCTGGTCAGCGAACATCAGCTGCGTCGTCATCGAGAGGCCCCGTTGCTGCGGCTCGGGTTGCATCCGGTGGATATGCGCCACGAATTTTCACGGCGTTATTGGAAGGACGTGCTGCTTCGGCTGCTCGATGACGGGCGTCGGCCGGTAACCAAGATAGACTGGCTGGAAGAGAACGGATCGTTGAGCGCAGTGGCATGAATCGACGCTGGTGGTTGTTGGGCGGCGCCCTGGCTGCCGCTGCGCTCGTGCCGCTGCTGCTTGGTGGCAGGGGGCTGTTCGAGCGTCTTTGGCAGTTTCCCGGCGGCCTGCTGATGATCATGCTGGGCATGGTGCTCCTCGGCTGGAACCTCAACGCGCTGCGCCTGCGCCTGTTGCTCGGGCGCCGGCAGCTGGACCAGCGCCGCGCTTTCGGTATCGTCGTGGCTACCGAGTTCGCGATCTGTGCGACGCCCGGCGGCGCCGGCGGCCCGCTGACGCTGATGGCGCTGCTGATGCGCCAGGGCGTGGCGCCGGCCAAGGGCACCGCGACTTATGCCGTCGAGCAGTTGAGTGATCTGCTGTTCTTCGCCTGCGCGCTGGTCGGTGTGCTGTTCTACGCGTTGACGCATGCACTCAACGCGTACATCGCCAGCCTGCTGGGCTTCAGCGCGGCGCTGCTGATCGGAGTGTTAGTGCTGCTGGCGCTGCTCGGCCGCTTCCACCGCCAGGTCTTCCTGCTCAACGGCTGGCTGGTCACGCGCCTCGGCATGAAGCAAACGCGCAAGCGGCGCTGGGCGCGCAAGGTGCTGGGCTTCCGCAACGCCCTGGTCGAATGCTTCCGCCTGCCACGGCGAATCCTGCTCACGGTGTTCGCACTCACCACGCTGCACTGGTTGCTGCGCTTCAGCGTGCTCTACCTTACGCTGCAGGGGCTGGGCAGCGAACTCGCCTGGGCCTGGACCTTCCTCGTGCAGCTACTGGCGCTCACCGCCGGTCAGCTCAGCCTGTTGCCCGGTGGCGCCGGCAGCGCCGAACTGGCCTCGGCCGCGTTGCTGACGCCCATGGTAGGCAAGTCGACCACCGCGGCGGCCATCGTGATCTGGCGTTTCGTGACCTATTACTTTTACCTCATCGTCGGCGCGCCGGTGTTTCTGCATCTGGCGGGTCGGCCCTTGCTGCGCCGGTTGATGCCTTCGCGCCAGGCATGAACCGCTCCGCCCTGATGACTGGGCGAAACTAACGCTTCGCGCGGTCGGTCCACCTTATGTCACTAACGAATAAGTCAGGAGTTCGCCATGAGTAGCGCAGAAGACAAGATCAAGGGCAATACCAACGAAGCCGTCGGCAAGATCAAGCAGGGCGTGGGCGAAGCGACCGATAATGAGCGCATGAAAGGCGAGGGTCAGCGCCAGGAGGTCAAGGGTGAAGGCCAGCAGCTCAAAGGGGAGGCGAAGGACACCTTGAAGAAGGGTGTCGACAAAGCCTGACCGCACATTGCCGCAGACAAAAATGCCCGCTTCATGCGGGCATTTTTGTGTAACGAGCGCTGATCAGCGCTCGAGATACTGCAGCTTGTCCTTCACGCCGTCCCACTCTTCGGCATCGGCCAGTGCATCCTTCTTCTCGGTGATGTTCGGCCAGACTTCCGCCAGGTCCGCGTTCAGCTCAATGAACTCCTGCTGGTCTTCCGGAACCTCGTCCTCGGAGAAAATCGCCTGGGCAGGGCACTCGGGCTCACAGAGGGCGCAGTCGATGCACTCGTCCGGGTGAATCACCAGAAAGTTCGGGCCTTCGTAGAAGCAGTCCACCGGGCAGACTTCCACGCAATCGGTGTATTTGCACTTGATGCAGTTGTCGGTGACGACGAAGGTCATGTCTAGCTATCTCCTCAGGCGTGTCAGGTAGGCGTTACGGTGACGCCCATGCGAGTAGGCGGCACAGGCAAATGCCGCTTATCAAAAAAATGCGCGCGATTCTAGCAGCTTTCGCGGCGTATCAAATGCGTGATTTCAAGCTGTATAGCAGCTCCAGCGCCTGGCGCGGCGTTACATCATCGGGATTGATCCGCCCCAATTCCTCGAGCACCGGATGCGGCAGGCTGGCGAACAGGTCGCTCTGCATGGGCGGCGCTGGCTGGCCGGGTGCCATTCTCGGCGCTTCGTGGGGCAGGCTGGTGGTTTCCAGGCGCGACAGATGGTCGCGTGCACGCTGGATGACTTCGCCCGGCACGCCTGCCAGTTGCGCCACCGCCAAACCGTAACTCTGGCTCGCCGGACCGGGTAGCACGTGGTGCAGGAAGACGATGCGCTCGTTGTGCTCGGTGGCCGAGAGGTGCACGTTTGCCACCACCGGCTCGCTTTCCGGCAGCACGGTCAGTTCGAAGTAATGGGTGGCAAACAGCGTGAAGGCGCGCAACCGGGCCAGCTGTTCGGCGGCGGCCCAGGCCAGCGACAGGCCATCGAAGGTGCTGGTACCGCGGCCCACTTCGTCCATCAGAACCAGGCTGCGGTCGCTGGCGTTGTGCAGGATGTTGGCGGTTTCGCTCATTTCCACCATGAAGGTGGAGCGCCCGCCGGCGAGGTCGTCCGACGATCCGATGCGGGTGAAGATGCGGTCCACTAGCGAGAGCTCGCAGGCAGCCGCCGGGACGAAGCTGCCGATCTGCGCCAGCAGCACGATCAGCGCAGTCTGGCGCATGTAGGTCGATTTACCGCCCATGTTCGGCCCGGTGATGACCAGCATGCGGGTGGCATCGTCGAGGCCAAGGTCGTTGGCCACGAACGGCGTCTCCAATACTTGCTCGACCACCGGGTGGCGACCCTGCTCGATGCGCATGCACGGCTGCTCGACGAAGCGCGGGCGATTCAGATCGAGATTGAGCGCGCGCTCGGCGAGATTGCTCAGCACGTCCAGTTCGGCCAGGGCGGCAGCGCTTTCCTGCAGGGGCGGCAGATGGCCGATGAGCAGTTCCAGCAGCTCGTCATAGAGCAGCTTCTCGCGGGCGAGGGCGCGGCTCTTGGCCGACAGTGCCTTGTCTTCGAATTCCTTCAGCTCAGGGGTGATGAAGCGCTCGGCGCCCTTGAGGGTCTGCCGGCGGATGTAGTCGGCCGGCGCCGATTCGGCCTGCTTGCTCGGCAGCTCGATGAAGTAGCCGTGCACGCGGTTGTAGCCGACCTTGAGGTTGGCCAAGCCGGTGCGCGCCCTCTCGCGGGTCTCCAGATCCATCAGGTACTGGCCGGCGTTCTCGGAGAGCGACTGCAGCTCGTCCAGCTCGGCGTCGTAGCCGCTCTTGAGCACACCGCCGTCGCGGATCACCGCCGGCGGATTGTCGATGATGGCGCGCGCCAGCAGCTCGGCCAGCTCCGGGTAGGTACTGATGCTTGTCGCCAGTTCCAGTAGATGCGGTGCCACCAGGTCCTGCATGCCGGCCTGCAGCTGCGGTAGCGCAGCGAGCGCGTCGCGCAGGCGCGCCAGATCGCGCGGACGGGCGTTGCGCAGGCCGATACGGGCGAGGATGCGTTCCAAGTCACCGATGTCCTTGAGCTGCGGCTGCAGCTGTTCGAAGCGGTAATGTTCCAGCAGGCAGGTGATCGAGTCCTGACGCGCCTCGAGAGTCTCGCGGTTGCGCAGCGGGCGATTCAGCCAGCGGGTCAGCAGGCGCGAGCCCATGGCGGTCTGGCAGCGGTCCATGACCGATTGCAGCGTGTTGTCACGGCCGCCGGCCAGGTTGACGTCCAGCTCCAGATTGCGCCGGCTGGCACCGTCGAGGATCACCGTGTCGTCGAGGCGCTCATGACGCAGGCTGCGCAGGTGGGGCAGGGCGGTGCGCTGGGTTTCCTTGGCGTAGGCGAGCAGGCAGCCGGCAGCGCCGATGGCCAGGGTCAGGTTCTCGCAGCCGAAGCCCTTGAGGTCCTGAGTGGAGAATTGCTGGCAGAGGCTCTTGAAGGCCGAATCGCGATCGAAATCCCAGGGCGCGCGACGGCGCACACCGCGGCGTTTCTCCAGCGGCAGGCCCTGTGGCCAATCGTCGGGGATCAACAATTCCGCCGGACTCAGGCGTTCCAGTTCGGCGAGTAGAGTCTCCCAGCCCTTGAGTTCCTGCACGCTGAAGCGGCCGCTGGCGATGTCCAGCACCGACAGGCCGAACAGCTTCTCGTCGCCAACTACCGCCGCCAGCAGGTTGTCGCGGCGCTCGTCGAGCAGCGCCTCGTCGCTCACCGTACCGGGGGTAATGATGCGCACCACCTGGCGCTCCACCGGCCCCTTGCTGGTGGCCGGGTCGCCGATCTGCTCGCAGATCACCACCGATTCGCCAAGCTTGACCAGTCGCGCCAGATAGCCTTCGGCGGAGTGGAACGGGATGCCCGCCATGGGAATCGCGGTGCCCGCCGATTGCCCGCGCGCGGTCAGGGTGATATCCAGCAGCGCGGCGGCTTTCTTGGCGTCGTCGTAGAACAGCTCGTAGAAATCGCCCATGCGGTAGAACATCAGCTGGTCCGGATGCTCGCGCTTGAGCTTCCAGTACTGTTGCATCATCGGCGTGTGGGCAGAGAGATCGGCGTTGGGTTTGGTCATCGTCGTGCGGTGCGTATTCGTTGATGGCGGAATCGGTGGCGGCGCATGCGTGGCGCCGCGCGCATTGCGCGGTTCCGCCGAAAACCGGCAAGGTTATCACGGGGCGGAGCCCAGGCAGATGCACGTCGGCAACCGATTGGCGAGCGCGGCGCGTCATCTGTCGGTAGCTGGACGGAACACGTTGATTCGAGGCGAATCTGCCGCTAGTTTCGGACCTGTCGAGCACTGTGGCCACCACCCGGCGCGTGCTGCAACAAGGTGCCGACGCCTCACTGCTCGCGCGACCTCCCAGGCCACTCCGCCTGTGGCGGTAGCTTGCCCTTGCCACACCCGGCATTCGTCCTACGGCCTCGTGCCGACCAGCCTGTCGCCGTCCGCGGGCACCAATCCCTCGCGTCAGTTCGTGCCGCCGTAGCGCTGGCGACGTTCCCTTCTGATCAAAAGTGAGCAGCAGACATGTCTCGATTACTCGGGCTCGATGCCCTGCGCGGCGTGGCGGCCTTGTGCGTCGCCTATTCCCACCTCATTGCGAAGATGAAACGTGATGGTCAGCTGGACGAGATGAGCAACTACCTCTTCCTCGCCAGCAAGACCGTGCTGGATGTCGGCAAGACCAGTGTTCTGGTGCTGTTCGCGCTGAGCGGCTACTTCATCGTCGCGGCGCTGTATCAGAGTCGTAGTCGTTATGAGCGGCCGATAGCGGCGTTCGCCTACCAGCGTTTCTTCAGGCTGTTTCCCCTGTACTGGCTTTCGCTGTTTCTCGGGGTGATGTTTCCCTGGGACGATCCCGCGAGGGTGTTCAGTCCGGGGGTGGTCGCGATCAACGCGACGATGCTGCAGGGCTTCGTGTTCGTCGAGAACGTGATCGGGCTGTACTGGACGTTGCAGATCGAGCTGACCTTCTATGTGTTGTGTGTCCTGTTGTTCGCCTTGCGCCTGGGAGGCTCGGCGAAGTGGGATCTGACGTTTCTGCTCGCTCAATACGCATTCACGCTGCTGCTCGCCGTGCTGCGCTACAAGCTCGAGGTGAAGCTGCCGGTGGCTTTGCCTCTGATGCTCAGCGTTTGCTTTCTCGGTGCGCTATGGCGGGCAACGGACAATGGCCGTGCGCCCGATACCGGGCGTTACGCCCGTCTCGCGGTGGCGCTGTTCTACCTGTTCCTGCTACCGATCTGCGTGTTCGCCTATTCGCGTGACACCGGTTTGGGCGAGACCTGGTACCGCTACTTCGTCAGTTACAGCGTGGGGGTTGCGATCTTCCTGAGCGCCACTCGTGCCACCGGCGCCTGGCTGCGCTGGCTTGCCCCGCTCGGCGGGATCGGCTACGTCGTGTTCCTGTCGCATCCGTCGTTATTCGCTCTTGCCGAGCGCCTCGGGTTCGGTCCTGCGGCGCTCACCGTGCCTGGCCCGCTGTACATGGCGCTGTTGCTGGGCGTACTGGTGCTGTTCGCCTTTTTCGTCAAGCGAACCCTTGCCGATCCTATCCAGCGGTATGGCGACAAGGTAGTGCACAGGCGTGCAGGGCGGCTGGGTGCGAGCGTCACGCTGCCGGTACGTCAGGATGCGTGACGAGCCGGAGCAACCGTTCGCCCCTGGATGAGCCTGTCGGGCTGATCTTCATCTCGCGCTGGTGTAGGGTATCGGCCAGTTTTCCAAGCCTGCCGGAGCCTCGATGGATCTTACTGAACTGGCCACACGGCTGGGCGATGCGCTACAGCGCCAGCATGCCCAGGTCACTACGGCGGAGTCCTGTACCGGCGGTGGCATTGCCGAGGCCATTACCCGCGTTGCAGGTAGTTCGGCCTGGTTCGAGGCTGGTTACGTCACTTATTCGAATGCCCAGAAGACGCTTCAATTGGGCGTGCCGACGGCATTGTTCGAGCAGGTCGGCGCGGTTAGTGCCGAGGTGGTGCAGGCCATGGTGCGTGGCGCTCAGGAGCGCAGCGGCGCGCGCTTTGCCGTCGCGGTCAGTGGGATCGCCGGTCCCGGTGGTGGTTCGCCGGAAAAGCCGGTGGGCACTGTCTGGATCGCCTGGGCCGATGGCTCCCGGTTGTATGTCGATCGCCGGCTGTTCAGCGGAGATCGGCAATCGGTGCGCGAGCAGACGGTGGCCGCTGCGCTGCATGGATTGCTCGCGCTGGCGCTCGGAGAAAAACCGCTTCGGGGCTAGGCGAGCAAAATCGCCTATGTTCTAATACTGGCTACTTATACAGTTGTTGTGGCCTCCGGCCCTCTTGATCAAGTGAGGATTCGATGGACGAGAACAAGAAGCGCGCCTTGGCTGCAGCCCTGGGCCAGATTGAAAAGCAGTTCGGCAAGGGCGCAGTGATGCGCATGGGCGATCACGATCGTCAGGCGATTCCGGCCATCTCCACAGGCTCGCTGGGCCTGGATATCGCGCTGGGCATTGGCGGCCTGCCGAAGGGTCGAATCGTCGAGATCTATGGTCCCGAATCGTCCGGCAAGACCACCATGACCCTCTCTGTGATCGCCGAGGCGCAGAAGATGGGTGCCACCTGCGCCTTCGTCGACGCCGAACACGCACTGGACCCGGACTACGCCGGCAAGCTGGGCGTCAACGTCGACGACCTGCTGGTTTCGCAGCCGGATACCGGCGAGCAGGCCCTGGAAATCACCGACATGCTGGTGCGCTCCAATGCGGTCGACGTGATCATCGTCGACTCCGTGGCCGCGCTGGTGCCCAAGGCGGAGATCGAAGGCGAGATGGGCGATGCCCACGTCGGCCTGCAGGCCCGCCTGATGTCCCAGGCGCTGCGCAAGATCACCGGTAACATCAAGAACGCCAACTGCCTGGTCATTTTCATCAACCAGATCCGCATGAAGATCGGCGTGATGTTCGGCAGCCCGGAAACCACCACCGGCGGTAACGCGCTGAAGTTCTACGCTTCGGTTCGTCTGGATATCCGCCGTACCGGCGCGGTGAAGGAAGGCGACGAGGTGGTCGGCAGCGAAACCCGCGTCAAGGTGGTGAAGAACAAGGTGGCCCCGCCGTTCCGCCAGGCCGAGTTCCAGATCCTCTATGGCAAAGGTATCTACCGCAACGGCGAGATCATCGACCTCGGCGTGCAGCAGGGGCTGGTGGAGAAGTCCGGTGCCTGGTACGCCTACAAGGGCAACAAGATCGGCCAGGGCAAGGCCAACGCCGCCAAGTTCCTGGAAGACAATCCGGAGATCGGTCGCGAGATCGAGCAGCAGATCCGCGACAAGCTGCTCGTGGTTTCCGGTGGCAGCAAGGCGAACGCGGTCAGCGAAGAGCTGGTTGACGCCGACCTCTGATCCGCATGGCCGCCGTGCTCGATAATCCCGTCGCGGTGCGGCGGGCTGCGATGGACCTGCTGGCTCGCCGCGAACACGGTCGTGTCGAGCTGGCCCGCAAGTTGCGCCAGCGTGGCGCCCCGCCTGATCTGATCGAGCAGGCTCTGGATCGTCTCTGCGAACAGGGCCTGCTGTCCGAGTCCCGTTATCTCGAAAGCTTTGTCAGAAGCCGGGCCAATGCCGGCTACGGGCCGTTGCGCATCCGCGAAGAGCTCGCTCAGCGCGGGCTGCCCAGAGCGGATATCGAGCAGGCTCTGCGTGACAGTGGGTTCGACTGGAATGCGCAGTTGCGTGAGTTATGGCAGCGAAAATTCGCCGGCCGCCTGCCCGCCGATGCGCGAGAGCGCGCCAAGCAGGGCCGCTTTCTCAGTTATCGTGGCTATCCGCTGGAGCTGATCAGCCGATTGTTGCGAGGTGGCAGCTCGGCTGACTGCTAACGCGTTCGGCAAACGTCACGTCGTCGCGCTTCATCGCTTGCCTTGCGGCGTTATGGTTGCCCCGTTTTCCCTCAGTCCTCGCTGGCCAGCGGACGCGCCCAGTTGCCGGGCTCGTTGATATAGTCGGTGAGCTCCCGCAGTCGGCCGTGGTTGCGCCCGTTGAAGGTGAAGCTCAGACGCGGCAGGCGCTGCAGTTCCGGTTCGTCCAGTTCCAGCTCGCAGCAGTTCTGCTGTTCGAAGCCTCCATTCACGCACAGGTCGGCGAACTCCTCGTTCAGGTAGTCCATCGCTTGTTGATTGAGCGGATGGTTCATTCGCAACACGAAGTGCTCTTTCAGCCAGCGACTGGAGTGGAAGTTGCGGTAGAAATTGGCGATCTCCTTCGCCGCCTCGTCGGCGTTTTCCACCAGCCGCATCAGTCGCATGTCGCTGGGAAGGATGTAGCGATTCTCCTCCAGCTGGCTGCGCATGAACCGCAACGCATCCTTCCAGTAAGTGCCGCCCGGTTCGTCGAGCAGCACGATCGGTACCAGTGGGCTCTTGCCAGTCTGAATCAGCGTGAGCACTTCCAGTGCCTCGTCCAGCGTGCCGAATCCCCCTGGGCAGAGCACCAGGGCATCGGCCTCCTTGATGAAGAACAGCTTGCGGACGAAGAAGAAATGGAATGACAGCAGGTTCTCGGTGCCGCCAACCACAGCGTTCGGATGCTGTTCGAAGGGTAGCGTGATGTTCAGGCCCAGGCTGTTGTCGCGCCCGGCCCCCTCATGAGCGGCCGCCATGATGCCGCCACCGGCGCCGGTGATGACCATGAAGTTGAAGTGAGCGAGCGTCGCGCCCAGCTGACGTGCCAGAGCGTAGAGCGGATGTTCGACCGGTGTGCGCGCTGAGCCGAATACCGTGACCTTGCGCCGACGCTTGAACTGGTCGAGGCGACCGAAGGCATGCTCCATCTCGCGCATGGTCTGCAGCAGGATCTTGGCATCCCAACGGCTGCGGTCGGCCTGCGCCATGCGAACGACGGTCACCAGCATTTCTCGGTACAGCGGTAGGTTCGGGCTGTTGGCGGGGACCACCATTCCGGCCAGCTCGTCGAGCTTGCTTTCCAGATCGGCGCCGCTGGTCTGGAAGTGTCGAGACAGGTAGTCATCCGGTTCAAAGGACATACAACATCTCCATGTATGAGCGTCGCGTTCAGGCTATAGGGTGCACTCGGCAGGCTCAAGCCGATTGCTGGCAGGCCGGGCCGCCGGCGGCCCGCCCTGCTGCGTTTCAGAGTGCGATGCGGTCGCCGGGTTCCGGTATCCGTGCCTCCCAGCCGAGGCGGTCACGGATGGTCCGTTGCAGGATCAGCATCTTCTCCAGCTCGCCGTGCACCAGGTAGAGTTCCGGGCGATTTTCAAAGTTGCTCACCCAGTCGATCAATTCGGATTGTCCGGCGTGGGCGGAAAATCCGCCGAGGGTATGCACTTTGGCATTCACCGCGATGCGCTGATGAAGCAGCTTGACGCTCTTGGCGCCGTCGACGATCACCCGGCCAAGTGTGCCGCGCGCCTGGAACCCTGGAATCACCAGGTGGCACTCGCCGCGCCATAGGTTGTGCTTGAAGTGATGCAGGATGCGCCCGCCGGTGCACATGCCACTGCCGGCAATGATGATCACGCCGCTCTTGAAGCGGTTGATCGCCATGGATTCTTCAGGGGTCGGCGTCGATTTCAAAATCGGCAACCAGCGTTCGGCGTAGAGCTTGCCGCTAACGCCACTCATGGACGAATCGAGGCCGTTGAGATCCAGCTGATCCTTGTAGTGCGCGTAAATGGCGTTGGCCCTGATCGCCATTGGGCTGTCCAGAAATACCGCCTGCTGGGGCAACCGTCCTTCGCGGTAAAAGCGGCCCAGGTAGTAGATCAGGTCCTGGGTGCGGCCGACTGCGAACGAGGGCATCAGTACGTTGCCACCATCGCGATGCGCTTCTTGCAGGATAGCGGCCAACTCTTCGATGGTCGCTTCGTGACTGCGATGGTCACGGTCGCCGTACGTCGACTCCATGAGCACGACGTCGGCTTCCTTGAGCACGGCAGGCGCGTGCATCAACGGCGAGCAGGTGTTCCCGAGGTCACCCGAGAACACCAGGCGACGGGTTCTGCCATGATCGCGCACATCCATCTGCACGATGGCTGATCCGAGAATATGCCCGGCGTCGTGGAAGGTCACCGCGACGCCAGGGGCGGCTTCGAACGTCTCGCCATAGGCATGGGGGTTGCGCTGGGCGAGCATCCGTTCGGCGTCTTCACGGGTGTACAGCGGCTGGATCATCGGTTTGCCGATGCGTGCCCGCCACTTGTTTTCCCACTCGGTGTCCTTTTCCTGGATCTGAGCAGAGTCCAGCAGCATGAGCTCGACCAGCTCGGCCGTGGCGTCGGTGCAATGCACAGGGCCTCGGTAGCCCTGCGCCACGAGTCGGGGCAGCAGGCCGCTGTGGTCGATATGCGCATGCGAAAGCACGACGGCATGCAAGCTCTTGGGGTCGAAAGCGAACGGCCCGCGATTATCGCTTTCCTCCTCGCGACGGCCCTGGTGCATGCCGCATTCGAGCAGAACCCTTACGCCGTCGTGGGTCTCAATGAGGTAGCAAGAGCCGGTCACCTGTTGAATGGCACCGAGAAAACTGAGCAAAGCCATACTGCCTTCCTGTCTATACGATTCTATACGATGATGTCCACTGTGCTCGCTCGGCTGCCGTGACCACTTGATACATATCAGAGATAGCGAAACGAGCCCTGCCTAGACTACAGCACATCCCGCTTACCAACGGAGTGAACCCATGAGTCAGCTACTGCCCAGCCTCGTCGAGCTGGATCAACACGCGCAAGCCGAACCGGAGTTCGCCACCTGGCGTGGTGGCTTCGGTCCGTTCGAGCATGCCGCGCAGACCCAGGCGGCGGTGTTCCGTCTGGCCCACCAGCTGGTACAGGCTGGGCACCAGCCGGATCTGGCCAGCGTGTACCGGTTGCTGCAGGCGGTCGATCGGGTCGCCAGCGCCGGGCTCTGGCTGGTGGTCCATATGACCTATGCGCAGAAGGCGAATCTGGATGGCACGCCATTGGCGGCCGACGATTTCAAGCGAAACCCCGAAGGCCATACCGGCGGGGCGTTGAACATGGTGCCGGCCTACGCCGGTTACCTGGCGCTCAATGCCCTGACCGGCCGCACGCGTGCCTGGCTGATGGGGCAGGGTCATTGCGTGGCGGCTGTCGACGCGCTCAATCTGTTGACGGGCAATTTGCACCCGGAGCAGACGCAGGCCTACGGCGATGGCGAAAAGGGTATCAACCGCCTGCTGCAGGATTTCTACGGCTACCGTCAGGCGGCCGATGGCAGCCCGCTCGCGCCGCTGGGCAGCCATGTCAATCCACACACCGCCGGAGGCATTGCCGAAGGGGGCTACCTGGGTTTCGCCGAACTGCAATATGCACATATGCCACTGCCGGGGGAGACCCTGGTGGCGTTTCTTTCCGACGGTGCGGCCGAGGAACAACGCGGAAGCGACTGGATACCACGCTGGTGGCGGGCCGAGGACTGTGGCGTTGCATTGCCGGTGATGATCGCCAATGGCAGGCGCATCGAGCAGCGTACGGCGCTCGGGACGGAGCAGGGCCTCGAAGATTTCCGCCAGCACCTGAGTCAGTGTGGCTTCGATCCGATTCCGTTCGACGGCCGCGATCCGGCCGCCTTTGTCGCGACCCTCTGGGAAATGGAGCTGCGCCTGCAGCGACGTGTGGAGGAGAAGGAGCGGGGTATCCTTAACTATCCGCTGCCGATGCCATACGGTATCGCCGAGACGGTCAAAGGCTTTGGCTTCTACGGTGCAGGAAGCAATGCCGCCCATAACCTGCCGCTGCCGGATAATCCACGCCTGGACGATACTTCGCGCGAACTGTTCAACGAACATGCGGCGCGCCTCTTCGTTGCGCAGCAGGATCTCGATGACGCTCTGGAGTTGTTCGTTCGCAGCCGCCAGGGCCGGGTGCTCGAGCGGGACAATCCACTGGCGGCGCGCCGGCCGCCAGCGCCGGTCATTCCTAAACTCAGCTACCGAGACGATGCCTGCTCGCCGATGGCAGCGGTCGATCGCTTCTTCGTCGAACTGACCGAGGCCAACCCGGCATTGCGGCCTCGGGTCGGCAATCCGGATGAGCTGGCGAGCAATCGCCTCGGGGGCGTGCTCAAGGCGCTCAAGCACCGCGTGATCGAGCCGGAAAGCGAGCTGGAAGCAATCGATGGCGCCATCATTACCGCACTTAACGAAGAAGCCGTGGTGTCAGCGTGCCTTGCCAATCAGGGCGGGCTGAATCTGGTTGCCAGCTACGAAGCCTTTTGCGTGAAGATGCTTGGCGTGGTGCGCCAGAGCATCATCTTCTCGCGCCAGCAGAAGGAGATAGGCCGGCCGGCTGGCTGGCTCGGCTGGCCCCTGATTGCCACTTCGCACACCTGGGAGAACGGCAAGAACCAACAATCACACCAGGACACGACTTTCTGCGAGGCCCTGCTCGGTGAGATGAGCGACATGGTGCGCGTGCTGTTTCCGGCCGATCACAACAGCGCCTTGGCGTTGCTCCCGTCGATCTACCAGGCGCGTGGCGAGCTGGCCTGTCTGGTCATGCCCAAGCGTGACAGACCGTGCTACTTCGATCGTGCCCAGGCCGAGCAGCTGGCGCGCGACGGTGCCATCGTGGTGGAGGAAGTGGCGGGTAACGAACCGCTGCTGCTGATCGCCAATGGGAGCTACCAACTGGGCGAAATGCTCCGTGCGGCCCAGCGGCTCAAGGAAGCCGACTGTGCCTATCGATTGGTATACCTGCAGGAGCCGGGTCGCTTCCGCGGGCCGCGCGATCATTGGGAGGTCGAGGCGCGCGCCAGCGATGGTGCCGCGGAGCGGTTATTCCCGGATGCGATGGAAATGCGCGTGCTGCTGACGCACATGCGGCCGGAAGTGGCACGTGGACACCTATGGCCCATCCTGCCTGATGCGCGTAAATGCTCGGCGCTCGGGTATCGCAATCGTGGCGGCACGCTGGATGAGTTCGGCATGCAATTCGCCAACCGCGCCAGCTGGGCCAACGTGCTCGCTGCGTGCGCGCGCCTGCGCAACGTGCCGCGCACAGCCCTGCTGACCCGAGAGGAGGCTGCGGCGGTGGCTGGCAAGGGTGATCCGCAGATACTGCGCGGATAAGTTCGCCCCAGGCCCCGCCGGTGACTACAGGCCGCAGTCTGCGGCCGTGTAGCGCTCGCTGGTGATGGGCTTGTTGCTCTGGTATTCGCTGAAGTCGTAACGCAGCTCGGCTCCTTGGCTCATCAACTTGCGCAACCCTTCATTGCCGCAGACGCTGGCGGCCAGTTGGCTACGTACGTCGGCGGGGTTGTCGCGCATCTGCGCTGCGTGTCGTGGCTGGACGCTGAGATGGTTGACCAGGACATTGTTTTCCACGGTATAGCCCTGGTCGAGGATGTCCTCGTTGATCGCGCGAGGCGTGCCTACGCTGCTCTGGCGGGCGACCTGATCGAGCAATTGACTGAGCTGCTGCTCCTGCAGCGAAGCGGCGTGAGCAACGGGAAGTGCGATGCTCAGAGCGAGCAGGGCGGTCAGGCGGTACATGGCGGTCTCCTTTTGGCTGCGCTATTTCGACCGGTCGGCCGAGGCACGGTTCATTCCCGGTCCTGCGGCCTTTGCGGCGTAGGCTGGTAGACTGGCACGCTTACTTATCTGCCCGAGTCGATCGATGCCCCATGCCGTAGCCCGCCTGCGCGAGGAGCGCCTGGCGAGAAGCCTCAAGCCGTTCGTTGCCCGTGGTTCGCGCGCACCGCGCTGCACGCGCTGTCGCGTACCGCATAGTCACTGTCTGTGTGCTTGGCTGCCGCGGGCCGCCAGCCAATGCGGTGTCTGTCTGCTGATGCACGACATCGAGCCGCTGAAGCCAAGCAATACAGGCTGGCTGATAGCCGATGTGGTGGCCGACACCTTCGCATTCACCTGGCAACGCACAGGGGCGGACCCGCGGCTAATGGCGCTGCTCGCCGATCCTAGTTGGCAGCCCGTGGTGGTCTTTCCGGGCGAGTATGCGACTTCGGAGAGGGTGGTCGAGCAGGTCGAGCAGCAGCCTGGCAAGCGCCCACTGTTCATTCTGCTCGATGCGACCTGGACCGAGGCTCGCAAGATGTTCCGCAAAAGCCCTTATCTCGACGGGCTGCCGGTGTTGAGCCTGCAGCCCGAGGCGTTGTCACGGTACCGACTGCGACGCTCGAAGCGCGGCGATCACCTGTGCACCGCCGAGGTCGCTGCACTCTGTCTGGAGCTGGCAGGCGATGCAGGGGCGGCGACCACGCTGGATGCCTGGCTCGATGTATTCACCGAGCATTACCTTGGGGCCAAGTACCATCGCGTGCCGGATCTGCAGAACGCCGCACATCAGGTACTGACGCAACGGTCATGAGGTCTGGCCGGCCGGCTCGGGCCTGCGCGGCCATAGCTGAGCCGCCAGCATGCCGATGAACATCAATACGCAGCCGAGATAGCCGCGCAATGTCAGGCTTTCATCGAGGAACAGCGCCCCTGCGATGGCCGCGAACACCGCTTCGAGCGAGAGAATGATCGCCGCGTGACTGGCGATCGCATGTTTCTGGGCGACCACCTGTAGCGTGTAGCCGACCGCCACTGCGAAGAGCCCGCCATAAAGAAGGGCAGGGCCGGCGAGCCAGATGTTCGCGGGATCGATCTCTTCGAACACCAGCGCCAGCAGGAGGCTGACCAGCGCGCAGGTCGCGAATTGCAGGAATGCGAGGCGGATGGCGTCGTGACGGCTGACGAAGAAGCTGACCAGCAGTACGTGCACGCCCCAGACGAAGGCGCCAGCGAGCTGGATCCAGTCGCCGGAGGCTACGGTGAAGTCTTCACCTATGCTAAGCAAGGCCATGCCGGCGACCGCCAGGAAGGCGCCGAGCCAGGTTCCGAGGCCGGTCTTGTGGCCAAGGGCCAGGCCCAGCAGTGGCACGACGATGACGTAGAGCCCGGTGATGAATCCCGAGTTGGTCACACTGGTGAACAGCAGCCCAACCTGCTGCAGATTGATCCCCACCGTCAGCGCCAAGCCCATGCTCATGCCGCCCAGCAAGAGGCCGCGTTGTAGAAAAGGCTCATGCCGGGCCGCCGTCCGTCCCTGGTGGATCACCAGCGGGAGCAGTGCGAGGGCGCCGAGGGCGAAGCGCAGCCCGGTAAAAAGGAACGGGCCTATATTGTCCATGCCGATGCGCTGCGCAACGAAGGCGGTGCCCCAGATCATGGCAGTGATCAACATCAGGAAATCGGCACGGAGGGCTTGGCTACGCATGTTTCGGCTCGTTCGAAGAAAGCCGCAGACTTTGCTACAAAGCGTTGTGCTTGACCACTTATTCCTGGGTGGGCATGCTTGCGCCGCTTGATTTGTCGCGACGGGCGGCCGATATTTTTCGCCAGCCCGTCCAGAATATTCACATCGGACCGTCCCCGGGGCGACTTCTCGGGTCTTTGCCGTCATCTTGTCGGCATCGGCTGCTCAAGCCGATGAAAAGCGCCAATAAAAATTACAGGTCTGCCAATGGCTGCTTACCAAATAATCATCGCCGATGATCATCCGCTGTTCCGTAGTGCGCTCCAGCAGGCCCTGACCATGGGGTTGGGTGAGAATGTCCATCTGGTAGAGGCGGCCAGCATCGCCGAACTGGAAGGTTTTCTGACCCAGAGCGCCGACTGGGATCTGGTGTTGCTGGATCTGAACATGCCGGGAGCATACGGATTCTCCGGCTTGGTGCTGCTGAGGGGGCAGTATCCGCACCTTCCGGTCGTCATGATCTCAGCGCAGGAAGATGCAGCGGTCGTTGCGCGCTCGCGCGAGTTCGGCGCCAGCGGTTTCATTCCAAAGTCCAGTTCGCTTGAAATCATCCAGGAGGCGGTGCGGGCCGTTCTCGATGGCGACGTGTGGTGGCCGAGCAATATTCAGGACGTAGCCAATGTCAGTGACGAAGCCAAAGCCGCCAGCGCCGGCTTGGCCAGCCTGACGCCGCAGCAGTTCCGCGTGTTGACCATGGTTTGCGATGGCTTGCTGAACAAGCAGATCGCCTATGAGCTGAACGTGTCCGAGGCGACCATCAAGGCCCATGTCACCGCGATCTTCCGTAAGCTCGGCGTGCGCACCCGGACCCAGGCAGCGTTGCTGCTGCAGCAGATGGGGTCCATTCCCACCAGCTGAGCCAGCTGCACCGGCGCTTCAGGCGATCGGCGGCAGCTGTATCTGATCGCTGCGGCGAATACCGGAGGTCAGCGCCCGACATTGCTCGACGAACTCGAGCATCGCGGCTGTCTGGTATTTGTGCGAGTGCCAGATGAAATAAAACTGGCGTCGCAGATCGAGCGCCGGTGTGACGATCGGAACCAGGCTGCCGCGGCGAAAGGCATCGCGTAACGCCAGCCGCGAGATACAACCGATGCCGAGGCCCGATTCTACGGCGCGCTTGATTGCCTCAGTATGTTCCAGTTCGAGTCGCACATTCAGCTTCCCAGGCCGGTGGCGCACTGCCTGCTCGAACGTCATGCGCGTTCCCGACCCTTGCTCTCGAAGAATCCACGCTTCCCTGGACAGCTCGTCGAGGTCCACCACCTCGCGCTTCGCCAGCGGGTGCTGCGGCGCGCAGAACACTACCAGTTCGTCCTCGATCCACGGCTGGACTTCCAGTTCAGGATGCTGGCAGTCACCCTCGATCAGACCAAGGTCAAGTTCGTGTTGCGCGATCTGATGCACGATATGCGCGGTGTTATGGACGTGCAATTTGACCCGGCATTCCGGGTGGCGCTGCATGAATTTGCCGATCAGTAGCGTGGCGAGATAGTTGCCGATGGTCAGTGTTGCTCCGACCGCCAGCGAGCCGAACCCACTCTTGCCGTTGAGTAGATCCTCAATGGCACGTGCCTGGTCGAGCAGGGCGACAGCCTGTGGCAAGAGTTGCTGGCCAAGTGCATTGAGACACAGGCGTTTACCGGCACGGTCGAAGAGTTGGCAGCCGGATTGGCGTTCGAATTCCGCCAGCGAGGTGCTGGTGGCCGACTGTGACAAGGACAGGCTTTCGGCAGCCCGCGACACGCTTTCCTGGCGTGCGATGGCGGCGAACACTTCGATCTGGCGGAGCGTAAAATGCATATCTATATAACCGATAACATATATCTTGATTATCTGTTTAACGAATATAGCAGCCGTCGTTACACTGACGCCACGTAACGATGTCCGTCGCGACACAATGAGGAATCCGTAGCATGAGCAATCTGAACGTAGAGCGCGTTCTCAGTGTGCATCATTGGAACGACACGCTGTTCAGCTTCAAGACCACACGCAACGCAGGCCTGCGCTTCGAGAATGGCCAGTTCGTCATGATCGGCCTGGAGGTCGAGGGCCGCCCCCTGATGCGTGCCTACAGCATTGCCAGCCCGAACTACGAAGAATACCTGGAGTTCTTCAGCATCAAGGTCCAGGATGGCCCGTTGACCTCCCGGCTGCAGCATCTGCAGGAAGGCGATTCGATCATGATCAGCCGCAAGCCGACCGGCACGCTGGTCCTGGACGACCTTTTGCCCGGCAAGCACCTCTATCTGCTCAGCACGGGCACCGGCCTGGCGCCGTTCATGAGCGTGATCCAGGATCCGGAGACCTACGAGCGGTTCGAGAAGGTCGTATTGGTGCACGGCGTTCGCTACGTCAATGAAGTCGCCTACCGCGAGTTCATCACCGAACACCTGCCGCAAAACGAGTTCTTCGGCGAAGCGGTGAAGGACAAGCTGATCTACTACCCGACCGTGACCCGTGAGCCGTTCGAGAACGAGGGCCGCCTGACTGATCTGATGCGCAGCGGCAAGCTGTTCAGCGACATCGGCCTGCCGCCAATCAATCCCGAGGACGATCGCGCCATGATCTGTGGCAGTCCGAGCATGCTGGACGAAACCAGCCAGGTGCTGGACAGCTTCGGCCTGAAGGTCTCGCCGCGCATGGGCGATCCGGGGCACTACCTGATCGAGCGAGCCTTCGTCGAGAAATAACCATCGAAACCGGTGCCGCTGCAATTGCTCAGCGGCGCCAGGGAAGGGTTAGACGCGGTCTAGAGATAAGCCGCACAACATTTCTTGAATTTCAGACCGCTGCCGCAGGGGCAGGGATCGTTGCGACCTTCCTTGAGCGGTACCGTCGGGTCGATGAAGTACCAGCGCCCGTCGCGCTGGACGAAAGCCGAGCGCTCCTGGTGGGCATGTTCGCCGCTCTGGTCGTGCCAGCGCGCGGTGAAGGTCACCAGGGCGTGCTCGGGCTTGCCGCCCAGCACGCTGCTCTCGTTCACCTCCAGCCCCAGCCAAGTGCTCTCCAGGCTCCAGCGACGCATCCCTTCCACATCCAGCGCAGCCTGCTGTGCAGGTAGCGTAGTGGCCTGTAGATAGTCCACCAGCCCCAATACATAAGCACTGTAGCGCGAGCGCATCAGTAGCTCGGCGCTCGGCGCAGCCACGCCGGCGTGATAGCGCCCGCAGCATTCGGCGAGGGCATCACCGCTGCCGCAAGGGCAGTTGAGGTCGGTTGGACGCGGTTCGCTCATGTCACCACCAGTACTTGCCGAACATTTCAGGATTGGCCCAGAACCTGGCATTGAGCCAGTCCGGAACCTGCTTGTATTGCAGTAGGTCGTATGTGAATAGCGTCAAGGTCTGTCCGTCGCGCTGGAAGCGTTCACTGACCTGCAGTGCCAGTGCATAGAAGTCCGTAGTCAGCCATTCGCATGCGTCGAGGTCGACGAGTACCGCCATCCGGCTGGTATTCAGATTGCGGATGCTGCCGAGCAGCTCCAGGCCGTTACGCTTGGAGAGGTGTTCGAGGCAGTCGACGAATATAGCCAGGTCGTAGCGCTGGCTGGCCAGATCTTCAGGCAGCGGTGCGGGATCGGCGCGATCAAGCTGGCACTCCGGATGGCATTCGGTGTAGGCAGTCAGAGCAGGTTGATCGCTGCGCCCCACGAGCAACACGCGCGTTGGAGCGTAGTGGTCGAGCATTGCCGCAAGCGCTTGCTGCGGTGTGTGCAGCGGTACAGGGTTTTCGCTCAACAGAGAATCCTCGTTTCAAAGGTGAAGACTAGCGCGGTGCCGTTTGTCGGCCTAGTCTGAAAGTAACCGGAGCCGCCTGGATTCCCATACGGGGCGATTCTGGCTGAATGTCATACTGGAGGTTTTGATCGATGAGTACATTACGGACAGCAGTACCCGTTATTGTCATGACCACGTTCCTGGCAGGTTGTGCAGGCGTGCAGAAGCAGGACTGGCCGACCTGTGCAGCCGTAGGTGGCGTGACCGGTGCCGCGCTGGGGGCCATCGAAAGCAGCAGCTACGCCGGTTGGGGTGCGCTGATCGGTGGTGGCGTCGCAGCGGCCTATTGTTGGGCCAACGGCATGGAAGAGGAAACCGTTGCGGTCGTTGAAACGGTTGAGCCGATGCCGCAGACCCAGCCTGAACCGGAACCCGCTGCTGCGCCGGTGCGCGTCGAGCTGGACGTCAAGTTCGACTTCGACCGCGCTGTGGTCAAGCCGGACAGCTACAGCGACATACAGAACCTGGCCGATTTCATGAAGGAGTATGGCCAGACCACTACCGTACTGGAAGGCCATACCGACTCGGTCGGCACCGATGCCTACAATCAGCGTCTTTCCGAGCGTCGTGCCAACGCCGTGCGCAACGTGCTGGTGGATGAACTCGGTGTCGAGGGCAATCGCGTAAATGCAGTCGGTTATGGCGAGTCTCGCCCGGTCGCCGACAACTCCACCGAGGAAGGCCGTGCGATCAACCGTCGCGTGGAAGCCGAGGTCGAAGCGCGTCCCTGATTAGTCGGGTAAGCAATGTTCCAGCCGGGCCCCGCGCCCGGCTGTTTTTTTTTGTGCAGTCAGAAGAGCGGACGCGCGCTGGCCAGGGCAATCACCAGACCCAGGATCAGGTTGACGCCCACCAGTCGGCGAATCTTTCCCAGCGCAGCGCCACCCGCTGGCCATTGCTCGCCTTCGATGGCCCTTTTGAGCGCAGGTAGTTGCAGCAGCTGGATGCGCAGGAACAGCGCCAGCATCACCAGATACAGCCCCGCCATGATGTGCACATAGCGCGGCGCGCTCTCCAGCGGGCCGAATCGCATGTGCCACATGCCGATGCCGCTGATCGGCAGCACCAGCACCGCGACCCATACCCAGACGAAGAAGCGGCGGAATACATCGGCCCATAGCCGCAGCCGCTCTGGTGCCTGCAGCACCGCCACGGCCGCTGGTCGCAGCACCATCCAGGCGAAGAACATGCCGCCGACCCACATTGTCGCGGCGAGTACGTGCAGTGCGTAGAGCATGGCGAAAGGCGTCATGGGCAAATCTCCGGTGGCGGTTGAGCGAACGCGCGCTATCATAGCCGCCCGATCGAAGTACTGAAAATATATACAGCTCCGCGCCCATGCTCAGCACCGAACTCAAGTCCCAGATCCAGGGCGCCTACACCCGTTTCCTCGAAGCCAAGGGGCTCAAGGCCCGTTATGGCCAGCGCCTGATGATCGCCGAAGTGGCCAAGGTGCTGGGCACCGTCAAGGTCGACGATGAAGGTCGGCGCAGCAGCGAGCCGGCGGTCGTCGCGGTCGAGGCGGGTACCGGTACCGGCAAAACCGTCGCCTACAGCCTGGCCGCGATTCCCACGGCTAAGGCTGCCGGCAAGCGATTGGTGATCGCCACCGCGACCGTCGCGCTGCAGGAGCAGATCGTGCACAAGGATCTGCCCGATCTGATGCGCAACAGCGGGCTCAATTTCAGCTTCGCCCTGGCCAAGGGGCGGGGGCGCTATCTGTGCCTGTCCAAGCTGGACATGCTGCTGCAGGAAGGCCAGGCGCAGAGCGCCACCGCGCAGCTGTTCGAAGAGGAAGGCTTTCGCATCGAGGTCGACGAGCGCAGCCAGAAGTTATTCACCAGCATGATCGAAAGGCTGGCCGGCAATCGCTGGGATGGCGATCGGGACAGCTGGCCGGAAGAGCTGGGCGATGCGGACTGGTCACAACTGACCACTGATCACAGCCAGTGCACTGGGCGACATTGCCCCAACTTCCAGCAGTGTGCCTTCTACAAGGCGCGCGAGGGCATGACCAAGGTGGATGTCATCGTCACCAACCACGACATGGTACTGGCCGACCTCGCGCTCGGCGGCGGAGCCGTGCTGCCCGACCCTCGCGACACCCTCTACGTGTTCGACGAAGGCCATCATCTGCCTGACAAGGCCATCGGCCACTTCGCGCATTTCACCCGGCTGCGCTCGACGGCCGACTGGCTGGGACAGGTGGAAAAGAACCTGACCAAGCTGCTCGCCCAGCATCCGCTACCGGGCGAGCTGGGGCGCCTGGTCGAAGGCATTCCGGAGATCGCCCGGGAGTTGCGTACCCAGCAGCAGTTCATGTTCAGCGCCTGCGAGCAGGTGGCCGACTTCAAGGCCGGAGAGGACATGGAGGGACGCGAGCGGCCGCGACACCGTTTCGTCGGTGGCGTGGTGCCGGAGCACCTGGTCGAACTTGGCACCGAATTGAAGAAAGGCTTCGCCAAGCTGACCGATCTCTTCACTCGCATCGCCGAACTGCTCAAGGAAGCGATGGATGGTGAGACCGGCAGCGGCATCGCCAGCCACCAGGCCGAGGAGTGGTACCCGCTGTTCGGCAGCCTGCTGACGCGCTCGCAGGGCAACTGGGATCTGTGGGCGGCCTTTACCGTCGAGGATCCGGAAGACAGCCCGCCGATGGCGCGCTGGCTGACGTTGGCCGAAGGCGGCGCGCTGTTCGATATCGAGGTCAACGCCAGCCCGATCCTGGCGGCCGAAACGCTGCGCCGCAACCTCTGGAACGTCGCCTTCGGTGCTCTGGTGACTTCCGCGACGTTGACGGCGTTGAACAGCTTCGACCGGTATCGGATGCGCGCCGGCCTGCCCAAGGCTGCGGTAACCGCGGTGGTTCCGAGCCCGTTCCATCACGCGGACGCCGGAGTGCTCCGCGTCCCTGATCTCAAAGCCGACCCACGTGATGCCGCCGCGCATACTGCGGCCATCGTCCGCGAGTTGCCGCAGCTGGTCGAGGGATCGCGCGGCACGCTGGTGCTGTTCTCCTCACGTCGGCAAATGCAGGACGTGTTCGATGGCCTGGAGCGTGACTGGCGCCGCCGGGTGCTCATTCAAGGCAACCTGTCGAAACAGGAGACGCTGAACAAGCACAAGGCGCGGGTGGACGATGGCGAGTCGAGCGTGCTTTTCGGGTTGGCCAGCTTTGCCGAGGGGGTCGATCTGCCCGGTGCCTATTGCGAGCACGTGGTGATCGCCAAGATCCCGTTCGCCGTGCCGGACGATCCGGTCGAGGCTGCACTGGCCGAATGGATCGAAGCGCGTGGCGGTAACCCTTTCATGGAGATTGCAGTGCCGGATGCCTCGCTGCGACTGGTGCAAGCGTGTGGTCGGCTGCTGCGCACCGAGGCGGATCGCGGTGCGATCACCCTGTTGGACAGGCGGGTGGTGACCCAGCGCTACGGCAAGGCGATTCTCAATGCGCTGCCGCCGTTTCGGCGCGAGATTGGCTAGTCAGCCGGGGCGGGATAAGCGGCTGCGATGAGCAGGCATCAGCGTGGCGTCGTGAGGTTTTCCTGGCCCGACGCGGTTGCCAGAATGGCAGACTTCGGATTCGAGAGGTGACAGCGTGCAGGTTCAGGGATTCTTCGATCTTCGTTTCGAAGCGGTACGCGACGCGTTCGCCGCATTGTTCGATGGCACCCAGCAGCGCGGCGCCGCGCTCTGCGTGCAGATTGGTGGCGAGACGGTCGTCGATCTGTGGGCCGGTGCAGCGGACAATCAGGGTGAGCAGGTTTGGCACAGCGATACGCTGGTCAATCTGTTCTCCTGCACCAAGACCTTCGCCGCGGTCGCGTTGCTGCAACTGGTAGAGGAAGGCAAGTTGGAGCTGGATGACCCGGTCGCACGGATCTGGCCCGAGTTCGCGGTCGGCGGCAAGGCCGCGATCACCGTGCGCCAGCTGCTCTGCCATCGGGCCGGGCTACCGGCGATACGCCAGTCGATGCCGCCGGAGGCTCTGTACGACTGGGCCGCCATGACCGGTGCCCTCGCTGCCGAGGAGCCCTGGTGGGTACCAGGCACTGACCAGGGCTACGCGGCAATGACCTATGGCTGGCTGGTCGGGGAACTCCTGCGCCGTGTCGATGGCTGCGGGCCAGGCGAATCGATCGTCCGGCGCACGGCACGGCCTCTCGACCTTGATTTTCATGTCGGCCTAAATGACGGTGAAGCGCATCGGGTCGCTTATCTGACGCGCTTCAAGAACGATTTCGGCGATGCGGCTGCACAGCGATTGTTCAAGGCGCTGATGACGCAACCTGATTCTGTCAGCGCTCGTGCTTTCAATAATCCGCCATCCATCATGAGCAGCGGTAACAAGCCCGAGTGGCGACGCATGGCCCAGCCGGCAGCCAACGGCCATGGCAATGCACGGTCGCTGGCCGGGTTCTATACCGGCTTGCTGCAGTGCAAGCTGTTGAATCGGGAGCTGCTGGCCGAAATGACCCGCGAGCAGAGCATCGGGGTGGATCGCGTCCTGCTGGCGCAGACCCGGTTCGGGCTGGGCTGTTGGCTCGATCAGCCTGATCTGGCGAACGCCACGTTCGGTATGGGCCCAAGGGCGTTCGGTCACCCCGGGGCGGGCGGTAGCGTCGGGTTCGCCGATCCGGAACGCGAACTGGCGTTCGGGTTCGTAACCAACACGCTTGGGCCCTATGTGCTGATGGATCCGCGCGCGCAGTCTCTGGCTCGCAGCGTTGCAGTTTGCCTGGGTTGAACCACTCGTCACTTCTGGTCAGGCAGGCTTTCCAAAAGAGGGACTTGCGTCCACAATTTCGAATCGAACTCACGTGTGATCTGGCTACGTCCGTTCGCTTTTCCCTGAATGCATCTGGTGATGGAACCTTGGCTCATGAACCTTCTGAAGAGCGCCTCGCTGATTCTCTGCTTGCTCCTGGCTGCCGGTTGCAGCTCGAAGAATGAAAAGCCGAGTGAGGTGGTCCCTCCAGTGGTGCCGAAGGTCGATTCGGCCTGGCTCGACGACTACGAGCCGCGCCTGCGTGAAGCGCTCGCGGACAGCCGCTTCGAGGTCGAGCGGCGTGATGGCCTGCTGGTCGTGACCGCCCCAGTTGATTCCTCGTTTAACCCAGATCGGCCGGGAATGCTCCTGCCGGTGACGCTCGGACCGATCACCCGGGTGGCGAAGCTGGTCGAGAAGGATGACAAGACTTCTGTGGTGGTCCTGGGGCACGCCGACAGCTCGGGCTCCGATGAAATCAATCGGACCATCAGCCGCGAGCGGGCAGGGGCCGTAGCCGCCATTTTTCGTCTGAGCGGTCTCAAACATGACCGGCTGCGAATTCGGGGTTTGGGCTCTGACAAGCCGCGCGCAGCCAACGACAGCCAGGAAGGGCGAGCCCTGAATCGTCGCGTCGAGATGGTGCTGGCGCCGCAAACCACTATGCTCGCACTTGTCGCTCAATACGATCAGCCGGCACAGCCTGCAACCCAGGTGGCACAGGCCGACGTGGTGAAGAAGTAAAGGCGCTGGATTGTCAGACCAAACAGGCCCGCAAGCGGGCCTGTTTTCGTTTGGCGAGGTTGCCTTGAATCAAGCGTATCGAGCCCTGACGCGGATATGCTTTCAAGGGTGTCAGGTTCCGGTTTCGGTCGTCTGCTTGCCAGCCGCCTGATACGCTGGAATCCGCTTTTCCATCAAAGGAGCCCCTCGATGATTCAGACCCTGGCCGATATGCGCCGCGACTATACCCGTGACGGTCTTAGCGAGGCCAATGCGCCCGCCGAGCCCTTTGGTCTGTTCCAGCAGTGGTTCGGTGAGGCGATGAAGACCGAGCAGGCACCGGTCGAGCCTAACGCGATGTCGCTGGCCACCGTGGATGCCGAGGGTCGGCCACACTGCCGGATTCTTCTGCTCAAGGCGCTGGACGAGCGTGGGTTTACCTTCTTTACCAATTACGACAGTGCAAAGGGCCGGCAGCTGCAAGAGGCGCCCTTTGCCGCCATGACCTTCTTCTGGCCTACGCTCGAGCGCCAGGTGCGGATCGAAGGGCGGGTTGAGAAGGTGAGCCCTGAAGAGTCGGATGCCTATTTTCAGGTGCGCCCGCTGGGTAGCCGCCTGGGTGCCTGGGCCTCGCCGCAAAGTCAGGTCATCCGTGATCGGGCCGAGCTGGAGCGGTTGCTGGCTGAGACCGAGCAGCGCTTCTTGGACAAGGCCCCCCATTGTCCGCCGCACTGGGGTGGCTATCGCCTGCTGCCAGAGCGCATCGAGTTCTGGCAGGGGCGTGCCAGCCGTCTACATGACCGGCTCGAGTATCGTCTGGTCGCCAACAGCTGGCAGCGCGAACGTCTCGCCCCCTGATCAGCTGGCGATGCCCGGCTACGGGCGGCTTGGTGATGTTGCTGGCCGTTCGAGCCGGAGTCGGCCCAGGTTCAGGCTTCGGTATAGCGCTGGGCCTGTTGTTCCAGCCAGGGCTGAAGCTCCTTGCGACGGATCTTTTGGGCTTTCGCTTCGGCAAGCTGTTGCAGCATCCAGGCGCGCTTCGCGGGATCGCCACCGGCGATCGATAGCGCGAGATCGCGGTCTGCCCAGCGGCGGAAGCGTACGATCAGCCAGCCGTGAAAAGCCAGGCCGGCCACGGTGGTGATGGCTATGATGAAGTAATCCATGGGGGTAATCTCGCTGGAAGGAACCCGGCAGGGCCGGTTCGACTCGCATACCTAGGCTTGCTGCTAGATGCTGAGTCAGGACGCTGAAGATGCCAAGCGCTTTTTTGTCGCCACCATTGCCGCTTCCGCCGGAACGAACAGCTGTCTGCAGGAGAATTTTCTATGCGCAATTCCTTTTTCGTTGCTTCCTTTGCTGCCGTGGCGCTGACCTTGGGCGGGTGTGCCTCCAGCCTGACCGGAGATACCTATTCTCGTGACGAGGCGCGTGCCGTTCAGACCGTGCGCTACGGCACCATCGAGTCGCTACGGCCGGTGAAGATCGAGGGAACCAAGACGCCGATCGGTTCCGGTGCCGGAGCGATAGTAGGCGGGGTGGCCGGTAGTGGGGTGGGTGGCGGTCGCGGCAGTGCTGTCGCTGCGGTCATCGGGGCGGTGGCCGGCGGAATGCTCGGAGCGGCGGCGGAAGAGGGAATTACCCGTACGCAGGGCGTCGAGATCACCGTGCGCGAGGATGACGGAAATGTCCGCGCCTACGTGCAAGCCGTGGAGCCCAACCAGGTGTTTCGCGTCGGCCAACGTGTCCGCATCCTGACCGTCAGTGGGACAAGTCGCGTGGCGCCTTGACCATCGAGACCGGCGAATAGCGCTGTACGTCCAGGCGCCGCCTTCCGTTCCGAAAGGAGCGGAGGCGGCGCCTTTTGTTTTTCGAAATACATGAATTCATGACGACGGCATCATCCGTATGGATAATCGGGCGCACATTTGTGTGCAGCTTCAGGCAGTTACTTCGCCTGCCAAGGATAAGAATGCCTCCGGATCGGCGGCTTAAGGGGTCTCGTTCATGGCGCTTGCGCTGATTATCGCTTTGCCATTCCTGGGCATCTGCCTGCCTCTGCTTCTGGAGCGTTTTGGTCGCTCCGCATGCGCCTTCGGCGCAGGTATCGCGCCGCTGACGGCGCTGATCCTCCTGCTTTCCAAGCGTGCCGATGTGTTTGCCGGTCAGACGGAAATCGTCCACTACAGCTGGCTGCCCGGGCTTGGGCTCAACCTCAGCCTGCGTCTCGATGGGTTGGGCTTTCTCTTTGCCTTGCTGATTCTCGGCATCGGCCTGCTGGTCATCCTCTACGCACGCTACTACCTGTCGAAGAAGGATCCGATGGGCCGCTTCTATGGCTTCTTCCTACTGTTCATGGGGGCCATGCTCGGCGTCGTGCTGTCAGAAAATCTGCTGCTGATGCTGATGTTCTGGGAGCTGACCAGCCTGTCGTCGTTTCTGCTGATCGGTTACTGGAGCCATCGGGCCGACGCCCGCCAGGGCGCACGCATGGCTCTGGCGATTACCGGTGGTGGCGGTCTGGCGCTGCTCGCTGGGGTCTTGCTGATTGGCTACATCGTCGGCAGCTTCGAGCTGACGACGATTCTGGCATCGGGCGATCTGATTCGCGGTAATTCCCTGTATCCGCTGACGCTGATTCTCGTCTTGCTCGGCGTATTCACCAAGTCGGCGCAGTTTCCTTTCCATTTCTGGTTACCGCAGGCAATGGCTGCGCCTACGCCTGTATCGGCCTTCCTGCATTCAGCGACGATGGTCAAGGCCGGGGTATTTCTTCTAGCAAGACTCTATCCGGCACTGGCGGAATCCGAATGGTGGTTCTATCTGGTGAGCATCACCGGGCTGGCGACCTTGTTGATCGGCGCTGTGATGGCGCTTTTCCAGCACGACCTGAAGGGACTGCTCGCCTATTCCACCATCAGTCACCTGGGCCTGATTACCTTGCTGTTCGGCCTCGACTCCCGCCTGGCGGCAGTGGCGGCAATCTTTCACATCATTAACCACGCCACATTCAAGGCCTCTCTGTTCATGGCCGCAGGAATCATCGATCACGAGACCGGCACGCGTGACATGCGGCGTATCAACGGCATGTGGAAGTACATGCCGCATACGGCGGCACTCGCCATGGTGGCTTCTCTGGCGATGGCAGGTGTGCCGCTGCTCAATGGCTTCCTCAGCAAGGAAATGTTCTTCGCCGAGACACTCGATCAGCATCTGCTGGGCAGCTTCTATTGGGCGATTCCGGTGGTGGCAACGCTTGCGAGCGCCTTTTCCGTGGCGTATTCGCTGCGCTTCGTACACGACGTGTTTTTCAACGGCGAGCCCATCGACCTGCCCAAGTACCCGCCTCACGAGCCTGCACGCTACATGAAGATTCCCGTGGAGATCCTCGTGCTGCTCTGCCTGCTGGTCGGCATGCTGCCGGCTTTCACGGTAGGGCCGCTTCTGGCTGCGGCGGTGTCTGGCACGCTCAACGGTGTCGTGCCGGAGTACAGCCTGTCGATCTGGCACGGTTTCAATCTGCCTTTGGCGATGAGTTTTGCTGCGCTGGTTGGAGGCATCGTCATCTATTCACTGCGCAAGTGGGCATTCCGCTGGTACGAGGGACTCCCCTCGGTGGATTCGCTGGAAGTGTTCGAACGGGTAATGGGCGGGTTGACGCTCGGCGCTCGCCATCTGACCTGCCTGCTGGACAACGGCTCGCTGCAGCGCTACCTGGCTATGATGTTGTTCAGCACGTTGGTACTGGTAGTGTTCGCGCTGACGCCTCTGGATGCTCTGCACGGTCCGGTTGCCTTGACGCCGCTGGATGGCATCACTGTATTGGGCATGGCCATTCTGGCACTCACCTCGTTGTTGACCGTGCTGTTTCATCGCCGACGGCTGGTGGCGCTGATGGTACTCAGTGTGGTCGGGCTGATGGTGGCGCTGGGCTTTGCCCGCTATTCGGCGCCTGATCTGGCGCTCACTCAGCTGTCAGTCGAAGTGGTGACCATCATCCTGTTGATCCTCGCGCTGTTCTTCATGCCGGACCGTACCCCGGCCGAGTCGAGCAGCCTGCGTGGCTTTCGGGATTTCGTGCTGGCGGCGGGCTGCGGCACCATGGTTGCGCTGCTGGCCTATGCGGTGCTGACGCGGCCCTACGACAGCATTGCCTCGTTCTTTCTGGAAAACAGTGTGTCTGGCGGAGGCGGCACCAATGTGGTGAACGTCATTCTGGTCGATTTCCGCGGCTTCGATACCCTTGGTGAGATTGCTGTGCTGGCAATCGCGGGGGTCGGCATCTTCGGGCTGCTAAAGGGCTTGCGCCTGCCTCACCCAGTTCGCGATTACGGTGGTCGGCTCTGGTCCGTCGACAGGCACCCCATGGTGCTGGATCTCCTGGCCCGGGCGATGCTGCCGATGGCGCTGCTGATTTCGGTCTTCATCTTCCTGCGTGGGCACAACCTGCCTGGCGGCGGGTTCATCGCCGGTCTGATAACGGCGGTCGCATTGATCCTGCAGTACATCTCCCACGGAGTCAGCTGGGCGCAGGCGCGGCAACCCATCAGTTACCACAGGCTCTGCGGAGCAGGGCTGCTCATCGCCGGCCTGACCGGGCTGGGGAGTCTGGTGTTCGGCTATTCGTTCCTCACCTCGTCGTTCGGTCATTTCCATCTGCCCCTCGTCGGTGAGTTCGAGCTGGCCACGGCAATGCTGTTCGATCTGGGGGTTTATCTTGTGGTGGTGGGGGCGACGTTGCTGATCCTTTCCAATATTGGCCAGGTGAGCCAGGACGACTCGGACAGGGAGGTGCTGTAATGGAGGCGTTGTTCGCGATTACCCTGGGGGTCATGACAGCAAGCGGTGTCTATCTGCTTCTGCGTGCTCGCATCTTTCCCGTGGTGATGGGGCTGACGCTGATTTCTTATGCGGTCAACCTGTTCATTTTTTCAATGGGCCGGCTTGCTACCGGTGTTCCTGCGGTGATCGGCAGAAGTGTCGAGTATGGTGACCCCTTGCCCCAGGCGCTGGTGCTTACCGCGATCGTCATTGGCTTCGCCATGACCGCTTTTGTGGTGGTTCTGGCGCTGCGCAGCATTGGCGAGCTGCGGACCGATCATGTCGATGGTCAGGAGCCGCGCCAATGAATCATGTGCTGATCCTGCCGCTGCTGGTGCCGCTGTTCACCGGAGCCCTGTTGCTGTTCGCCCATTCCTTAGGACGCTCGAGCAAACGCACCCTGTCGCTGCTTGCGACCTGGTCGTTGGTGCCTCTCGCGATCTGGCTGCTGGTGCTGGCGGACGACGGGCAACTGCGTGTCTATGCGCTGGGCAGCTGGCAACCGCCGTTCGGCATCGTCCTCATGCTGGACCGCCTGAGCGCGCTGATGCTGCTGGTCACCGCAGTGCTCGCCGGTTTCGCCGTGCTTTATGCCTGCCGCGGTGATGACGAGCGAGGCCCCAACTTTCACGCGCTCTATCAGTTCCAGTTGCTCGGCATAAACGGGGCCTTCCTGACCGGGGATCTGTTCAACCTGTTCGTCTTCTTCGAAATCCTGCTGATTTCATCTTATGCCCTGTTGCTGCATGGGCACGGCCAGCGCAGGGTGCGCTCCGGCATGCACTATGTCGTGCTGAATTTGCTCGGGTCTTCGCTGTTCCTCATTGGTGTGAGCATGCTCTATGGGCTGCTCGGTACGCTGAACATGGCCGACCTGGCTGCGCGGGTAAGCGCCGCCGATCCCGCGGATGGGCCTCTGCTGGCTGCGGCTGGCTACCTGCTGTTGGTGGTGTTCGCGCTGAAGGGCGCGATCCTGCCGTTGTACTTCTGGTTGCCGCGCGCCTATGCCTCTGCGACCGCGCCGGTCGCCGCTCTGTTCGCCATCATGACCAAGGTTGGGTTGTACGCAATCGTGCGGGTCTTCACGCTCATTTTCGGTAACGAGGCGGGGGAGTTGAGCCACATGGTCGATGCCTGGCTCTGGCCGCTGGCGTTGCTGACGCTTGGTGCTGCGGTAGTCGGTGCACTGGCTGCGCGCAATCTGCAGGTGCTGCTCGCCTATCTGGTGGTCGTTTCGGTAGGTACATTGCTGGCCGGCATAGCGCTCGGCAGTGAGGCGGGCCTCGCGGCAGCGCTCTATTACCTTGTGCACAGCACCCTGATTGCCGGTGCGTTGTTCCTGCTTGCCGATCTGATTGCGCGTCAGCGCGGTGACCTGGGAACCGATCTGATTACAGCTCCTGCGCTGCAACAACCGCTGCTGCTCGGCACGCTGTTCTTCATCGGCGCGATTTCCGTGGCGGGCTTGCCGCCGTTCTCCGGGTTTCTCGGCAAGCTGATGCTGCTTCGCGCGATCGAGCCGGGCGCGGAGGCGATAGCGCTGTGGGCGGTGGTTCTGGTTGGCGGGCTGGGTATGCTTATCGCACTGAGCCGGGCCGGCAGTCTGGTGTTCTGGCGGGCCAGCGCACTAGCCCAGGGGCACAAGGCGGATCCCGTACGCCTGCTGGCCACCACGGGACTGCTGCTCGGCAGTCTGGTCCTGGTTGCCGCGGCCGGGCCGCTGCAGGCATTCATGCAGGCCACGGCTGCACAGCTGCTGGACCTCCGGCCTTATCTGCAGATCGTTCAGGGAGGTGCGGCATGAAGGCGCGCTGGTTGCCGAATCCGGCCCTGACCCTGTTGCTGGCGCTGCTCTGGTTGCTGCTCAACAACACCCTGAGTTTCGGGCAGTTGTTGCTTGGGCTGTTTCTCGGCTGGGCGATACCGTTGCTCGTGAGCGGTTTTCTCATCGAGGTGCCTCGCGTGCGCAAGCCTGTGAAGCTTGTGCTGTTCACGCTGAAAGTTCTTCGCGATATCGTGGTGGCGAACGTGCACGTCGCCAAGCTGGTGCTCGGGCCCCGAAGGAGCCTGCGGCCAGCGTTCGTCGAGATTCCGATGGCCATCGACAACGAATTCGCTCTGGCTACGCTGACGAGCATCATCTCGCTGACACCCGGGACGGTCTCCGCCTGCCTGAGTCCTGATCGCAAGATGCTCATGGTGCATGCCCTGGATGCACCGGACATCGATGCCCTGATCGCCGAGGTCAAGCGCAACTACGAAGCCCCGCTGCTGGAGATTTTCGAATGCTCGCGTACGTGATTCCGTTCTGCCTGGCAGTGCTGGGACTGGCCGCCGTGTTGAACGTCGTCCGCCTGGTGCAGGGGCCGGACATGCCTGACCGGGTGCTCGCACTCGACACCCTTTATATCAACGCGCTGGCGCTGATCGTGCTGTTCGGCGTCTGGCTGGCCTCCGACCTGTTCTTCGAGGCTGCGCTGCTGATTGCCGTGATGGGTTTTGTCAGTACCGTGGCCGTGGGCAAGCACCTGCTGCACGGCGACATCATCGACTGAGGAGGCGACATGCCATTCTGGATTGAAGCGCTGGTGAGTCTGTTCCTGGTCGTTGGCAGCCTGTTCGCTCTGATCGGTGCGATTGGCCTGTATCGGCTGCCGGATTTCTATACCCGTTTGCACGGGCCGACCAAGGCAACGACGCTTGGGGTTGGTGGCATCATCATCGCCTCGATGATCTTTTTCAGCAGCCACAACGACGGCCTGAGCATGCACGAGCTGCTGATCACCCTGTTCCTGTTCCTGACCGCGCCGGTCAGTGCGCACATGCTGGCCAAGGCTGCCATGCAGCAGAAGCTGCCTGCTGTCGAGCAGACGCGCGGCAAGCCCTGGGACTGAGGCGCGACAAACGCTGTTCCAGAGGCTCGGACGCGACCCCAGCCTCAGATGACGATGCTGCTCGGTGAGGGCTGTTGCTCGTTCTCCTGTTGCAGCTCCTTGACCAGCGCCTGTTGCAGGCGCAGGCAGAACTGCGGATCGGAAAGTGGTTGATTGTTCGCGTCGGTAACGAAGAACACGTCTTCCACACGCTCGCCGAGTGTCGCGATCTTGGCGTTCTGCACGGACAGATCGAAATCGAGGAACAGCTGGCCGACGCGCGCCAGCAGGCCTGGCCGATCCGGGGCGATGATCTCGAGAATCGTCTGCGGCCGCTGAGTGTCGTTGTGGATAGTCACTTGCGGCGGGAAGGCGAAGTGCTTGAGCTGCCGAGGAACGCGCCGCTGGATGATGGTCAGGTAATCATCCGGGTTGCGCAGCGCGGCGATCAGACCTTTGCGGATTTCTTCGATGCGCTCCGGGTTGTTGCCGATCGGGCTGCCGTCGGCCTCCAGCACGATATAGGTATCCAGGGTGAACTGGCTGCTGGACGTCAGGATGCGCGCGTCATGGATGTTCAGGTTCAACTGGTCCATGGCCGCCACGGTCACGGCAAAGAAATCATGCTGGTCCGGCGCGTAGATGAAGATCTGCGTGCCACCCTCGAATTCGCGCTGGGTGGTCTCCTTGATCAACACCAGCGGACCGCTATCGGCAGGGTGTTCGATGATCGCATCGGTATGCCAGGCAACGTCGGTAGCGGTGTGGCGCAGGAAGTAGTCGTCGCCCAGTTGCGCCCAGAGCTGCTCGGCATCGTCCGGATCAGTGCCGTGGCGTACCAGATCGTCGAGTGCTGCGCGCTGCGTCTGGCGGATCTGTTCTTCGCGACCCAGCGGGTTTTCCAATCCGCGTTTGAGTGCGCGCTTGGTCTCTGTGTACAGCTGGCGCAGCAGGCTGGCGCGCCAGGAATTCCATAGCGTCGGATTGGTGGCGTTGATGTCGGCAACGGTGAGCACATAGAGATAGTCCAGGTGCGTCTCGTCGCCAACCAGCTGAGCGAAATCGTTGATGATCTGTGGGTCCGACAGGTCCTTGCGCTGAGCCGTGGTGGACATTACCAGGTGGTTTTCCACCAGCCAGACCACCAGGCGGGTGTCCCACGCCGGGAGCTTGTGTCGGCTGCAGAACTGCTCGGCATCGACCGCCCCCAACTCGGAGTGGTCACCGCCGCGGCCCTTGGCAATATCGTGGTAGAGGCCGGCGATGTAGATCAGCTCCGGCTTGGGCAGGCGTTCGACCAGCTTGCTGGCTAGTGGGTACTTTTCTGCAACGCCCGGTTTGGTCAGCTTGCGCAAATATTTGATGACATTGAGCGTGTGCGCATCGACCGTATAGATGTGGAAAAGGTCATGCTGCATCTGGCCGACAATATGGCCGAACTCGGGAAGGTAGCGGCCGAGAATGCCGTAGCGATTCATGCGCCGCAGATTGCGGTGAATGCCTTCCTTGCACTTGAACAGCTCGATGAACAGGCTGGTGTTGCGCAGGTCCTCGCGGAAGCTGTCGTCAATCAGGTAGCGGTGGTCACGTAGCAGGCGGATCGTATCGGAGCGCACACCCTGGATATCGGGATGCTGTGCCAGCATCACGAAGGTTTCCAGGATGGCGAATGGCGTTCGCTTGAAGATCGCCGGGTTGCTGACTTCCAGATAACCGTCGCGGACCTGGAAGCGACTGTTCAACGGCACGATTGGCCCGGACTCACCTTCCCAGAGAATCACTTCGGCGAAATGCTGGCCGACCAGATCGCCCAGCTCGGCAATGCTCATGACCACCCGGTAGTACTTCTGCATGAAGCGTTCGATGGCCAGCTTGGCGTCGCTGTCCTCGTAGCCGAGCAGTGCGGCAAGACTGCGCTGGTGATCGAACAGCAGGCGGTCCTCTGCGCGTCCGGCGAGCATGTGTAGGCCGTAACGGACCTTCCAGAGAAACTCCTGCGCAGCGGTCATCAGGCTGTGTTCGCCTTCCGTGAGAAAGCCCTGATCCACCATGGCCTGCAGATTCAGCGTGCCGAACTCACGGCGTGCGATCCAGAGGATCGTCTGGATGTCGCGCAGTCCACCCGGGGAGCCCTTGACGTTGGGCTCCAGGTTGTACTCGGTGTTGTTGTACTTGGCGTGGCGCGCGCGCTGTTCTTCGCGCTTGGCCAGGAAGAACTCCTTGCTCGGCCACATTTGCTGAGGGCTGGTGACCTGTAGCATGGCCTGGCGCAGGCGTTCGGGCCCGGCGATCGTGCGGCTTTCCATCAGGTTGGTGAGGACCGTCAGATCGGCACGTGCTTCGTCGGCGCACTCGGCGACAGAGCGTACCGCCTGCCCGACTTCCAGGCCGATATCCCAGAGCAGCGTGAGAAAGCCTTCGATCGAATCACGGAAGACTTCCTGGTCGCTTTCGTCTAGCAGAATCAGCAGGTCAATGTCGGAATAGGGATGCAGCTCGCCCCGACCGTAGCCGCCGACTGCAACCAGCGCGATATCGGTGCCCTTGTTCCACTCGAAGCGGTTCCATGCCGAGCACAGGATCTGATCGACGAACCAGGCCCGGTCCTGGATCAGCCGGCGGATGTCACGGCCGGCCCTGAAGCGCTCGTCGAGCACCTGGCGCGCCTGGCGGATCGCTTTCTTGTAGGCAGCGATGGGGCTGGCCTTGAGCGCCAGTTCCGCCTGGAACTGGCTACGATCGAACAGTTCCGGGTCGACCTGGGGCATACGGACATCCTCCGGTTGGGCTACGGCTGCGGATTTCAGGCCGAGGTGCGGGCGATGGTGTCGTCGCTGCGCAGGGTAAAGATCTCGTAGCCATCGGCGGTCACCAGAATGGTGTGTTCCCACTGCGCCGAGAGCTTGCGGTCCTTGGTGATGGCGGTCCAGCCATCGCCGAGCAGGCGGGTTTCCGGACGCCCCTGGTTGATCATCGGCTCGATGGTGAAAGTCATGCCTTCCTTGAGTTCCAGACCGGTGCCGGCGCGCCCGTAATGAAGCACCTGCGGTTCTTCATGGAACACCTTGCCGATACCGTGACCACAATACTCGCGCACCACGGAGAAGCCGTTCTTCTCGGCATGCTTCTGGATCACCTCGCCGATGTCGCCGAGGCGGGCGCCGGGACGGACCAGTTCGATGCCTTTATATAGACACTCCTGAGTGATCTGGCAGAGGCGCTCGGCCCATTCCGGTACCTTGCCGACCAGGAACATCTTGCTGGTGTCGCCGTGGTAGCCGTCCTTGATAACGGTGATGTCGATGTTGAGGATGTCACCGTCCTTCAGGGGTTTGTCATTGGGAATGCCATGGCAGACGACATGGTTGATCGAAGTGCAGATCGACTTGGGGAAGCCCTTGTAGTTCAGCGGGGCGGGAATGGCCTGCTGGACGTTGACGATATGCTCGTGGCACAGGCGATCGAGCTCCTCGGTAGTGACGCCCGGTTTGACGTGCTCGCCGATCATTTCGAGAACCTCGGCAGCGAGACGCCCGGCTACGCGCATCTTCTCGATATCTTCGGGCGTCTTGATTGTGACTGTCATGCAAACCTCTTGGTGCGCCCGCAGGCGAAGGCAATAAACGGAAAGCTGCGATGATAAACCAAAGCGCCCATGCCCTGCAGGTAAGGGCCGCTCAGGCAGCTGAGCGTGCGGCGGTTAGCCAAAGCAGTAGCCTGTCGGTGGTCTTTATGCTATAAAACGCGCCGCTCGACGGGGACACCCCGTTGCGCTTAACCCCACACACGTGTCGACACGGTATCCTGGGTGCTCGAAAGAGTTGGATATCGGGACGCGTGGAGGCCTAACCCGACTTATTCGAGGACTTATCATGTCTCAAGTCACCATGCGCGATATGCTGAAGGCCGGTGTGCACTTCGGCCACCAGACCCGTTACTGGAACCCGAAAATGGACAAATACATTTTCGGTGCGCGCAACAAGATCCACATCATCAACCTGGAAAAGACCCTGCCGATGTTCAACGACGCCCTGCGTTTCGTTGAGAAACTGGCTGCAGGCAAGAACAAGATTCTGTTCGTCGGTACCAAGCGTTCCGCTGGCAAGATCGTTCGCGAAGAAGCTGCTCGTTGCGGCTCGCCGTATGTCGATCATCGCTGGTTGGGCGGCATGCTGACCAACTACAAGACCATCCGTGCTTCCATCAAGCGTCTGCGTGAGCTGGAATCCCAGTCTCAGGATGGTACTTTCGAGAAGCTGACCAAGAAAGAAGCGCTGATGCGCACCCGCGACCTCGAGAAGCTCGAGCGCAGCCTGGGCGGCATCAAGGACATGGGCGGCCTGCCGGACGCCATGTTCGTCATCGACGTCGACCACGAGCGCATCGCCATCTCCGAAGCCAACAAGCTGGGCATCCCGGTCATCGGCATCGTCGATACCAACAGCAGCCCGGAAGGCGTCGACTACATCATTCCTGGTAATGATGACGCCATCCGTGCCGTGCAACTCTACCTCGGCTCCATGGCTGATGCCGTTCTGCGCGGCCGTCAGAATGCAGCTGGCGGTGCTGACGAGTTCGTCGAGGAAGTGGCTTCCGAAGCGGCTCAGGGCTAAGTGCGGCGCATTGCAGCGTGACACCCGATGAACAAAAAGGGGGCTAGGCCCCCTTTTTGTCTCTTGCGAATTGATCACCCGTGCGAAGGGTGAGTGGTTTAGAAACCAAATCGAGAGGATTCCCAACATGGCAGAAATCACTGCAGCCTTGGTCAAAGAACTGCGCGAGCGTACCGGTCAGGGCATGATGGAGTGCAAGAAGGCTCTGGTTGCCGCCGGCGGTGACATCGAGAAGGCCATCGACGACATGCGTGCTTCCGGCGCCATCAAGGCTGCCAAGAAGTCCGGCAACATCGCTGCCGAAGGCTCGATCGCCGTTCGTGTCGAGGGTGGCCGCGGTGTGATCATCGAAGTCAACTCGCAGACCGACTTCCTGGCTCTGCAGGATGACTTCAAGGCCTTCGTCAAGGAAAGCCTGGACCAGGCCTTCGAGCAGAAGCTGACCGAAGTGGCTCCGCTGATCGCTTCTCGCGAATCCGCTCGTGAGGCGCTGGTCGCCAAGTGCGGCGAAAACGTCAACATCCGTCGCTTGACTGCCGTTGAGGGTGATGTGGTGGGCGCCTACCTGCATGGCCATCGCATCGGTGTGCTGGTTACTCTGAAAGGCGGTGACGCCGAGCTGGCCAAGGACATCGCTATGCACGTAGCCGCCAGCAACCCGGCCGTTCTGAGCCCTGCCGACGTTTCCGAAGAGTTGGTTGCCAAGGAAAAGGAAATCTTCCTGCAACTGAACGCCGACAAGATCGCCGGCAAGCCTGAGAACATCGTCGAGAACATGATCAAGGGTCGCATCAACAAGTTCCTGGCCGAAGCCAGCCTGGTTGAGCAGCCGTTCGTCAAGGATCCGGAAGTCAAAGTTGGCGATCTGG
Organism: Pseudomonas sp. LM13; assembly: GCF_041381355.1. Taxonomy (NCBI): domain Bacteria; kingdom Pseudomonadati; phylum Pseudomonadota; class Gammaproteobacteria; order Pseudomonadales; family Pseudomonadaceae; genus Pseudomonas; species Pseudomonas sp. LM13. Next base: position 76,259 of record NZ_JACBXH010000012.1, read on the forward strand.
CCAAGAAAGCCGGTGCCGAAATCGTATCCTTCGTTCGTTACGAAGTGGGCGAGGGCATCGAGAAGGCCGAGGTCGACTTCGCTGCCGAAGTTGCCGCTCAGGTGGCTGCAACCAAGAAGTAAGGACTGCTAGCCGGTTCCCGAAGAGGCTGCCCGCTCACGCGTGCGGCCTCTTTGTCGAATGGGGCGGCCGAAATTTTTTCGTCACGTTATATTCGTCGCTTGGCACCAACCGCTGGTTGCGCTGTCAAAGCGCAGATATTTTTTGGCCGGGTTCGGCCAGTCTTAGTCACACCACGCCGCAGGAGATAGAACGCCAATGGCTCAGCAGATGAGTGCACGCAACCCACGCTATAAACGCATTCTGCTCAAATTAAGCGGCGAGGCCTTGATGGGTTCCGAAGACTTCGGAATCGATCCCAAGGTGCTTGATCGCATGGCTCTGGAAGTCGGGCAGCTGGTGGGCATTGGTGTCGAGGTCGGCCTGGTGATCGGTGGGGGTAATCTGTTCCGTGGCGCGGCGCTTTCCGCAGCGGGAATGGATCGGGTTACCGGTGATCATATGGGCATGCTCGCAACGGTCATGAATGCGCTGGCCATGCGTGATGCGCTCGAGCGTTCGAATATCCCGGCGCTGGTCATGTCTGCCATTTCCATGGTCGGTGTCACCGACCATTACGACCGCCGCAAGGCCATGCGTCATCTCAAGAGCGGCGAAGTGGTGATCTTCTCTGCCGGAACCGGCAACCCGTTCTTCACCACTGATTCGGCGGCCTGCCTGCGCGCGATCGAAATCCAGGCGGATGTCGTGCTCAAGGCCACCAAGGTTGACGGCGTCTATACGGCTGATCCCTTCAAGGATCCGAACGCCGAGAAGTTCGCCGAGCTCACGTACGATGAAGTGCTCGATCGCAAGCTCGGGGTAATGGATCTGACCGCCATCTGCCTGTGCCGCGATCACAACATGCCGCTGCGTGTGTTCAACATGAACAAGCCCGGCGCCCTGCTCAATATTGTGCTGGGTGGCGCCGAAGGAACACTGATCGAGGAATCGAACGAATGATCAACGAGATCAAGCAAGACGCGCAGGAGCGCATGAAGAAAACCCTGGAATCGCTGGATCACGCCTTTGCCAAGATTCGCACCGGTAGGGCTCATCCCAGCATCCTTGATAGCGTCATGGTTTCCTATTACGGCGCCGATACGCCGTTGCGCCAGGTGGCCAACGTTGTGGCCGAGGATTCCCGCACGCTGGCGCTTACTGTGTTTGACAAGAGCATGATCCAGGCCGTCGAAAAGGCCATCATGACCTCCGATCTGGGCCTCAATCCGGCTACCGCGGGTACCACGATCCGTGTGCCGATGCCGGCGCTGACCGAAGAGACGCGCAGGGGCTACACCAAGCAGGCGCGGGCCGAAGCCGAGAATGCTCGTGTTGCGGTTCGCAACATCCGTCGCGATGCCATCGCCCAGCTGAAAGATCTGGTCAAGGAAAAGGAAATCAGCGAGGACGAGGAACGCCGTGGCCAGGATGACGTCCAGAAGCTTACCGACAAGTACGTCGCTGAGATCGACAAGGCCCTCGAGGCCAAAGAAAGCGATCTGATGGCTGTTTGACCGCTATTGGATAGTTGCCGCCGTGGCCGCAGTCGACTTCGGTCGCTGTGGACGGCGGCAGCGGTGCCTGGAAGCTGTTGCTGGCAGCTTTGTCTTTTGTTTGCAGCGTGTTCTAGCGCAAGTAGAGTTGTTCATGGAAAAGGTCAGGCAGATTGCCGGGCGGAAAATTCCCCGTCACGTAGCGATCATCATGGATGGCAACAACCGCTGGGCGAAGAGGCGCCTGCTGCCTGGTGTGGCCGGGCACAAGGCGGGCGTCGATGCTGTTCGAGCGGTGATCGAGGTCTGCGCCGATTCCGGTGTCGAGGTGCTGACACTGTTCGCCTTCTCCAGCGAGAACTGGCAGCGTCCGGCCGACGAGGTTGGCGCGCTGATGGAGCTGTTCCTTTCTGCCTTGCGTCGCGAGGCGCGCAAGCTTGACGAGAACGGCATTCGGCTTCGCATCATCGGTGACCGTACTCGTTTCCATCCAGAACTGCAGGCGGCAATGCTGGAAGTCGAGGAAATGACTGCAGCCAATCACCGCTTCGTGCTCCAGGTGGCCGCCAATTACGGTGGTCAGTGGGACATCCTGCAGGCGGCTCAGCATCTTGCCAGCGAGGCTCAGTCCGGGCGGCTGAACCCTGCCGAAATCACCCCGGCCTTGTTTCAAAGCTATCTGGCGACGGGGGACATGCCTTTGCCGGATCTTTGCATCCGAACCGGCGGCGAACGGCGCATCAGTAATTTCTTGTTGTGGCAGCTGGCTTACGCGGAGCTGTATTTCTCCGATCTTTACTGGCCGGACTTCAAGCACGTCGCCATGCGTAAGGCTCTCGCGGATTTCGCTACACGACAGCGGCGCTTTGGCAAGACCGGCGAACAGGTCGAAAGCGAGGTCAAGGTCGAATGCTGAAGCAGCGCATCATCACCGCAGCGATACTTCTGCCTGTTGCGATCGTAGGTTTCTTTCTTCTCCAAGGACTCGCCTTCGCGCTTTTCATCGGCCTCGTTGTGGTCTTGGGGGCGTGGGAGTGGGCCCGGCTGGCTGGTTTTGCCGGTCAGGGGTTACGGGTCGGATACGCGCTGTTGGTGGCACTGCTGCTTGGCGTGCTCTACCAGTTTCCATCGTTGGCGCCCTGGATGCTGGCCCTGGCTGTGCTCTGGTGGCTGGTCGCAACCTATCTGGTGCTGACCTATCCAGAGAGCAGTCGTCTATGGGGTGGCCGTGGCGGCAGCCTGCTGATCGGCCTGGCGGTGCTTTTGCCGTCTTGGCAGGGTCTTGTGGTGCTCAAGCAATGGCAACTGGGCAATTGGCTGATTCTGGCAGTGATGATTCTGGTATGGGTGGCGGATATCGGCGCCTATTTCTCCGGCAAGGCCTTCGGCAGGCGCAAACTGGCGCCGAAGGTGAGCCCTGGGAAGAGCTGGGAGGGGCTGGTTGGCGGGCTGCTGACCAGCTTGCTCGTCACGCTCGCGGTCGGTGTGTATCGCGGTTGGACGGCTCGCGAACTGGTTCTAGCTCTGCTCGGCGCCGCACTTGTGGTATCGATATCGGTCATCGGTGATCTAACTGAGAGCATGTTCAAGCGCAGTGCCGGCATCAAGGACAGCAGCCAGCTGCTGCCGGGGCACGGTGGTGTGATGGATCGTATCGACAGCCTCACCGCTGCGATCCCGGTGTTCGCTGTGCTGTTGTGGCTAGCAGGTTGGGGCGCGCTGTGAATCGACCGTTACAGGTAACCGTTCTTGGCGCTACTGGTTCGATCGGTCTCAGCACGCTGGATGTCATTGCGCGTCACCCGGATCGTTACGCTGTCTTCGCACTCACCGGTTTCAGCCGGCTTGCCGAGCTGAGGGCGCTCTGTCTTGTCCATCGTCCGCGCTTCGCGGTGGCTGCTGACGAGATCCAGGCCGGAGTTCTGCAGCAGCAGCTGCGCGAAGATGGTCTGACGACTCAGGTCATGAGCGGCGAAGGCGGTCTGAGCGAGGTCGCAGCACATCCCGAGACGGACGTGGTCATGGCCGCCATCGTGGGTGCCGCGGGCCTGAAGCCAACGCTGGCCGCAGTACAGTCCGGTAAGCGGGTGCTGCTCGCCAACAAAGAGGCGCTGGTGATGTCCGGTGCCCTGTTCATGCGGGCGTTGCGCGACAGTGGGGCCGTGCTGTTACCTATCGATAGCGAGCACAACGCGATCTTCCAGTGTCTGCCGTCCACCTATTCCCAAGGGCTCGGTTCGGTTGGCGTGCGACGTATCCTGCTGACCGCGTCCGGTGGGCCCTTTCGCGAGTTTGCGCCGGAGCGGCTTATCGATGTGACGCCGGAACAGGCTTGTGCCCACCCCAACTGGTCGATGGGGCGCAAAATATCGGTGGACTCGGCGAGCATGATGAACAAGGGGCTCGAGCTGATCGAAGCCTGCTGGTTGTTCGACGCTCACCCGAATCAGGTCGAGGTAGTGATTCATCCGCAGAGTGTCATCCATTCCATGGTCGATTACGTCGATGGCTCGGTACTGGCGCAGCTGGGAAATCCCGATATGCGTACCCCGATCGCACATGCGCTTGCATGGCCGGAGCGGATCGAGTCCGGAGTCTCGGCATTGGACCTCCTGCAGATCGGTCGGCTCGACTTCCAGGCGCCGGACGATTCGCGGTTTCCTTGCCTGCAGCTGGCTCGTCAGTCAGCTGAAAACGGTGGTACCGCGCCCGCGATGCTGAATGCGGCGAACGAAGTGGCGGTCGAGGCGTTTCTCAATCGACGCATCCGTTTCACCGAGATCGCGAGTATCATCGATGATGTATTGAACCGTGAGGCGCCAGTGGCCGTAGGCTGCCTCGAAGATGTGTTGGCGGCTGACAGATGTGCACGGGAACGTGCTGGGCAGTGGCTCGACCGCAACGGGCGATAGGGGTCTGCTGGCCTGCGGCCGGCAGTGATATCAGCACCAGACCCACCCCCGGAGGATAGTTATGGGCGCGCTTTACATGATCATTGGTACCCTCGTGGCGCTCGGGGTGTTGGTCACTTTCCACGAGTTTGGGCATTTCTGGGTTGCGCGTCGTTGCGGTGTAAAGGTGCTGCGATTTTCCGTCGGCTTTGGCAGCCCGCTGTTCCGCTGGCATGACCGTCAGGGCACCGAGTTCGTCATCGCTGCGATACCCCTGGGTGGCTACGTCAAGATGCTGGACGAGCGCGAGGGCGACGTGCCGCCGGCGCTGCTCGACAGCGCGTTTAACCGAAAGAGCGTCCGTCAGCGGTTTGCCATCGTGTCCGCAGGTCCGCTCGCCAATTTCCTCCTGGCTCTGGTGTTCTTCTGGCTGCTGGCCATGCTTGGCAGCGAGCAGATTCGTCCAGTTATCGGCGCGGTCGAGCCGGGCAGTCTCGCTGCTCAGGCCGGGTTGGCCGTCGACCAGGAAATCGTTGCGGTCAACGGTAAGCCGGTTAGCGGTTGGGGTGAGGTCAATCTGCAGCTGGTGAGGCGCCTGGGGGAGAGCGGGCAGCTCGACGTTACGGTGCGTGATGTGGGCGGCTCAAGCGAGAAACATCTGCAGATTTCCTTGCAGAACTGGTTGAAGGGGGTCGAGGAGCCGGACCCCATCACCTCGCTCGGTATCAGGCCGTGGCGGCCGCAGATTGTCCCGGTGATCGCGCAGCTGGACCCAGAGGGGCCGGCGCAGGCAGCGGGAATCCGTCTCGGTGATCGTCTGCTCAGCCTGAATCAGCAGCCTCTGGATGACTGGCAGCAGGTCATCGATGCAGTAAGGACTCTGCCTGGCGAGCCCGTTTCGTTGCAGGTCGAGCGGCAAGGGCAGCGCTTGGATGTATCGCTAACACTGGCCACCCGCGGCGAGGGCGAAGTGCGGCGCGGTTATCTTGGAGCTGGCGTCGAGGGAGGGGAGTGGCCAGCTGAAATGTTGCGCGAGGTCAGCTTCGGTCCGCTCGAAGCGGTGGCTGAAGGTGTCAGACGCACCTGGACCATGAGCCTGCTGACGCTCGATTCACTGAAGAAAATGCTGTTCGGGGAGCTGTCGGTAAAAAACTTGAGCGGCCCGATAACCATTGCTAAAGTGGCGGGCGCTTCTGCCCAGTCCGGTCTGGGGGATTTCCTCAATTTCCTCGCCTACCTGAGCATTAGTCTGGGGGTTCTCAATCTATTGCCTATCCCGGTGCTCGACGGCGGGCATCTGCTCTTCTATCTCGTTGAGTGGGTGCGTGGGCGTCCATTGTCGGAGCGGGTGCAGGGATGGGGAGTACAGATCGGCATCAGCCTGGTGGTTGGCGTGATGCTGCTTGCGTTGGTCAACGACCTTGGCCGTCTGTAACGCCGAATCCATAGTGTCGCCGTGCCCAATTGCCGGTTCATTCATCAGGTTTGAATAAGAAAGGACTTCATGAAACGTCTGCTGCTACCTGCGGTTATCTCCGCATTGATGATCGCCGAAGTTCACGCTGAGTCCTTCACTATCTCCGATATCCGCGTCAATGGTCTGCAACGGGTTTCTGCCGGCAGCGTCTTCGGTGCGCTACCGTTGAATGTGGGTGAGGCTGCAGACGACAGCCGCCTCGTTGAAGCGACCCGCGCGCTCTTTCGTACCGGCTTCTTTCAGGATATCCAGCTTGGTCGTGACGGCGACGTGCTGGTCATCAGCGTAGTCGAACGCCCGTCTATTTCGGCGATCGAGATCGAGGGCAACAAGGCGATCAAGACCGAGGATCTGCTTTCTGGGCTGCAGCAGTCAGGGCTGGCCGAGGGCGAGATTTTCCAGCGTGCGACGCTCGAAGGCGTGCGCAACGAACTGCAGCGCCAATATGTCGCCCAGGGGCGTTATTCGGCCACCATCGAAACCGAAGTGGTTGCCCAGCCGCGCAATCGCGTCGCGCTGAAAATCAAGATCAATGAGGGCTCGGTCGCGGCCATCAAGCACATCAACGTTGTTGGCAACTCGGTGTTCCCGGACGAGGATCTGGTCGACCTGTTCGAGCTCAAGACCACCAACTGGCTTTCCTTCTTCCGCAACGACGACAAGTATGCCCGCGAGAAACTGTCCGGCGATCTGGAACGCTTGCGCTCCTATTACCTGGACCGTGGCTACATCAACATGGATATCACCTCGACCCAGGTATCCATCACGCCGGACAAGAAGCACGTCTATGTGACGGTCAATATCGACGAGGGTGAGCGTTACACGGTGCGCGACGTCAAGCTCAGTGGCGATCTCAAGGTTCCGCAGGAAGAGATCGAAGCGCTGTTGCTGGCAAAGGAAGGGCAGGTATTCTCCCGTAAGGTGATGACGTCCACTTCCGAACTGATCACGCGGCGGCTGGGCAACGAGGGCTACACCTTCGCCAACGTCAACGGCATTCCCGAAGCCAATGACGAGGACAATACCGTCTCGATCACCTTCGTCGTCGATCCCGGCAAGCGCGCCTACGTCAACCGCATCAACTTCCGTGGCAACACCAAGACCGAAGATGAAGTGCTGCGCCGCGAAATGCGCCAGATGGAAGGCGGCTGGGCCTCGACCTACCTGATCGACCAGTCCAAGGTCCGCCTGGAACGCCTGGGCTTCTTCAAGGAAGTCAACGTCGAGACCCCGCAGGTGCCGGGCACCGACGACCAGATCGACGTCAACTACAGCGTCGAGGAGCAGCCGTCCGGTTCGATCATGGCGAGCATCGGCTTCGCCCAGAACGCCGGCCTGATCCTCGGTGGCTCGATCAGCCAGAACAACTTCCTGGGTACCGGCAACCGCGTCAGCATCGGCCTCAACCGCAGCGAATACCAGACGCGCTACAACTTCGGCTTCGTCGACCCCTACTGGACCGAAGACGGCGTCAGCCTGGGCTACAACGCTTTCTACCGCACCACCGACTACGATAAGCTGGCCTACGACGTATCCAGCTATTCGGTGGACAGCCTGGGTGGCGGTATCAATATCGGCTATCCGATCAGCGAGACATCGCGCCTGTCCTTCGGCCTTACATTGCAGCAGGATGATCTGGACACCGGTCGTTATACGGTGGACGAGATCTTCACGTTCATGGAAGAGGAGGGCGATAGCTTCCTCAACTTCAAGGCATCGGCCGGCTGGTCGGAATCGACCCTCAATCGCGGCGTGCTGGCGACACGTGGTCACTCGCAGAGCCTGGTTTTTGAAACGACCATCCCTGGAAGCGATCTGTCGTTCTATAAGCTCGACTACAACGGCCAGCTGTTCGTGCCGATGACCAAGGACTATACCCTGCGCATGCATACCCGCCTCGGGTACGGTGATGCCTATGGCTCGACCTCAAGCCTGCCGTTCTACGAGCATTATTACGCGGGTGGTTTCAATTCCGTCCGAGGTTTCAAAGATAGCCGTCTTGGCCCGCGCAGTACTCCGAGCGACGGTTCGCGGCCTGGCACCATTGCCGACCCGGACCAGGACCCGTTGCCGTTCGGTGGTAACGTGTTGATTCAGGGTGGTCTTGAAGTGCTGTTCCCGATGCCGTTCGTCAAGGATCAGCGTTCGCTGCGTACTTCCGTGTTCTGGGATGTGGGTAACGTCTACAACACCAATTGTCCTTCGGAATCGAAGAACTGCACCGACATCGACTTCGGCGACATGGCCAGTTCGGTGGGTGTCGGGCTGACCTGGATCACCGCCATGGGCCCGCTGAGCTTCAGTCTGGCGATGCCGGTGGTCAAGCCGGACGAGGCCGACACCCAGGTATTCCAGTTCTCGCTGGGACAAACGTTCTAACATTGGGGCGCCATGCTTCAGTGCTTTCTTTCAGGAGTGGTGTTTACCGTGCGTAAGTTGACTCAATTGTTTCTCGTCGTTGCCGCGCTGGTAGCGACTCCCGCGTTTGCCGAAATGAAGATTGCCGTCATGAACTATCAGATGGCACTGCTCGAGTCCGACGCGGCCAAGCGCTATGCGGTCGATGCCGAGAAGAAGTTCGGCCCCCAGCTGAGCAAACTCAAGTCGCTCGAAAGCGATGCCAAGCGTATCCAGGACCGTCTGGTCAAGGATGGCGACAAGATGCAGCAGGCCGAGCGCGAGCGCCTGGAACTCGAATTCAAGCAGAAGGCTCGTGACTTTCAGTTCCAGTCCAAGGAGCTGAACGAGGCCAAGGCCGTGGCTGACCGCGACATGCTCAAGCAGCTCAAGCCGAAGCTGGACCAGGCTGTCGAAGAGGTGATCAAAAAGGGCAATTACGATCTCGTGTTCGAGCGCGGTGCCGTGGTGGATGTCAAACCGCAGTTCGATATCACCCGCCAGGTCATCGAGCGCATGAATCAGCTGCGCTGATATGGCCGGTGCAGTTTTCGCGCTCGGTCAGCTGGCCGAGGTGTTGGGTGGCAGTCTGCGCGGCGACGCTGCGCAGGTCATCGATGGCTTGGCGACGCTGCAGGAGGCGGGCCCAACGCAGCTGAGCTTCCTCGCCAATGCCCAGTACCGCAAGTATCTGTCGACCAGCCGCGCCGCAGCGGTATTGCTGTCAGCCGAGGATGCCGGGAGTTTCGGTGGTTCGGCGATCGTCGTCAGTGACCCCTATCTTGCCTACGCACGTGCTTCCCATCTGTTCGAGACGCGTCCGGCTGTCCGCGCTGGGATCCATCCCACGGCAATAGTGGCCGATGATGCAGATGTCGATGCGTCTGCCAGCGTCGGCGCTTATGTGGTGATCGAATCCGGCGCGGTCATCGAAAAGGATGTGGTGATCGGTGCGCAGTCATTCATCGGCGCACGCTGCCGCATTGGCGAGGGTGGACGCCTTGCGCCGCGGGTCACGCTGTACCACGACGTTCTGATCGGCAAGCGTGTCGTCATTCAATCGGGTGCGGTGATCGGTGGCGAGGGATTCGGTTTCGCCAAGGAAAAAGGTGCCTGGCAGAAGATCGCTCAGATCGGCGGCGTGCGTATTGGGGATGACGTCGAGATCGGTTCCAACACCACGATCGACCGCGGTGCGCTCTCCGATACCCTGATTGGCAACGGCGTAAAGCTCGACAACCAGATCATGATCGCGCACAACGTGCAGGTTGGTGATAACACCGCCATGGCGGGTTGTGCGGGGATTTCAGGCAGCACCAAGATCGGGCGCAACTGCATGATCGCCGGTGGCGTCGGCATGGTCGGCCACATCGAGGTTTGCGACAACGTGTTCGTCACGGGTATGACGATGGTCACTCGTTCAATCACCGAGCCCGGCAGCTATTCATCGGGCACTGCGATGCAAAGCGCGGCCGATTGGAGAAAGAGTGCCGCGCGTATTCGTCAGCTGGACGACATGGCTCGTCGGCTGCAGCAGCTGGAGAAAAGCCTGGCAGCCGTGACTCAGGATCTGAATCCGACTTCTGATGCCTGAGCTTACCGTCTGATCCGGTTTTTTTCGGGGTGCTGTCTGTGAATGCTGGCGCGAGCTTTCGGCGCAGGCGGCCCTTTACTTTCTTACAGGCGCTTTCCTGACATGATGGACATCAACGAGATTCGCGAATATTTGCCTCACCGTTACCCCTTCCTGCTGGTGGACCGGGTGACGGAGATGGATATCGAGGCCAAGCGCGTTCGCGCCTACAAGAACGTCACCATCAACGAGCCGTTCTTCAACGGTCACTTCCCGCAACATCCGATCATGCCGGGCGTGCTGATCATCGAGGCGATGGCCCAGGCGGCTGGCTTGTTGGGGTTCAAGATGATGGGCGTCAAGCCATCCGATGGCACGCTTTACTATTTCGTCGGTTCTGACAAGCTGCGTTTCCGCCAGCCGGTTCGTCCAGGCGATCAACTGGTTCTCGAGGCGGCCTTCCTGAGCAACAAGCGCGGCATCTGGAAGTTCGATTGTCGCGCTACCGTCGATGGCAAGCCGGTCTGCTCGGCTGAAATCATCTGCGCGGAACAGAAAATATGAGTTTGATCGACCCTCGCGCCATTATCGATCCCGCGGCTCGGCTGGCGGATGACGTCCAGGTAGGGCCCTGGTCGATCATCGGCCCGGATGTCGAAATTGGCGAGGGTACGGTGATCGCGTCGCACGTGGTCATCAAGGGACCGACCCGCATCGGTCGCAACAATCGCATCTATCAGTTCTCCTCGGTCGGCGAAGACACTCCTGATCTCAAATACAAGGGCGAACCGACGCGGTTGGTGATCGGCGATAACAACGTGATTCGCGAGGGTGTCACCATCCATCGCGGCACCGTGCAGGATCGTTCCGAAACCACCATCGGTGATCACAACCTGATCATGGCCTATGCGCACATCGGCCACGACAGCGTCATCGCCAATCATTGCATCCTGGTCAACAACACCGCGCTGGCCGGGCACGTGCACGTTGGGGATTGGGCGATTCTTTCCGGCTACACCCTGGTACATCAGTTCTGCCATATCGGTGCGCACAGTTTTTCCGGTATGGGGACGGCGATTGGCAAGGATGTGCCGGCATTCGTCACCGTGTTCGGAAATCCGGCCGAGGCGCGCAGCATGAACTTCGAGGGCATGCGTCGTCGCGGCTTCAGCGCCGAAGCCGTGCATGCCTTGCGCAATGCGTACAAAGTCGTCTACCGCAAAGGCTTGACGGTCGAGGCAGCGCTCAGCGAACTGGCCGAGAGTGCAGCGGCATTCCCCGAGGTCGCGATTTTCCGCGACTCGATCCAGGCTTCGACTCGTGGCATCACCCGCTGAAATGAGCAAACCGCTCAGGGTCGCGCTGGTTGCCGGGGAATCATCTGGTGACATTCTCGGCGCGGGCCTGATGCAGGCGCTGAAGGCGCAACATGCCAATGTCGAGTTCATCGGCGTAGGTGGACCACGCATGCAGGCCGAAGGGCTGCGGTCCTACTTTCCGCTGGAACGGCTGGCGGTGATGGGGCTCGTCGAAGTGCTTGGCCGACTGCCGGAACTCCTTGCGCGCCGCAAGCGTCTGGTGAGCACTTTGATCGCGCAGCGGCCAGATGTATTCATCGGCATCGACGCCCCGGATTTCAATCTGGGGCTCGAGCTCAAGCTGCGTCGAGCCGGGATCAAGACGGTCCACTACGTCAGCCCGTCGGTCTGGGCATGGCGGCAGAAGCGAGTGTTGAAGATTCGCGAAGCCTGCGATCTGATGCTGACGCTGTTCCCCTTCGAGGCCAGGTTTTACGACGAGCATCAGGTGCCGGTGCGCTTCGTCGGCCATCCGTTGGCCGATACCATTCCGCTTTGTGCCGACCGCGCAGCCGCACGGGAGGCGCTCGGTTTGCCGCAGCAGGGCATGATCGTCGCGCTGATGCCGGGCAGCCGCGGTGGTGAGGTATCCCGTCTGGGCGAACTGTTCCTTAGCGCTGCCGAGCGGTTGCGCGCCATGCGTCCCGGCATTCGTTTCGTCATGCCCTGCGCCAGCCCGGAGCGCCGGCTGCAGCTGGAACAGATGCTGGCAGCCCGCGACTTGCCGCTGACGCTGCTCGACGGCCGATCCCACGAGGCGCTGGCCGCCTGCAATGCGGTGCTGATCGCCTCCGGTACCGCCACGCTCGAGGCGTTGCTATTCAAGCGGCCCATGGTGGTGGCCTACAGCGTGGCGCCGATGACCTATCGCATCTTGCGCCGATTGGTGAAAAGCCCTTACGTCGCATTGCCCAATCTACTGGCGCAGCGCCTGCTGGTGCCGGAGCTGCTGCAGGATGCGGCGACACCGGAGGCGCTGGCCCAGGCGTTGTCGCCCCTGCTGGATGATGGCGAAGTGCAGACGGAGGGATTCGACAGCATCCATCGCACGCTGCGCTGTGACGCCTCGGGTCAGGCCGCCGATGCGGTTCTGCGGTTGGTGGAAGCACGCTGATGCAGTTCGGGCTCGATTTCAATCTCGTGGAAGAGCTGGTTGCCGGTGTCGACGAGGTGGGCCGTGGGCCGCTGTGTGGTCCTGTGGTGACGGCGGCCGTGATCCTCGATCCGGCACGGCCGATCGAAGGGCTGAATGACTCGAAGAAGCTGACCGAGGCTCGCCGAGAGGCCTTGTTCGACGAAATTCGGGAGAAAGCGGTCGCCTGGTGCATCGCACGCGCCGAGGTGGAGGAGATCGACCAGCTCAATATCCTGCATGCCACCATGCTGGCCATGCAGCGTGCGGTCGAAGGACTGAGCGTCACACCGCGGCTGGCGCTGATCGACGGCAATCGCTGCCCTAAGCTGGCCGTGCCCAGCGCGCCGGTGATCCAGGGTGACGCACAGGTTCCGGCCATCGCGGCCGCGTCCATCCTGGCCAAGGTCAGCCGCGACCGCGAAATGCAGGCGCTGGATCTGTGCTATCCGGGCTATGGGCTGGCCGGCCACAAGGGCTACCCGACGCCGAGCCACCTTGAAGCGCTGCGTCGTCTCGGGCCAACGCCCATTCACCGTCGCTCGTTTGCACCCGTCCGCGCGATGCTCGAACAGGTGAGCAGCGAGGTAGAGGTTCCGACCAGCGTCCTGCTGGTCTAGGGCCACCGGCTGCCACGGGCAGAGGTTCCGCTCTGCCTTCATGCGCTTCTGCGGTCACGGTTTGCGATGGCTCTGGCGGTCGGTACGTTCGCCAGCGGACGATTGCTTTCCGGTACAATCCCGCGCTTGTCGTTCTGCCAGCTCAAGGTCTGTACATGCCTGCTTCCTTCGTCCATCTCCGTCTGCATACCGAGTACTCGCTGGTCGATGGCCTGGTACGCGTCAAGCCGCTGATCAAGGCGGTGGCGGCGAGCGGAATGCCGGCGGTGGCGGTGACCGACATGAGCAACATGTGCTCGCTGGTGAAGTTCTACAAGACGGCCCAGGGTGCCGGAATCAAACCGATCTGTGGCGCCGATATCTGGCTGGCCGGCTGCGACGAGGATGGTCCGCTCAGCCGCCTGACGCTGCTGGCGATGAACCCCAAGGGTTATCGCAATCTCACCGAGTTGATTTCTCGCGGCTGGACCGAAGGTCAGCGCAACGATCTGGTCATCATCGAGCGCGAGTGGGTCAAAGAAGCGGCCGAAGGGCTGATTGCGCTTTCCGGTGCCAAGGAAGGGGAGATTGGCCACGCTCTGCTCAATGGCGACGAAGCGCTGGCGGCGTCGCGTCTTGCCGAATGGCGCGAGGTATTCGCCGATCGCTTCTACCTGGAAGTGCAACGCACCAATCGGGTCAATGACGAAGAACATCTGCATGCGGCCGTGGCGCTGGCCGAGCGCAGCGGCGCGCCGCTGGTGGCGACCAACGACGTGCGCTTTCTCAAGCAGGATGATTTCGAGGCGCACGAGACCCGCGTCTGCATCGGTGAAGGCCGTACCCTGGATGATCCGCGTCGCCCGCGCACCTATTCCGATCAGCAGTACCTGAAGACGCCCGAGGAGATGGCCGAGCTGTTCGCGGACCTGCCCGAGGCGCTGGAAAACACCGTCGAGATCGCCAAACGCTGCAACATCGAAGTGCAGCTGGGTACCTACTTTCTGCCGAATTTCCCGGTACCCGAAGGCATGACCATCGACGACTACCTGCGTCAGGTCTCGTTCGAGGGCCTGGAGGAGCGCCTGGAAGTCCTGCTGCCCAAGGACACGCCGGACTACGAGGCGAAGAAGCAGGTCTATATCGACCGCCTCGAGTTCGAACTGGGCACCATCATTCAGATGGGCTTTCCCGGTTACTTCCTGATCGTTATGGACTTCATCAAGTGGGCCAAGAACAACGGCGTGCCGGTCGGCCCGGGCCGCGGTTCGGGTGCCGGCTCGCTGGTGGCCTACGTGCTGAAGATCACCGACCTCGATCCGCTGGCCTACGACCTGCTGTTCGAGCGCTTCCTCAACCCCGAACGTATTTCCATGCCCGACTTCGACGTCGACTTCTGCATGGACGGCCGCGACCGGGTCATCGATTACGTGGCCGAGGCGTACGGGCGCAATGCGGTGAGCCAGATCATCACCTTCGGTACCATGGCGGCCAAGGCGGTGGTGCGTGACGTGGCGCGGGTCCAGGGCAAGTCCTATGGTCTTGCCGACCGTCTGTCGAAGATGATCCCTTTCGAGGTGGGCATGACCCTCGAGAAGGCCTATGAGATGGAGGAGCCGCTGCGCGACTTCCTCGCCGTCGACGAGGACGCCCGCGAAATCTGGGATATGGCGCTCAAGCTCGAAGGCATCACCCGCGGTACCGGCAAGCACGCCGGCGGTGTGGTGATCGCGCCGACCAAGCTCACCGACTTCGCGCCGATCGCCTGTGACGAGGAAGGCGGCGGCCTGGTGACTCAGTTCGACAAGGACGACGTCGAGCAGGCCGGCCTGGTGAAGTTCGACTTCCTCGGCCTGCGCACGCTGACCATCATCAAGTGGGCGCTGGAAACCATCAACCGCGAGCAGTCCAAGAAGGGCCTGGAGCCGGTCAACATCGACTTCATTCCGCTGGACGACAAGCCGACCTACCAGCTGCTGCAGAAGGCCGAGACCACAGCGGTGTTCCAGCTCGAATCGCGCGGCATGAAGGAGCTGATCAAGAAGCTCAAGCCGGACTGCCTGGAAGATCTCATCGCACTGGTGGCCCTGTTCCGCCCCGGCCCGTTGCAGTCGGGCATGGTGGATGACTTCATCAACCGCAAGCATGGGCGTGCCGAAGTCTCATATCCGCACCCGGACTACCAGTACGCGGGGCTGGAGCCGGTGCTCAAGCCCACCTACGGCATCATCCTGTACCAGGAACAGGTGATGCAGATCGCCCAGGTGATGGCCGGCTACACCCTCGGTGGCGCCGACATGTTGCGCCGCGCCATGGGTAAGAAGAAGCCCGAGGAGATGGCCAAGCAGCGCGGCGGCTTCATCGAAGGTTGCGCCAATAATGGGATCGATGCGGACCTGGCGGGCAACATCTTCGACCTGGTGGAAAAGTTCGCCGGCTACGGCTTCAACAAATCGCACTCAGCCGCCTACGGCCTGGTGTCCTACCAGACGGCCTGGCTCAAGGCACATCACCCGTCGCCGTTCATGGCAGCCGTGCTCTCGGCGGATATGCACAACACCGACAAGGTGGTGATCCTCATCGAGGAATGCCGCAGCATGAAGCTGCGCATCGATCCGCCCGACGTTAACGTCTCCGAGTTCAAGTTCACCGTCAATGACGACGGCCGCATCGTCTATGGCCTGGGCGCGGTCAAGGGTGTGGGCGAGGGGCCTGTCGAGGCCATCGCCGAATGCCGCGCCGCGGGAGGCCCGTTCAAGGATCTGTTCGATTTCTGCGCGCGCATCGACCTCAAACGCATCAACAAGCGCACCCTGGAAGCACTGATCCGCTCCGGTGCGCTGGATCGCCTCGGACCGTATTTCTTCGAGGAGGCCAAGGCCTACCAGGCCAACATCGACCGCAACCGCGCAGTGCTGCTGGCGGCGATGGAAGAGGCGGTACAGGCCGCCGAACAGACCGCACGCAGCGCCGAGAGCGGCCACATGGATCTGTTCGGCGGCCTGTTCGCCGAGCCGGAGGCCGACGTCTACGCCAATCACCGAAAGGCGCGCGAGCTTTCGCTGAAGGAGCGTCTGAAAGGCGAAAAGGACACCCTCGGTCTCTATCTCACCGGCCACCCGATCGATGAATACGAGGGGGAAGTGCGTCGTTTCGCTCGTCAGCGCATCGTCGACCTGCGCCCGGCGCGCGGAGAACAGACCATTGCCGGCCTCATCGTCAACCTGCGGGTCATGAAGAACAAGAAAGGCGACAAGATGGGCTTCATCACCCTGGATGACCGCTCGGGGCGTATCGAGGCTTCGCTGTTCGCCGAGGCGTTCAACACGGCGCAGGCCTTGCTGCAGACCGATGCCCTGGTGGTGGTCGAAGGCGAGGTGAGCAACGACGACTTTTCCGGCGGCCTGCGCCTGCGCGCCAAGCGTGTGATGAGTCTGGAGGAAGCGCGTACCGG
This sequence comes from Pseudomonas sp. LM13, assembly GCF_041381355.1. Classification (NCBI taxonomy): domain Bacteria; kingdom Pseudomonadati; phylum Pseudomonadota; class Gammaproteobacteria; order Pseudomonadales; family Pseudomonadaceae; genus Pseudomonas; species Pseudomonas sp. LM13. The sequence continues at coordinate 92,735 of NZ_JACBXH010000012.1, forward strand.
GCTGGCCGAGAGTCTGCGGGTCAAGGTCGCCGGCGAGGCGCTCAAGGGCGAACGCATGCGCTGGCTGGCCGAGGTTTGCGGCCGCCATCGCGGTGCCTGCCCGATCACGCTGGAGTACACCGGTCGCGATGCGCGGGCGCTGCTGCAGTTCGGCGAGGACTGGCGAATCGATCCGGCGGACAACTTGATTCAGGCATTGCGTGACCAGTTCGGACGCGACAACGTCTTCCTGCAATACCGATAGAGGGCCAGGCCCGGAAAGTTCATCGACATGTGCTTTCCGAGTCAGGCCTGAACGGCCCGGTGCTGACCGGGTCATGGTTTCAGAACAATTTTTGTTCGACCTGAATGCGCCGCTCCCGTAAGGTAAGGCGCAAAAAACGGAACAGCCTCCCGGCCGCCTGGCCGTCGACGCATGACGGATGCCTATGAACCCGAACTTCCTGGATTTCGAACAGCCGATCGCCGACCTGCAAGCCAAGATCGAAGAATTGCGCCTGGTTGGTAACGACAACTCGCTGAACATCGGCGATGAGATTGCCCGCCTGCAGGACAAGAGCGAGTCGCTCACCGAAAGCATCTTCGGCAATCTGACCAGCTGGCAGATCGCCCGTCTGGCTCGCCACCCGCAGCGGCCCTATACCCTCGATTACATCAATCACCTGTTCACCGAGTTTGAAGAACTGCACGGTGACCGCCATTTCTCCGACGACGCGGCCATTGTTGGTGGTACGGCGCGTCTGGACGGCCAGCCGGTGATGATCATCGGTCATCAGAAAGGCCGTGAAGTACGCGAGAAGGTGCGTCGTAACTTCGGTATGCCGCGTCCGGAGGGCTATCGCAAGGCCTGCCGTCTGATGGAAATGGCCGAGCGCTTCAAGATGCCGATCCTGACCTTCATTGATACCCCGGGCGCCTATCCTGGGATCGATGCCGAAGAGCGCAACCAGAGCGAGGCCATCGCCTGGAACCTCCGCGTGATGGCGCGGCTGAAGACTCCGATCATTGCCACCGTGATCGGCGAGGGTGGTTCCGGCGGTGCTCTGGCGATCGGCGTCTGCGACCAGTTGAACATGCTGCAGTATTCCACCTACGCGGTAATCTCCCCGGAAGGCTGCGCCTCGATTCTCTGGCGTACCGCCGAGAAGGCGCCGGAAGCCGCCGAGGCCATGGGTGTCACCGCCGAGCGCCTGAAGGATCTGGGCATCGTCGACAAGGTGATCCCCGAGCCGCTGGGCGGCGCCCATCGCAACCCGGCCGTCATGGCCGCGGCCATGCGCGAGCAGCTCAACAGCCAGCTGCACATGCTCAAGTCGCTGGACACCGATGCGCTGCTGGCGCGTCGCTATGAGCGTCTGATGAGCTACGGTATCGCCTGAGTCATCCGTGTGCGTGCTTCGCCTCTCTGAGCGAGGCACGCCAGGATTCGCTGTCGGGCCTTCGCTCGCGGCTTTCGCTCCTGAGCCTTATGCTTGCCGGCATTCTCGATTTTCGAAGCGCCCGCATGTCCCTCGATTCCCTCCTCCTTTCCCGTCTTGCTCCGTGGCGCGGCTCATCGGCGTGGTGGGTGGCGTTCTCCGGCGGTCTTGATTCCACTGTTCTGTTGCACGCGCTGGTGCGGCTGGCGGAACGTCGTGCGCTGCCTCCGATTCGCGCAATTCATGTGCACCATGGCCTGCAGGTCGCCGCTGACGACTGGCCAGCACACTGCCAGCAAGTCTGCGACCGGCTTGGCGTCGCGCTGGAGATTGTGCGCGTGCAAATTGTTCCAGGCGCCAGTCTGGAGCGGGCTGCACGCGATGCGCGCTATCAGGCGTTCGCTGCGCGCCTGGGCGAAGATGAGCTGCTGCTGACCGGCCAGCACCGTGATGACCAGGCCGAGACGCTGCTGTTCCGGCTGCTGCGCGGAGCTGGTGTACGGGGGCTGGCAGCGATGCCGGTCGCGCGCGCCTTGGCAAGCGGCCAGCTGGTTCGGCCGTTGCTGGACGTGTCGCGGGCCGAACTCGAAGGTTATGCACGTGCCAACGGCTTGGCGTGGGTCGAGGATCCCAGCAACAAGCAGCTGGAATATTCACGCAATTTTCTGCGTCGGCAGGTCCTGCCTCTGCTGCAGCAGCGCTGGCCTCAGGTTTCATCCAGCCTGGCACGCACGGCAGCGCATATGGCTGATGCGCAGCAGCTGCTCGATGACCTGGCGCAGCAGGATCTCGCGGTTGCCCAAGCCGACATTGATTTCGACTGGCTGAATCTGCCGAGTCTTGCCCTTGCGCCGTTGCGCGAGCTGACGCCGGCGCGGCAGCGCAATGCGCTGCGCCATTGGTTGGCAGGGCTGACCCTGGCGCCGGATGAGAATCACTGGGCCGGTTGGGAGTGTCTGCGTGACGCCAGGGCGGATGCCACGCCTCGCTGGCGGCTGGCAGGTGGAGAGCTGCAGCGCAGCGGCGAGCGCATCTGGTGGCTGCCGGAGGGCTGGCTTGCGTCTGTTGGCGGGCCGGTCGACTGGCTCGCCCCCTCCGTCGAGCTGCAGCTTCCCGGCAATGGCTCGCTTCGGCTGGACGGGATGCCGCCCACTGGCAGGCTGCAGATTCGCTATCGTAAGGGTGGTGAAGTGATGGATGTGTCCGGTCGCGGCCGGCGAGACCTCAAGCGCCTGCTGAATGAAGCCGGGGTTCCTGCGTTTGCCCGTGGCCGATTGCCCTTGCTGTATTGCGATGAGCAACTGGTCGCCGTGGCCAACCTTCCGCAACTGAGCGCTGGCCGGTGCGCCCTGAATTGGTGCGCGCCGGGCTGCTAAGTGGTTTGAGCTGATAGGGCCTTTCCGGTAGACTACGCTCCCGTCTCAATACAGCTTCTGCGGTTTCTTCGAATCCGCGGCAGTTGCGCTATTGCCGATCCGCGCAATGGCACCTTCGCTTTCCCCCGGCGGCGCCGGCCGCTTAACGCAGACTTCTAGGGTTTTTCATGACGCGCTACATCTTCGTCACGGGTGGTGTTGTTTCTTCATTGGGGAAAGGCATCGCCTCGGCTTCATTGGCGGCCATCCTGGAGGCGCGGGGCCTGAAGGTCACGATGCTCAAGCTGGACCCTTACATCAACGTCGATCCGGGCACCATGAGCCCGTTCCAGCACGGCGAGGTGTTCGTCACCCATGACGGCGCCGAGACCGACCTCGACCTGGGCCACTACGAGCGGTTCATCCGCACCCGCATGACCCAGAACAACAACTTCACCACTGGTCGCGTCTACGAGGACGTGCTGCGCCGTGAGCGCCGGGGCGACTACCTGGGCGCAACCATCCAGGTCATCCCGCACATCACCGACGAGATCAAGCGTCGCATCATCAAGGGTGCCGGCGACGCCGACGTGGCGCTGGTGGAGGTCGGCGGTACCGTGGGCGACATCGAGTCGCAACCCTTCCTCGAGGCCATCCGCCAGTTGCGTGTCGAAGTCGGCGCCAAGCGCGCCATGCTGATGCACCTGACGCTGGTGCCTTACATCGCCACCGCCGGCGAGACCAAGACCAAGCCGACCCAGCATTCGGTGAAGGAGCTGCGCTCCATCGGCCTGCAGCCTGACGTACTGGTCTGCCGTTCGGATCGCGCCATCGACGTGTCTTCGCGGCGCAAGATCGCGCTGTTCACCAACGTCGAAGAGCGCGCGGTGATCAGCTTGCCGGACGCCGACACCATCTACAAGATCCCGGGCATCCTGCATGCTCAGGGTCTCGATGACTATGTCGTCGAGCGTTTCGGTCTCGAATGCCGTGGCGCCGATCTCTCCGAATGGGATCGTGTCGTCGATGCCAAGCTGCATCCGGAGAAGGAAGTCACCATCGCCATGGTCGGCAAGTACATGGAACTTCTGGATGCCTACAAATCTCTGATCGAGGCGATGAGCCACGCTGGCATTCAGAGTCGGACCAAAGTGAACCTGCGTTACATCGACTCCGAAGACATCGAGAACCAGGGCACCGGCCTGCTCGAAGGCGTCGATGCCATTCTGGTGCCGGGCGGTTTCGGCCTGCGCGGCGTGGAAGGCAAGATCGCCACCGTGCGCTATGCCCGCGAGAACAAGATCCCATACCTGGGTATCTGCCTGGGCATGCAGGTGGCGGTCATCGAGTTCGCTCGCGATGTGCTGGGCTGGACCGATGCCAACTCCACCGAGTTCGACAAGGACAGCGGTCACCCGGTCGTCGGTCTGATCACCGAGTGGGAAGATGCCAGCGGTGCGGTGGAGACCCGCAGCGATAGCTCCGACCTCGGCGGCACCATGCGCCTCGGTGCGCAGGAATGTGGTCTGGAGCCGGGCTCGAAGGTGTTCGAATGCTATGGCCAGGAGCGCATCGTCGAGCGTCATCGTCATCGCTATGAAGTGAACAACAACCTGCTGCCGCAACTGCAGGCAGCCGGACTGAAGATTACCGGGCGCTCCGGAGACGGTGCGCTGGTGGAAGTGGTCGAGGCTCCGGATCATCCCTGGTTCGTCGCTTGCCAGTTCCACCCTGAGTTCACCTCCACGCCGCGCGACGGTCATCCGCTGTTCAGCGGTTTCGTCAACGCAGCGTTGGAATACAAGGCGAAGAAGGCATGAGTCAGAAGACCATTCGCGTAGGCAACATCGAGATCGCCAACGACAAGCCGTTCGTGCTGTTCGGCGGCATCAACGTCCTCGAGTCGCGGGACCTGGCCATGCAGGCCTGTGAGGAATACGTGCGGGTAACCGAGAAGCTCGGCATTCCGTACGTGTTCAAGGCGAGCTTCGACAAGGCCAACCGCTCATCGATCACTTCGTTCCGCGGCCCCGGTCTGGAAGAGGGGATGAAGATCTTCGAGGAAGTGAAGAAGACTTTTGGCGTGCCGGTCATCACCGACGTACACGAGCCGTGGCAGGCGCAGCCGGTGGCAGATGTCTGTGACATCATCCAGCTGCCGGCCTTCCTCTCGCGGCAGACCGACCTGGTGGTGGCGATGGCCAAGACCGGTGCGGTGATCAACATCAAGAAAGCGCAATTTCTCGCACCGCAGGAGATGAAGCACATCCTGAAGAAGTGCGAGGAGGCTGGTAATGACCAACTGATCCTCTGCGAGCGCGGCTCGTCCTTCGGCTACAACAATCTGGTCGTCGACATGCTCGGCTTCGGCATCATGAAGCAGTTCGAGTACCCGGTGTTCTTCGACGTCACCCATGCCCTGCAGATGCCGGGCGGTCGCGCCGACTCGGCTGGTGGGCGTCGTGCCCAGGTCACCGACCTGGCCAAGGCCGGCCTGTCCCAGGGGCTGGCCGGGCTGTTTCTGGAGGCGCATCCGGAGCCGGAGAATGCCAAGTGCGACGGTCCGTGCGCGCTGCGTCTGAACAAGCTCGAAGCTTTCCTCACCCAGCTCAAGCAGCTGGATGATCTGGTCAAGAATTTCCCGCCAATCGAAACTGCTTGAAGCCTTGCAGCTATCTATGGAGTGTTAACAACAATGGCAAAGATCGTCGACATCAAGGGGCGTGAAGTTCTCGACTCCCGTGGCAACCCCACCGTGGAAGCCGATGTGATCCTCGATAACGGCATCATCGGCAGCGCCTGCGCGCCGTCCGGTGCATCCACCGGTTCGCGCGAGGCTCTGGAACTGCGCGATGGCGACAAGAGCCGTTACCTGGGTAAGGGCGTGCTGAAGGCCGTGGGCAACGTCAACGGGCCGATTCGCGATCTGCTGCTGGGCAAGGATCCGGCCGATCAGAAGGCCCTGGATCAGGCGATGATCGAGCTCGACGGTACCGAGAACAAGGCCAAGCTCGGCGCCAACGCGATCCTCGCCGTGTCCCTGGCGGCTGCCAAGGCCGCTGCCCAAGCCAAGGGCGTGCCGCTGTATGCGCACATCGCCGACCTCAATGGCACCCCTGGCCAGTATTCGATGCCGGTGCCGATGATGAACATCATCAACGGCGGCGAACACGCAGACAACAACGTCGACATCCAGGAGTTCATGGTCCAGCCGGTCGGAGCCAAGACCTTCGCCGACGCGCTGCGCATGGGTGCCGAGATCTTCCATCACCTGAAAGCCGTGCTGAAGGCTCGTGGCCTGAACACCGCAGTGGGCGACGAGGGCGGTTTCGCGCCGAACCTGGCCTCCAACGAGGATGCGCTGGGTGCCATCGCCGAGGCGGTCGAGAAGGCCGGCTACAAGCTGGGCAGTGACGTGACCCTGGCCCTGGACTGCGCTTCCAGCGAGTTCTACAAGGACGGCAAATACGACCTGGCCGGTGAAGGCAAGGTGTTCGACGCCGAGGGCTTCGCCGATTACCTGGCGGGCCTGACCCAGCGCTACCCGATCATCTCCATCGAAGACGGCATGGACGAGTCCGACTGGGCAGGCTGGAAGTCGCTGACCGACAAGATCGGCGAGAAGGTTCAGCTGGTCGGTGACGACCTGTTCGTGACCAACACCAAGATCCTCAAGCGCGGCATCGACGAGAAAATCGGCAACTCGATCCTGATCAAGTTCAACCAGATTGGCTCGCTGACCGAAACCCTGGAAGCCATTCAGATGGCCAAGGCGGCCGGTTACACTGCTGTGATCTCGCACCGTTCCGGCGAGACCGAAGACAGCACCATCGCCGACCTGGCCGTCGGCACTGCCGCTGGTCAGATCAAGACCGGTTCGCTGTGCCGCTCCGACCGCGTGTCGAAGTACAACCAGCTGCTGCGTATCGAAGAGCAGCTGGCCGGCAAGGCACCGTACAACGGTCGTGCCGAATTCCGCGGCTGATCCTGCGGCATTAAAAAA
>NZ_JACBXH010000013.1:0-98513 GCF_041381355.1 Pseudomonas sp. LM13
CTACTTCAGACCTTCCTTAGGACTCGGCAATACTCCAGACAGTCTTTCGTGCATGAATCTCATACCTTGAATAAACTCCGCAAATCGTTTGATCGAGAGCGGCAATTGATTTTCAATCGCCGCAATCCTGCGATCAGGTGGTAAGAATCAGCGTTCTCACGCTGGCGTGGTGTCCTGGCGGTCGGCACGCCGATGAATCAGGCGATACAAGGCCGGCAGTACCAGTAGCGTCAGCAGCGTCGAGGAAACAATGCCGCCGATGACGACAGTTGCGAGCGGTCGCTGCACTTCCGCGCCGGTGCCGACATTGATTGCCATCGGTACAAAGCCAAGGCTTGCAACCAGCGCGGTCATCAGCACCGGGCGTAGCCGCGTCATCGCGCCATTCACAATGGCATCCTGAATCGGCGCTCCGTCGTGGTGCAGCTTGCGGATGAAGCTCACCATCACCAGGCCGTTGAGCACCGCCACACCGGATAGGGCAATGAAGCCGACCCCTGCTGAGATCGAAAGCGGAATGTCGCGCAGCCACAATGCAGCCACGCCGCCGGTCAGCGCCAAAGGCACACCACTAAAGACGATGGCGGCGTCCCGGCCTGAACCAAAGGCCATAAACAGAAGGCCGAAGATCAGAACCAACACGGCGGGCACGACGACGGACAGGCGCTGGCTTGCCGAAATGAGCTGCTCGAACGTCCCCCCGTAGCTGACCCAATAGCCCTCTGGCAGCGTGATTTCACGGCTTACGCGTTCACGCAGTTCTTCCACGAACGACCCTAGATCGCGTCCGCGCACATTGCTGGTGATAACGATCCGGCGTTTACCGTTCTCGCGGCTGATCTGATTGGGGCCGGGCGCCACTTCGATCGACGCAAGCTGCCCGAGCGGCACGTAGGCGGCTTGGCCCAGCCCGGCAGCAGCGCCGGCCGGAACCGGAATGGGCAGTGTCGCCAGTGCCTTCGGGTCTTGGCGTTGCGCTTCGGGCAGCCGAACTACGATATCGAATCGGCGATCGCCCTCAAACACCTGGCCGGCGACGGCACCGCCAAGGGCGATTGCCACCGTTTGCTGTACGTCGTCGATCGCCAAGCCGTATCGGGACAGCGCATCCACGTTCGGCGTGATCGTCATCAGCGGCAGGCCCGTAATCTGTTCGAGCGCCACGTCGGCAGACCCCTCGATACTCTCGGCCACGGCTTCAATCTTCGAGCCTATTTGGGCCAGTTGCTCCATGTCATCGCCATACACCTTGATCGCCACCTCGGCACGGACACCTGCGATCAACTCATTCATGCGCATCTGCACGGGTTGAGTGAACTCGTAGTTGTTGCCGGGAATGGCGTTCACCGCCTTCTCCAGTTCGGCAAGCAGTACGGCTCTCGGTTTGCGCGGATCGGGCCATTCGCTACGATCCTTGAGCATGATGAAAGTGTCAGCCACCGAAGGCGGCATGGGGTCAGTCGCAACCTCAGCAGTACCGATCTTGGCGACGACTTCCTCCACCTCTGGAAACTCCTTGATCCGCGCCTCCAACTGGCGCTGCATACCAATCGCCTGGGTCAGACTCGTTCCGGGAATGCGCATCGCGTGCAAGGCGATGTCACCTTCATCCAGATTGGGGATGAACTCGGTGCCCAAGCGCGTCGCAAGCAAACCAGATAGCACCACCAGCACTGCCGCCGCCGCGACGACGGCGACTCTCAGCTTGATTGCCTTCTGGAGAAGTGGCGCATAGAAGCGGCTGATGCCGCGCATCACCTTGGTTTCCTTCTCGGAAACCTTGCCGGTGACAAACAACGCGACCGCAGCGGGCACGAAAGTCAGGGACAACACCATCGCACCAGTCAATGCGATCACGACGGTAAGAGCCATCGGATGGAACATCTTTCCTTCCACACCCGATAGCGCGAATATTGGAAGGTAAACCGCCGTGATGATGAACAATCCGAACAGGGCAGGCTTGATGACCTCTGCACTGGCGCTCGAAACCAGCGAGAAACGCTCATCGCGGGTCAACAGCCGACCGAGCTGGTGCTGTCGTTCGCTGAACCTGCGTAAGCAGTTCTCCACGATGATGACCGCGCCATCGACAATCAGGCCGAAATCCAGTGCGCCCAAGCTCATCAGGTTGGCCGAGATTCGGTTTTGCACCATGCCGGTGATCGTCAGCAGCATGGCGAGCGGAATGACCGCTGCGGTTATCAGGGCTGCGCGCAGGTTGCCTAGCAACATGAACAGCACGGCAATCACCAGCAACGCGCCTTCCAGAAGATTCTTCTGCACGGTTGCGATGGTGCGATCAACGAGTTGAGTGCGGTCGTAAACCGCGTGCGCGCGGACTCCCTCGGGAAGTGTCGCGTCGATCTCAGCGAGCTTTTCTACTGTGCGCTGTGCAACTGCTCGGCTGTTCTCGCCAATCAGCATGAATGCCGTACCCAGCACGACCTCTTTGCCGTCTTTCGTGGCCGCGCCGGTTCGCAGTTCGCTACCCTCTAGAACTTCCGCCACGTCGCCAATTCGGAGTGGCAGTCCATCGCGCGTTGCCACGACAATTTTCCGCAGTCGCTCGATGTCGCGCACTTGTCCGGGGATGCGGATCAGGTACTGCTCGCCATGACGTTCGATGTAGCCGGCGCCGACGCTGGCGTTGTTCCGCGCGACGGCGTTCAGCACGTCGTTCATCGTCAACTCGTAGGCCAGCAGCTTGACCGGATCGGGCGTGATGTGGAATTGACGCACGTAGCCGCCGATGGTGTTGACCTCGGTGACGCCTTTCAGATTGCGGAGCTGCGGACGCACCGACCAGTCCTGCAACGTGCGCAGCGCGGTCGGCGTCCATATTTCCTCGTAGCCCTTTTCGGGTTCCAAGGTGTACATGAATATCTCGCCCAGGCCGGTTGCCACTGGCCCGAGAGAGGGATTCAGGCCCGCCGGAAGTTGCGAAGATGCCTGCTGCAAGCGTTCGGCGACCTGCTGACGGGCAAAGTAAATGTCAGTGCCGTCCTCAAAGACCGCAGTGACCTGCGACAGACCGTAGCGGGAAACCGAGCGGGTGTAGTCGAGCCGAGCGAGGCCAGCCAGCGCCGTCTCAACCGGGAAAGTGACGCGCTGCTCAGCCTCCATTGGCGAGTAGCCCGGCGCCTCGGTATTGATCTGTACCTGGACATTGGTAATGTCCGGTATCGCGTCGATCGGCAAGCGGCTGTAGTTCCAGATCCCCAGCCCGGACAGGGCGAGCACCAATAGAAGCACGAGCCAGCGATGCGCGATGGACGCGCGAATGATACGTTCGAGCATATCCGCGTCCTCAGTGATCGTGGCTTGCGCCAGACTTTTCGATGTCTTGGCGTATCAGGAAACTTTGCTCGGCCACGTAGTTCGTGCCGGGCTTGAGTCCGCTAGTCACTTCAACGTATTCACCATCACGATCGCCAAGTTCGAGCATTCGGACTTCGTATGTCTCGCCGACTTGCGTGAACACCACGGTGAAGTCGCGGAATCGCTGCAACCCCGACTCTTTTACCGCCAGCGGTACGTTGCGCGTGCCTACTGTGACCTCGGCTGCCACGGTCATACCTGGGCGCCAACGTCCCTCCAAGTTCGGGATGCTGACGCGGGCAATGACGCTCTGGCCGCTGCCGGCCACCGGCAACAGTCGCTGAATCTTTCCGCTGGCTTCGGTCTTCCCAGTCGCTGACCGGATTCGTACTGGCTGTCCTGGCTTTAGGGCTTCGGCATCGGTGCCAATGGCGCGCAGGTCGATCCATACGTTGGACGGGTCGGCCAGCTCGAACAGCGCACCTGCCTCGGCCACGTCACCGACGTTCGTATTGCGTGCGAGCACCACGCCATCGAACGGTGCGGTAATCGGGTAGGTACGCATACTGTCGTTGCCCTCTACGACGGCCAGCGTCTGGCCGCGGCGGACTCGCTCGCCCTGCTGCACGTTCACCGATCGCACGATGCCAGGGAAGCGTGCGCCAACCGCCGCGTGTCTGTCGGCATCTAGGACAACGGTTCCCATCAACCGCACAACGTCTCGGATGACTGCCGGCCCTGCTGATTCGGTTTTGATACCGGCATCCTTGGCGATGCCGGCCGGAATGCTTACGCGGCCCTCATAGGACTGGTAAGACCAAGTGGACTTCTTTCCGGCATGTTCGGCGGACACGGCGACATCGAACGAATGCGGCTCGATCACTTCACCGCTGCCGACCAGATAGTTGCCCTCTGGCGTGAACGTGAACTGGTTGACCTCGCCATCCAAACGGGAGAGTTTGATAGTCGCAACGACATCGGCGGGAGCGACTGGCTTGCCGTCGCGATAGGCGTAGAGCCTGTAATGCGGGGGCACATTGGTTTCGTAGATGGTGACTTCCAGGGCGAAGTCTCCATCACGGAGTAGTCGGCCATTGTTTGGCCCGCGCTCATAGCTTCCGCTGGCTTGGGCACTGGCCTCCTCTTTGGGTTTGTCGCCGCCAGGGCTGCATGCAGCGGCAAATACGCAAAGGAGTAACAGGGAGAGAATGCGAATCATGGTGCGGTGTCCTCAACGGTGGCGGTGAGGCGTTCCACCTCGACCAGCAGAAGGTGATAGCGGGTGGCGGCTTCGACAGCACGCGCACGCAGATCGAACAGCGTCCGCTGCGCTTGGGCCAGCGACAAATAAGAGAATCGGCCTTGCTCAAAGCCGCGACGAGTTGTTGTCAGGGCGCTTTCAGCCATAGGCAGCATTCGTGCGCGTAACGATTCAGCCTCTGTTCGCGCGTGCGTGAGTTCTTGATACTTGTCGAACAGGGTCTGGTGGCGCTCGAAGCGTTCGGCGTCACGCCGCGCTTCCAGCGCAGCAAGCTCCGCATTTGCCTGGGACACCGCGTATCCAGAGCGCGTCGGGCTACCCAACGGCACCGAGATCGACATCACCACGCCGTGATCCTTGAAGGCTTCCAAACGTCGCACGCCCAAGCTGACGTCAATGTTGGGTTTGGCTTCGGCCTCCGCGAGCCGGCGCCGGGCGCCGATGGTGTCGGCCCGCAAGCGCGAAGCCCACAGTTCCGGCGTCATAGGCAAACGGGTAGCCAACGTCTCGAATGGCGCCACGGTCGGCAAGGTTTGGAGGTCGCCGACGACTTCGCCGAAGTCGGGGGTCATTGCCCCCCAGCTCGCGGCCAAAGTCATCTTGGCGCTCGCCAATTCGAGTTCAGCACTCTCGCGATTGAGCTGCGCCTCAGCGACCGCAATATCGGCGGCCTGCAAATCCGACTCAGGATTGCGAGCGGCTTTTACCCACGCTGCAACCTCTCGACGGGTGCGCTCCGCTTGCTTGATACGCTCCTCGGCATACGTCAATCGCTGTTGCCTAGCGAGCACTTCAATGAAGCGGGCCGTAGTTGAACTGGCCAGGTCGATCCGCGTTTTGGTGGCCTGATGCTCTTGTTCTCTCAGTTCGGCTTGTCCCAGCGTTTGGCGAGCCTCGCGCTTGCCACCGAGTTCTATGACCCGACCGATGCGCAATGTCGTTTCGGCCGAGCGAATACCTCGCAGGTTGCCGTTCCCGGCGACGTTCTCTACCTCGCCGCCAATGGTGTAAGGCGGTGGCAGGGCTTCGCGCTGCGTGCGGGCTCGAACGGCCTGGAGTTGCGCCGTTTCGGCGGTAATGGATGGATGGGCGGCCAGCGCGCGGGAGACTGCTTCCTCCAACCGCAGGGGTTCGGCGGCTAGGGCTGCGGACGTACCGCAGGCTCCGACGAACACCAAGACTACTAAGCGGATCAAATTCATGAAAACCCTCACGACGACAACAGATGGCGAGCAAACGATTCCGCGTGACGACTTCCCGCGCACGCCGGAGCGGAATCGCCATAAGACCGATTGTCAATCGGTTTTTTGAGCAAAAAAACACAGCACGCGCGCATATGGACTTACCTCGTCATCACAGTGATGAGAGATTCGGTCACAGAATGCAGCCATCCTGTAGATAGGCTGCAAAACGCCAGAACAAGAATGCCTAGCATCGGCCCCAAGTATGAGACAGACGAGTGCTTGGACGACAGCAACGCCTCGACACGCTCAGGGATAAAATCGGAAAAGAACGCCATCGCCAATGGCACCTGTTCCTTGGCGTGTTGCCGAAATATCTTCTCAACTGCAACGATGGTCTCGGCCACGGCGACAGGACACCCCACTTCGTTTGCAGCGGCAAAATCACAACGTTGTTCCAAGGCGAGTTCCAGATCACGCAACAACCGGCGACGAGTACCTGGCAACTGTATGCTCGACAACACGACAGCGATCAAGCGATGCAGCACATCGCGATTGGCGATGTGAGCCTGTTCGTGCGCCAACACCACACGCAATTGCGTTGGATCAAGTCGCCGCATCAACGAGGTTGAAAGCAGGATGTGGCCATGCCCGACGCCACAGGCCAGCGCCATAGGCTGATCGACATCAAGCACGCGAAGTTTGTCTGGGTGCCCCGGACGCCAGCTTAGGCGCACCATCGAGGCAAGGGTTCGCCGAGCACGCCAAAGACCCACTGCGGCCCGTGAAGCCAGCCAAGCCGCGTATCCCGCCAACAATGCCAATGCTCCCCATAGCCAAGCACTTTGCCCATTGCCGCTCGGGTGCCAAACGCACAGATGCAAGAGCGCGTCAGCGTGCGCAGAGCAGGTAGCGGCAAATCGGGCCGAACTATCAAACATCGACGGCATGGCAATGGTCAGGGCCGTGTAGGCAATACCCGCCAACGCAGGTGTTACCAGCATCCACCAAGATACCCTTGCTCGCTGAGAAGGTGCCTTTCCCCACAGCGCACGGCGCAATGGGCGCTCGAAGGCTCCAATCAGCAGGGTAAGCGTTACCGCCAGCACGAAGCCGGATAGCAATGCAAACTGAAGTAATGGGCCATAACTCGTCATCACGTCTGATCTAATTCAGCACGACGACGGGCAACCAACTCCTCCAGCCTCTTGAGCTGGTCGTCATCCGCCCTTGCAGCAAGATCGACAAAGGCGCTCAGCAACGCATCCGGCTGCGGGCCTGCGACACGACGCACCGTGGACTCGACCAGCTTCTGGATCAGTTCCCGGCGAGATACTCGTGCCGAGTATTCGTAGGCATGGCTGATCTTTTCGCGCTGGAGCATGGCCTTACGAAACAGACGTTCCAGCGTGGATTGCACGGTGTTCAAGGAAATCGAGCGAGACTGCCCAATGCGCGCGTACACCGCCTTGGTATCGGACGGGCCGAAACGCCAGATGTCTTCGAGCACGGCGATTTCCAGATCGCCAAGTGTTGGTACGTTGTGATTGGTCAATGTTGTCGGCTCCGAGTTTTGACTCGAATTCAAGAGTATCCACCACAAAAAACCGACCGTCAATCGGTTTATTGTGCCGCCCCGTGCCGGACACTGCTATCGTGGAAGCTAACCAACGGCAGGCCCACGCTGCCGTCCTATCTCCCAGGACACCCCGCCGCCGCGCACCGTCGCGGCAAGCTGCTGCCCCAGCCGCTGTTCGATCACCGGCCGCCACGGCACCAGGCTGAATCCCTTGCCATCGTCGAGCATCGCGTAACGCCCGCTGGCGAGCATGACGGCGCGCCGGTAGATACCGGCCACACGCTGGCCGTCGCCCACAGGCCGATGCTCCAGGCCGGTGTCGGCGGCAATGTCCTTCGCGGCCTGCGTCAGTTCCCGGTTGCGCAGCGTGCCCAGCAGGTTGCGCGCCAGGATCACGCGCTGCCCGCGCCGCTCGGCCAGCCCCTGTTCGGCCAGGAAGTCGGCGCGCTGCTGCATCGCCTGCTTGGCCTCGCCGCCAAAGCCCAGATCGCCCAAGCCCGAGCCGCCGCCGATCAGTTGCTGGTCAAGCCAGGTGGCCCCGATCACGCGGGCCTGCCGCTCGATGGGCAGGTGCGATTTCAGCTCCACGGCCACGCCGCCCAGGCGCTGCGCGTCGTAGCGGCGGCCCTGTTCGGCCAAGTCGTCCGGCACCTTCCATAGTCCCTCGGCCACGCGCTCCACGATGCCAGCGCGGCGCAGGGCTTCCAGCCGGCGGACGTGGGCCGCAACGACTTCCTGCGGATCGCGGCCCGGCATGGCCTGCCCCTGTGCAATGGCGAGGTGGTGGTCGGTGCGGTACAGGCCATCGCTCGCCAGCGCGGCGATGTTTTTGTCGGCCGCGCGCACGTCGGCCGATCCCTTCACCTCCACCACCGCGCCGGTGGGATAGTTCGCCAGCTCGTCGCGGGCGTTGAGCGCGACGTAGTGGGCCTTGCCATCCACGCCGTCGATGACCAGATAGCCCCGGTCGCGCAACTCGTCGGCCAGCCCCTTCGCGGCCACGCGGCCGAGGATGGTTCGGCCATCGTCTCCCGGTTCGAACACCGCCAGCCCACGTGGCTCGCCGCGCATGGCGCGCTGTAGTGTGCGGATGATGTCGCTACGCTCGCCCAGGGCGCGCAGGGTCTTTTCGGCATCGGCATGGACGGCCCAGGTGCCGGGCTGCGTCTCGTCGGCCAGGCCTAGGCGCTGCAAGCGTTGCAGCCGGCCGATCAGCAGCAGGCGCTGGCGTTGCAACCTCGGCTCGTTGAGCCGTTCGACATGCACCAGGCCATCGTCGCCCAGCTCGCGCTTGAGCGTGCGATCCAGGCTCGTCCACCGCTCCTGTTCCACCTCGCGCTGCAAGGTCTGCTGGATCTCCAGCTCGGTGCGTGGCCCCAGCCACTCGGTCGCCAGTTCGGCCGCACGATGGCGGAAGCCATCGGCGATGTAGTCGCCCGCGATGATGAGGTCTTTGCCGGTGTCATCTCGCCCGCGCACGACGATGTGCGTGTGCGGGTTGTCGGTATTCCAGTGGTTGACCGCCACCCAATCGAGGCCCGTGCCCAGGTCGGCTTCCATGCGGCCCATCAGGTGCCGCGTGTAGGTGCGTAGGTCTTCCAGCTCGGCCCCATCCTCGGGCGAGAGGATGAAGCGGAAATGGTGCCGGTCGTCAGCGCAGCGTTCCTTGAAGGCGTCGAGGTCGGCGGCATCGGTTTGCGGCCCGTAGGCTTGGCCCGGCTCGCCATCGCGGCCCACACCGTCGCGCTCGATGTAGCGTAGATGCTTGGCGAGCGACTGCGGGCTGGCTTGGCGCTGGTTGACCAGCAGCGTCTTGATGGTCACGCGCCGCGACATGGGCGTCAGCTTGGCGCCGGCGAAGCGCGCCGCTGTGTGGCCGCGCCCGAGGCGCGAGCCGGGCCGCTGGCCGGTGCCCCTCCCGGTGCCGGTGCCGGTGGCAGTGCCAGGACGGCGCACAGCGGACTTGCCGCTGCTGGCCTTGCCCGCCTGCTTGAGCACCTTGGAGACGAAGCTCTGGTCGCGGTTCTTTGGGGCGCCGGGGCGGATGCGGAAATCGTCGTCGCGGCGGTCGGTCATGGCTGTGCTCCCTGCAAGCTCTGGCATGTCTGGTCGTGCGAAGCACGCGGACAAGCCTGCATTGGCGCGAGCCTCGCGCCCCACGCGGCACGGCGGCGAAGCCGCTGCGTGCCGCGCCACCCGCACGTGCAGACTGGCTTTGCGGGCCGACAGGTGCCGCACCCTTTTGTCTTGCCTTCCGCCTTTGCCCCTCGCTGTCGCTCGGAGCAGCGGCGGCCCGGCGGCGCTGCTGCGCGAGCAGCCAGCGCGCCGGCGAACGCGGACACGGCCGCAGGCCGGGCGCGTTCGAGGCAAGACGCCTGCACGTTGGACGGCTGCGCCGAAGGCAGCGCGAAGTGCGGTGCCCAATGCGCAGGATTGGCACCCGCACTGCACGCGCGACGACACGGCGACGACCAGCAGGACGACACGCCCGATGGCACGATGAGATGCACGGCAACGTGCAGCGAATCGACGGCCATCATGGGCGGGATTCCAGCCAGACCGGATGCGCGACGCCGATCACGGCGGATGCGCTGACCGGCCCGAAATACCGGCTGTCGAACGACGCCGGATTGGTGACACTGAGCAGGAACAGCTCGCCAGGCCGAAGGCGGCGGCACTGCTGCCAGGATGGCAGCGGGCGGCCCCAGCGGTCGGCAGGCAGCACGGCGGCCGAAGGCACGCCGTTGATGCGGACGCTGCCGTCAGCGATGCACACCTCTTGCGGCGCCACCGCACCTAGCCGTCCTGCGTGCTGGGCTTGTTGCGCTTCTTGGAGTAGTCCTCCATGAACTTCTTGCACAACTCGGCCATCGTGGGCGCCTTGCGCGCCTCGGCCTTGGCGCCGCCGGGGTCGCCGCCCCGGCGAACCTCGGCCAGCCAGTCCTGTGCCTTGACTCGTGCCTGTTCGACGGTCAGCTCCCCGTACAGCCCCAGCGAGGGCTTGCGGGGCTGGCCGGAGTTCGTGCGGTACTGGAGCATGAACACCCGGCGGCCGGTCGGGGTAATCTTGCACAGGAAGCCAGGCACCACGGTATCCCGCAGTTCAACATCCTTGGCTTGGGGCTGGGCCGCCTCCACGGCGGTTTTGGTGAGCTTGATCTTTGCCATGATGACTCCTTGGAACGACCCGGATTCCAAGAGCCAGATAGGAGCGGCGCGAGGGAAAACCGGGTCAAGTTTCAGAAAGCACCGGCATATGATGGACGCGCGTAAGCTATTGATAAACCTGCTGTATCGAGCTACGGCGCAGTCCAGCGAACTACCGGGCTGGAGTCATCGTGAAACAAAAAAGCCGGCGCAATGTCTGGAATACATCCTTGTGCATGAGCTGACACATCTGTTGGAGCACCATCACAACGTGCGATTTACCGGGTTGCTTAACCAGCACTTGCCGCAATGGCGGACGCTGCGTGAGGAACTTAACGGATCGGTGCTGGCTGAGTTCTAGGCTGCTCGCTGCATCGCATGATCCCATTCATAACGTCAATTTCAGCCAATCAGATCGCCATGTCCCACCAGTGAGCAGCAGTGCAGGTTAGGAGAAAAAATGCGCGACTCGCTGATTGGCATACCAGCGCCCAATCGTAGGCATCTGATCCAGAAGGGTTTTTTGAATTCTCATCCTTGACGGAATTCTCCAGTTAGCTGACGTACGACATGTCGATCGACGGTCCGTATCACTTTGGCATATGCGATTTAACATAATATAGATTATGCGAAATCACAGAGACGACCCTCGCAAGTTGGGGCCGTACATGACCGCGCGCTGTACGCGGCCTTCATTCATTCTGGTTAAGCCGCGGCATCCCACCCATATGAGGCTAACAGCCATCGCTGGCTGCTGCGACCGGTTGGCCCGCTTTGCCATTGTCGTTTCAGCAAGCACGGCCGGAAGATCCTGACACGAGCGACAAATCACTCGTGTCGGGCCCGGCTGTCAGAAGCTGAAAACCTTGCGGCTTGGCTCGAGCATCGCGCGGGCCATCGCATCGGGTTTGGCAATGGCAACACCGTCTTTGAGCTTGTCCGGCGTATGGCCGGTATTTGGCAGATACAGCGCGCATACCGAAGCGGTCGCGCCCTTGCTCATGGCTGCGCTCAGAAGTTGCGCCGGCGTCACGTCGTTGGGCTTCAGGGCATCGCCGCCTGCGTCCTTGAGCGCAAGATCGGCACCCTGGTCACACAGCAGAATGTCGACCTGAGCGCCCTGTGCCTGCATCTGATTGGCGAGCACCATTGCCATTCCCTGGGTCATGGGGCTGGCGTCGCTGAGTATCACCATCACGGGCTGCTGCTCAGCCATTGCCACGGAGCCCACGCTGGCCAGGGCAATGGCAGCAAGGAATCTCTTCATCTTCGCTTCTCCTCGGGCCAGCCGGGCTGGCACTTGTGCAAGTGAACGGTCATTCGGCAAGCGCAGTCGTTAAGGGGCGGCATGGGTTGGTCGCGGCTCCTTGGACGAACGGGCGTACGCTGCGCTCAATATACCCGTTGGGGTATGTTGAGAGTAGACGTTCCCGCCTGTATTGGCTCGTTAAACGGCTGCGACAAAATGTCCACCGATGCTCTCGCGATCGCCTCATTATTGATAACCACGTACCTGCGCCAGGGCCCGGACTGCCACGATTTCTAGGTCCTTGTGGCGTATCCGATCCGCAATGACCGCGCGTCCCAGCGCTGGCTCATGGACGGGCCAGGTGCACGGCCGTGTCCGGCAAGCGGTTTCTGAATGAGGCAGAACGGTTTCGGCTGTTTTACTGTCCGAGCCCCAGGGCTCATTACATTCAGGACCGCATGACCATTCCGATCTCCACCTGCCGCACGGCGTACCGCCTTGCCGCTACCCGAGCAGTACCTCGCAACACCCGCTCGTTCCTGTCGGCAATCGCCGCAGCGGCGTTGCTCGGGCTTACCGGTTGTGGCTCCCAGCAGCCGGAGACGCCGGCGCCCAAGCCGGAAGAAGTCCGCGCCAAGATCGTTCGCCTGATCCCCGCCGACATTCCCGATCGTCAGGGTTGGGCCCGGGACATCTACACAGCCTTCGATGCGCTGGATATTCCGCCGAACGATGAAAACATCTGCTCGGTCCTGGCCGTGACGGTGCAGGAATCGACGTTCCAGGCGACCCCGCCGGTGCCCGGCCTGGCGAAGATCGCGCGAGAGGAAATCTACCGGCGTGCCGGCCGCCTGCACGTCCCACGGTTCGTGGTGGATGCGGCGCTGGACGTGAAGTCGCCCAACGGCAAGACCTATAGCCAGCGTATTGCGGCGGTGCGCACCGAAGAGCAGTTGAGTGCAATCTTCGATGACTTCCTCGGCATCATGCCGCTCGGCAAGCAGTTGTTCGGCACGCTCAACCCGGTCAAGACCGGCGGCCCGATGCAGGTCAGCATCGCCTTTGCCGAAGACCGCCGATGGACCTACCCCTACGAACGGCAAGGCTCGATCCGCGACGAAGTCTTCACGCGCCGTGGTGGCATGTATTTCGGCATTGCCCACCTGCTCGACTACCCGACCAGCTATCGCGAACCGCTGTACCGCTTCGCCGACTTCAATGCCGGCTGGTACGCCAGCCGCAACGCCGCGTTTCAGGCCGCAGTCAGCCGTGCCAGTGGCATCAAACTGGCCCTCGACGGCGATCTGATCATTCATGGCAGCAGCAAGGCCGGTCAGACCGAGCGTGCGGTTCGCGCGCTCGCCGGCAAGCTGGACATGAGCGAGACGGCGATTCGCAACGCGCTGGAGCGCGGCGACAGCCATGGTTTCGAGGAAACCGACCTGTATGAAAAGGTCTTCGCACTGGCCGAAAAGCGCGCCGGCAAGCCTTTGCCTCGGGCGGTGCTGCCGGGAATCCGGCTGGAAAGCCCGAAAATCACGCGCAATCTGACCACCGCCTGGTTTGCCAACCGGGTCAATGACCGGCATCTCGCGTGCATGAAGCGCGCGCGCAGCTAGTGTGCGCACTCGCTGACCAGGCGGTGCACGACGATGCCCATGACCCACTGGGACGTCTGTTTCGATACTACCGCGGCGTCGCGGCCCCTTCATCCCGTGAACAACGGCTGACGAAACACGGGTCTATCCGCGGCAGCCAACCGCTGCGCATTGATGCCCTGCCCGATGGTCAGGAACCTGACCGGAGCGAGTCGTTCTACTGCCTAGGTCTTGATGTTTCGCACACGCTCTGCCCGGCAGCCACCGTGCCGGGCGCCGCGCCACCGTTGCTGCAACGGTTAGCGAACCTGGACAGCCTTCGACCCAGCCGACAAGGAGCTTGCCATGCCTGCCCTATCCGCCATCCCTGAATGCTGTTGGAGCGCCAGCGCGCCGCCAGGCAATTTTCCGCCTCTGACCGGCGACAGTCAGTGCGATGTGGTGGTGATTGGCGCCGGCATTGTCGGGTTGAGCGCTGCCATGACGTTGTGCGAAGCCGGCAAGTCCGTGGTGGTGCTCGAGGCGCGTGAAGTGGGTGGCCAGGTCACCGGACGCTCCACCGCGAAGGTCACCACCCAGCATGCGCTGATCTACCGCTACCTGATCGATACCTTCGGCCAGGAGTTGGCACAGTGCTACGCGGACGCCAACCGTGAGGCGGTGGAGCGAATTCGCCACTGGATCACGAGCCATGCCATCGACTGCGACTACCAAAGGCAGTCCGCCTTCGCTTACGCCTGCTCCGCCGATTGGCGGTCAGCCATCGAAGAGGAAGCCGAAGCGGCGCGCCGCCTGGGCTTTGCCGCGCGCGTGGTCGACCAGCCGCCGCTGCCCTTCGCCACCGCTGGCGCACTGGAATTCCCCGACCAGGCGCAGTTCAACCCGACCCGCTACCTGATCGGTCTTGCCAATACGCTGCAGGCGCGTGGTGGGCGAATCCATCAGCACACCCGCGCGAAGAGTTTCGAACGCCAGGAACGCTGGCGCGTCGGTTTCGACAATGGGAGCGTGGAAGCCGACCAGATGATTCTCGCCACGCACATGCCGGTCGAAACACCGATCGACCTCGTCAGTCCGACCCAGCCGCGCTGCCACGTGGCCATGGCTTTTCGCCCGCAGGCCGGCGCGCGGCTGGAGGGCATGTTCATCGGAATCGACGAGCCGACCCACTCGATTCGCATGGCGCGGGATGACGAAGGCCCGCTCTTCATTGTCCTTGGCCCGCGCTTCAGGACCGGCCAGGATGGCAACGTCGCCCAACGCTTCGTCGATCTTGAGCACTGGGCACAGCGCAACCTGCCAGTGGGCGAAGCGGTCTGGAGCTGGTGCAATGAGGACTACGACACCGCTGACCGGATGGCCTATGTCGGTGAGCCGGATCGCGAGCAGTCGCCCGGCCTGTTCGTCGCTACCGGCTTCAACGGCTGGGGTATCAGCAACGGCACCGCCGCAGGGCTTGGCATCGCGCGGCAGATCATCACTGGACGCCGTCCGTGGAAGCATCTTTACGATCCTAATCGGCCTTCCCCGGATAACTTCAACCAGAGCAGCGACAGTCACTCACTGGTCGACGACCTGGATTCCATTGCGCCGGGCGAAGGCGGTGTGGTCACACGCGGCGACGAAAAGCTCGCTGTATGGCGCGACGACGCTGGCATCCTGCACGCCGTATCCGCCGCATGCACACACATGGGCTGCAGCGTGACCTGGAACAACGCCGACCGTACCTGGGATTGCCCGTGCCATGGCTCGATCTTCCAGGCTGACGGCGAGGTCATACACGGCCCGGCCATCGAACCGCTGGCAGCAAGGTCGCTCTGAATGTGCACCCGGGCGAACTCTTCGCCGCTGACGCCTGCTGTCGCTGTGCAGCACAAGCCGTACGCGGCGTTCCATGAACGCAGCGCGACCATCTGATAGTCGCGCTTGCCGTCGCTCTATCAGGCCGTTGCAAAACTACCTGCTAGCGCTGAGTGATCGACGTGCTGTTGCCAGTGCCGTTCTGGATGATGGCGGCGCTCGGTGGCGCGGCGAATTCCGTCAGCTGATTGAGCACGGCGACATTGGCATCGCCGGTCTGGCTGATTGAAGCCGTGCCATAGGCGGCATCCTGCACCACATCGATTTCGTTGGCCGAACCGGTCTGCGCAATCTCGAGCACCGGGCCATCGTAACCCTGGCTGATGTTGACGCGGTTGTCGTTGCCCACAGAGCTGCCGCTGATGAGGCCGCTGCGCGTACCCTGCCATGCGTTAAGCTCGTTGCCGGCACCCTCCTGGGTGTACTCCACGGTGCTGAAGCCCGCCCATTGCGTCACGTCGGCACTGTTGGAGTCGCCGCGCTGCACCAACCGCACCTCGCCGGTGTAGTAGCGCCCGCCGATCTGCGTCACCGCCGCCTGGTTGAAATCGCCGTCCTGGGTTACCCGGGCCGAAGAGCCGTAGGCCGGCGATTCCTGGAGGATATCCAGACGGTTGCCATTTCCCAGCTGGCTCAGCTGCGCACTTCCGCCACCGTTCTGCACCACCTCGATCAGATTGTCGTTGCCCTCTGAACGGGCATCCAGGGAGTTGACATAGAAGGTCTGGTCAACCTGCTGCACGTTGCCCGCGCCCCGCTGGTGGAGCACGGCATAGTTGCCATTGCCATCCTGCTGCACCAGTTCCACGAGGTTGGCCGTGCCCAGCTGATCGATCTGCGCAACGCTGCTGTAATCCAGGTTGGCCTGGTAGACGCTGGCCTGGTTTTGGCTGCCGGTCTGGACGATCTGCGCCTGCAGCGCGTAGCCGCGCTGGTCGGTGAGCGCGAGATTGTTGTCGCCGTTCTGGACGACACGGGACCAGTTCAGCGTGCCTTGCTGCACCTGGGTCGCCAAATTCGGCCCGGTCTGCTCGAGGATGATCTCGTTGTCGTTTCCGGTCTGAATGGTTTCAGCCTGTGCCAAAGCCAAGCCTGGCAGCGAGCCAAGCAGGATGCAGGCGATAAGCGGTTCATGCGCGAACATGCAGGACACTCCTTCGAATACTGTTGTTGGCCGACATCATGCTGGCATTGTCTGGCGCGTCCCTCACCGCTACCGCTCCCCTGAACGCGCCGATTGTTCGCCCAGTGGCGTCACCCGGGTATCGCCCTGACGGTGTAGAGCAACCGGTGTTTAGACCAGCGGCGACTTAAGTCGACATGCCGAGACGCTCGCGCATTTGCGCGGTGATGGTCTGCCTGGTCCGCGGCATCTCTGCCCAGGGATCGTCGTCGCCCAGTTCCTCCAGGCGTTCCAGCAGGTTGCGCACGGTCCAGAGGTTGGCGCCCTTGAGGTCCGCCAGCTCGTCGCGATGGATGGGCACGGAAACCGGCAGGTCTTCTCGTGCACGCACCGAATATGGGGCGACGGTACTGGCGCCGCGGCTGTTGCGCAGGTAATCGATGAAGATGCGGCCGACCCGGTTCTTCGGTCCGCTGACCGCCGAGAAGTGCCCAGGTAGCAGTTTGGCCATGTGCTGGGCGATGGCCTGGCTGAAGCGCTTGGCCTCACTCCACTCGTGCACTGGGTCGAGGGGCACGATGATATGCATGCCCTTCCCTCCGCTGGTCTTTAGAAACGAAACCAGGCCGATCTCGTCCAGCAGGGTCTGCGTCAGCTGCGTCGCTTCGATCATGCGTTTCCAAGGCAGCGCAGGATCCGGGTCGAGGTCGAGGACGAAACGGTCCGGGTGCTCGAGGTCTGGTGCCACGGCATTCCAACTGTGCAGTTCGACGGTGCCCATCTGCGCCGCACCGACCAGTGCTTCGGCGTTGTCGATTACCAGCAGCGCGCCATGCTTCGGGTCGAGTGCCGGGTCGAGCTGCGTGATATGCGGGATGGCCAGCTTGTCGGCATGTTTCTGAAAGAACAGCTCACCGCTGATCCCTTCCGGTGCGCGCACCAGAGCCAGCGGGCGGGCCTTGAGTTGCGGCAGGGCCCAAGGTGCGATCTGCGCGTAGAAGCGGGCCAGCTCGATCTTGGTGGTTCCACTGCTGGGATCGATGACGCGGTCGGGATTGGAGATCTTGATGCGCCCGCGGGCGATGGGATCAGTCCTGCCACGCGTGCCGACCGCTCCAGGCTTGGCAGCCACCTTGGGTCGCTCATGGGTAATCGCTTTCGCCGGTTTGTCAGAGCGCAAGCCATGAAACACCGAATGACGTACCACGCCCTGGCGGGTCATCTCGGCGAACGCCACCTCGCACATCAGCTTCGGCTCCAGCCACTGCGCGCCACGCGCATCGGCGGCCGGCGGCGCCTTGGCCAGCGGGCTTTCATCGCTTTCCAGCTTCCGCAGCTTTTTATGCAAACTCTGCAGGGTCGCATGGTTGAAGCCGGTGCCGACCTTGCCGGCGTAGCGCAGCTCGCCCTTGTCATCATGCAGACCGAGCAGCAGTGCGCCGAAACCGGTGCGGGTGCCCTTGGGCTGGGTGTAGCCGACGATGATGAATTCCTGCCGGTTGCTGCATTTGATCTTCACCCAACTGCTGCTGCGCCGGGAGGTGTAGCTGCTGCCGACGCGCTTGCCGATCAGGCCTTCGAGCTTCATCTGGCAGGCGCTTTCCAGAATGCTGTCGGGCTGCTCGGTGAAGTCCTCGGAAAAACGCAGCAACTCACTGTCGCTACCTTGCAGAACCTCATGCAGTGCCGACCGGCGCTGCTCCAGCGGTACCTGACGCAGGTCCATGCCGTTCAGGTAGGGCATGTCGAACAGATAGTAGAGAATGTTGCCGCTGCGGCCGGCTTCGAATGCGTTCTGCAGCGCCTGAAAATCCGGGGTGCCCTCCTCGTTCGGCACCACCACCTCACCGTCCAGCCAACCCGACTCCAGACCCAGTCCGGCCAGCGCTGCGGCCTGCTGGGGCATTTTCGCCGTCCAGTCGTGGCCGTTGCGGGTGAACAGCCTGACTTCGCCGGAATCGATGCGCGCGAGCATGCGGTAGCCGTCGAACTTGATCTCGTAGCGCCAGTCGCCGGCGGGCACCGAATCGACCAGGGTGGCCAGCTGTGGTTTGAAGCTCTCCGGCAGCTCAGCCGGAACCGCGCCTTCCAGGGTGACTGCCGCCTTCTGCTGCCCCGTTCGACGCTTCTTCGCCGGTGCTTTGACCGGCTTGGCCGGAGATTCGGCGATCCGCGCCTTGGCTGCGCCACGCTTGCGCGGCACCAGGGTTCGGTCGCTGAGCACGCTATCGGGTTCGGCTGCGACGATGTCGTAATCGCCCTCCTCGCGCGCCGCCTCGTCACGCGACTTGATCAGGAACCACTGTTCTTTTTTCCCGTCCATCCGCGTGCGGACCAGGTTCCAGCTGCCGGCGAGCTTTTCGCCCTCGAGACTGAACTTGAGCTTGCCCTTGCGGTAACCCTCCTGCGGATCGCCCTGTGGTTTCCACACACCCCGATCCCAGACGATCACATCGCCGGCACCGTAATGCCCTTCGGGGATATGCCCCTCGAAGGTGGCGTACTCCAGCGGATGGTCTTCCACGTGCACCGCCAGCCTGCGCACGCTCGGATCCAGGCTCGGCCCTTTGGGAATCGCCCAACTCTTCAGCGTGCCATCCAGTTCCAGGCGAAAGTCGTAGTGCAGGCGCGTCGCGTCATGCTTTTGGATGCAGTACTGCAGAGTCTGGCTCTTGCGCGATTTCGGCCGCGCCTTGCCAGCGGGTTCCGGCGTGGCGGCGAAGTCGCGCATGCGTTGATAGTCGTCGAGCGCCATGGCTGAGCTCCGCGTCGAAAGCAGGGGTCATTCCAGCTTGCCGGCATCCGTCGACGTGTCATTGGGGCCGCCGGGGGCCGAATGACGCGCGGGATCGGTGGATTTCTCCTCGCCGGGCTGCGGCACCACCAGGCGGCCATCCTCGGTGACCGTCCGCCCCTGCTGGTCCTTGCGGGTTTCGACTTTTTCCTGCGGTGTGGGGTTGCCCATCGGGCTCGGACGCGACCCGGTATCGTCCCGCGGGGTACCGGCAGGAAACTGTGCGACGGCTGGTGTCACGACCAATGCGCTGAGTAATGTCGCAAGCAGTAGTTTGTTCATTTCGGTCTCCGGCGAGGCTGCGTACTTAATTTGGTCATCCTCTGCCGGTATGAGTTCAGCCAGCGACCAGCGCCGCAACGACGGAAGTTCCGATGAGCGGTGATGGTGAGATTCAGCGCGCTAGAGCCTCCGCGCGAGCTAATCCCATCGATGGACAGATCGCCGCATTTACAACCGGGATCAGGCTGCTACGGTTGAGAGACGTCGCAAAACCAGGGGTGCGCAGCGAACGCCGTACTGCGCTTCAGTCACCCTCCTTAGCTAGGGAGGATTTATGAATACGCGTCTTCCTCTGTTCAAGATCGAAGCCATTCTGCACACCTACCTGCGCCCGTTTCACTGCGAGGTGCGCGATAAAACCGACAGCTCGCTCAGCGTGCGCCTCTTTCACGAACCGCCGAACGAAGAGCTGACCGTGCTCGGTATTTCCTATGACCAGTGCCGCGACGCAGCCAATCTGGTGCGCCTCGCTCAGGAGCTGCGCATAGAGATGCACGCGACCCGCAGCACGCTACCGAGCGAAGGCGGCCGCTTCGAGACGGTGAAGTGAGCAGTTGGCAATCAGCGCGATGAGCGCGCCGCACGATTGGCGCCACGCTGCCCACGGCTCATGTACCGGAGGAAGACATCATGGCCGTAACTGTAGGAGTGGGACGCTTTCTGCCGACCGAAGCGCTGCCAGGCCCGCTCGTGCAGATAGAACACCAGCGTATTGCACAACGGCTCGATCAGCGCGACGGCCCCGCCTATGGCGGCCGGACCTGCGGGCGGGAACTCAGCGCTTGGCTTCGACCTTCGGCTCTGCCGCGCGAGTGAGATAGGCTTGGGTCAGTTCGGCGAGGTGATCGCGCAGCCAGTCAGCCATGGCAATCTCCTCGACCAGGATGCGTTCGCAGACTTCCTTGGTCTGCATGTCACCTACCGCCTCGGCAGCGGCGATCAGGATCTTGTACGAGGCGATCTCCAGGTTTTCGAAGACGTAGCCCATCTGCGCGCCCTTGACGACTTCGTCGTTGACCATCATCCCGCCCATGGCCTGCCCCATGGCCATCATCTTGCCGCCGAGGTCCTTGAGCCCCGAATAGGACTTGTCGTAACGCTGCAGGCAACCTTCGATCAGCTTGGCCTGGTTTTGCGTCTCGGTGATGTGCTGCTCGATTCGCGCCTTGAGTTCCGGATAGTGCTCGATACGGCTGGCCTGCTTGTTGAGCATGGTCTCGGCCTGCGCTTCCATGGCATGCGCATCACGCAGCCATTCGATAAGGCGTTCTGTACGGACGTCGTTGCCGGTCTGTGCACTTTGCATGGCTCACTCCAATCTGGTCAGGGAATACTGGGCCTTTCTTCGCAGCCCACTTGAAATTTGTGAGGCACCACGCGCACAGGAGTTCCGCCCATCCGTCCGGGGTGGTCCGTATGCTCTGCCCTGAACTTTCGCGGGTCAGCGTCTGTCACTGGGCCAGAACATGGCCAACGGGATCACCACCATCGAATTTCCAGCTTTCCTCCTGCAATGGGACCAGCAGATCAGCCAGCCGGCGTTGCGCACCATCGTTGCGGCGTTGTTCGTCGCGCTGGTCCTCAGCCTGTTTGGACGGCTACTGACCGCATTGATGCTGCGTCTGGCCCGGGCTTTTCTGTTCACCCGAGAGCTGTCCGAACAGCTGGAGAAGCCCATTCGGGTGTTGCTGCCGCTGATCGGCGTGCAGGGCGTATGGACGTCGGCCCCGAACGATCTGCTGTTGATCGACGCCGCACGCCACGTCACCACACTCCTGATCATCGCCACCCTGACCTGGCTGGTGATGCGCTCGCTGCGCGGCCTGCAGCACTTCATCGAGCTGCGCAATCCGGTAGATGTGGTCGACAACCTGCGAGCCCGCCAGATTCAGACCCAGTCGCGAGTGCTGCTGCGTACCCTCGCCTTCTTCGTGTTGCTGATCGGGGCTGCGGCAATGCTGATGACCTTCCCCGGCGCGCGGCAGTTCGGCGCCAGCCTGCTGGCTTCGGCCGGGCTTGCCGGTCTGGCGGTGGGCTTTGCTGCCCGGCCGGTGCTGGCCAACCTCATCGCCGGCGTACAGATCGCCATGACCCAGCCGATCCGGCTGGATGACGTGGTCATCGTCGAGAACGAATGGGGGCGTATCGAGGAAATCACCGGGACCTACGTCGTCGTACGGATCTGGGACGATCGGCGACTGGTGGTTCCGTTGCAGTATTTCATCGAAAAGCCTTTCCAGAACTGGACCCGTCGCGGTTCCAGCCTGATCGGCACGGTCTTCCTCTGGACCGACTACTCGTTGCCGCTCGAGCCCTTGCGTGAAGAGCTGCGCCGGCTGTGCAAGGACGTTCCCGAGCTCTGGGATGGACGTGTCTGCCTACTGCAGGTGACCGACACCAGCGAGAAATCCATCCAGTTGCGTGCATTGGTCAGCTCGGCGGACTCGTCACGCAACTGGGACCTGCGCTGCCATATCCGTGAAAATCTGCTGGGGTTCATCCAGCGCCAATATCCCCACTCGCTGCCGCAGCTTCGCGCTGACCTCAGCGTTGGCCACAAACAGCGCGTCGATATGTCGCAGCCGGAGCACGTCGAGCCGGAACGCCAGCCGCCGGTATAGCGCTACGCCCCGCTTTCCCCATCGAGCTTCTTCAGCAGGCGCGCGTACATGCCCGGCAGCTGGGTGAGCCCGTGTCGTGCAGCCTGCTTGCGGATCTCCACCCGGTCACCGTCGAACTGCACCGTTTCGCTCACTACCACCTGCCGTTCGCCCCGCATCAGTGCATACGCATAGCACTGGGTGCCTCCGGCGTCTTCCTGATCGTCGTCGGCGACGCCGGTATTGGCTACTGCCAACGTTGCGCCACTCGCATTCAGCGCGCCGACCGCCATCTCCCGCGCGACCTCTTCGCTGGTGAGGCCAAAGCTCTCCATGGTCTCGAACTCAACCCGCAGCAGACGGTTCTTCGCCTTCGGCGAATAGACCACGAAGCCGCTGTCGAGCACCTGGCCACAGCCTGGAATATCGCCCAGTAACGATGCCATCAGCCCGCAGGTGCACGACTCTGCCGTGGTCAGCTTGAGTTGCTCTCGCTGCAGAAACGCAACGACTCGTTCGATCTCTTGCATGCTTTTTGCTCCACCCTTCTGTGGGCTATTTCGTTGAGGGTTTTTATTCGGAACGGGTTGGCCTGCTGTGAGTTCCAGTGTTGGTTTTTTGTTCTACATTTTTAAGAACTTCTACCGCGACGCTGGGTCTGGTTTCTGGTAGGGCCGGCGCAGCCCTGCCTGTCTCGCGGCAGCCCCAAAAAGTCGTTTTACCTTGTCGTGTTCATGGTATGTGGCGGTCATCAGATCGTTGCATGGGAGAAATATGCTCGTAGCTGGCGCCGGTGCCTGTTCGCCGGAGCTCTTGGGGAGATCTTGATGAGTATTGCCGCTGTGAACGCCCAGCCTCTCGGCTTGCCGAAGGCCCCACTCAATTTGCCTCCGGTTACTCGCCCTGCTCTGCAGATTCGCAGTAGCCACGACGATAAACGCCGCATCCTTTTCGTAACCTCTGAGCTGACTGATCTGGTGAAGACCGGTGGGCTGGCCGACGTGTCCGCCGCCCTGCCCCGTGCGCTGAGCGCCCGTCACGATGTGCGCGTGCTGATCCCTGGGTATCGGCAGGTGATCAACAGCGGACACGCCATTCGCACGGTCGGCAACCTGGGGCCGTATGCCGATGTGCCCGGCTGCCGGATCGGCCGTATGGACATGCCCGACGGCCTGATCATCTACGTCCTGATCTGCCCGGAACTCTACGAGCGCGAAGGCTCACCCTACGGCGACGCCCACGGCCAGGAATGGCCCGACAACCCGGTCCGGTTCGCCCGCCTGTGCCTGGCCGCCGCCGAGATCGCCGCGGGTACCGCCTGCATCAGCTGGGCACCGGAACTGGTGCACGCGCATGACTGGCCGGCCGGCCTTACTCCGGCTTACATGCATTGGCGCGGACTATCGACGCCCAGCGTTTTCACCATTCACAACCTTGCCTACCAGGGCAATGTCGATATGAGCTTGCGTCGCCATCTGGGCATTCCCGGGGAAGCGTGCGATCCGGAGCGGATGGAGTTCTACGGCAAGCTGTCCTTCCTCAAGGCGGGCATCGCCTACGCCAATCAGGTCACCACGGTCAGTGCGACATACGCCCAGGAGATCACCACGCCGGAGTTCGGCTGTGGCATGGAGGGCTTCCTCAGCATGAAGGCCCGCCAGGGCCTGCTCAGTGGCTTGCTCAACGGGATCGACGAGAGCTGGGAGCCGCAAAGCGACCCCTGTCTGGTCAGCGGTTTCAGCGCGCGCGACTGGGATGGCAAGACAGCGAACGCCGCCTACATCCGCGAATCGTTCGGCCTGGAAGCCAGCGAGGCGCCGCTGTTCGCGGTGGTATCGCGCCTGGTTCATCAGAAAGGCGTCGACCTCACCCTCGAGGTCGCTCACAGCATCGTCGAGGGTGGAGGCCAGCTGGCAATCCTCGGTCAGGGTGAGAGCCATATCGAGCAGCAGGTGCGGGAGCTGGCCCGCCGTTATCCGGGCCGGGTCGCGGCGCACGTCGGCTTCAACGAGACCGATGCCCGTCGGCTGTTCGCCGGCAGCGATTTCCTGTTGATGCCGTCGCGCTACGAGCCGTGCGGCCTCAGCCAGATGTACGCACAACGTTATGCGTCGCTGCCGATCGCTCGCCGCACCGGCGGCCTGGCCGATTCCATCGAGGATGGCATCACCGGCTTCCTGTTCGACGAACCGAGCGTCGAGAGCTATCGCCAAGCGGTCCAGCGGGCGCTGGCCTGCCATCAGCGTCCGCAACTGCTCGGCGCGATGCGCTGCCGGGCGATGTCCGCCGGCTTCTTCTGGCGTCATGCGATCGAGCCATATGACCTGCTCTACCGGCAGCTGCTCACGGAGCGCCGCGAGGTTCGTCTAACCATCTGAAGAGAGTGATCAATGCAGAAGCAGCGTGCCTATATCGCGCATCACGGTCCGGAGTTGCTGGATAGCGGGACCATCCGCTTCCGCCTCTGGGCACCCGACGCGCGAAGCGTCAGCCTGATTGTCGTAGGCGCACAAACGCTGCCGATGACCGCCGCCGAAGATGGCTGGTACAGCATCGATGCGCCGTACGGCGTCGGAACCCTTTACCGCTTTCTCATCGACGATGAACTCCAGGTGCCGGACCCGGCCTCGCGCGGACAGGCCGGTGACATTCAGTCACCGAGTCTGGTGGTCGACACCGGCAATGGCTATCTGTGGCGCAACGGCGAATGGCAGGGGCGGCCCTGGCACGAAACGGTGCTCTATGAGATGCATGTCGGCCTCTACGGCGGCTTCGCGGCCATGGAAAAGCACCTGTCCGATCTTGCCGAGCTGGGCGTCACGGCCATCGAACTGATGCCGATCGCCGAGTTTCCCGGTGACCGCAACTGGGGCTACGACGGCGTGCTGCCCTACGCGCCGGAAGCTGCCTACGGCAGCCCGGAAGAGCTCAAGCACCTGATCGATACCGCTCACGGCCTGGGGCTGATGGTGTTTCTCGATGTGGTCTACAACCACTTCGGCCCGGACGGCAACTACCTTGGTCACTACGCCAAGCATTTCTTTCGTCACGATCAGCAGACGCCCTGGGGCGACGCCATCGATTTCCGCCGCCGCGAGGTGCGGGATTTTTTCATCGACAACGCCTTGATGTGGCTGATGGACTATCGCTTCGACGGGCTGCGTTTCGACGCCGTGCATGCGATCACCGACCGCAGCTTCCTGCTGGAACTGGCCGAGCGTGTGCACACGACCGTCGAGCCTGGTCGCCATGTCCACCTGGTGCTGGAGAATGAGGACAACCGCGCCAGCCTGCTTGATCAGGGCTTCACCGCGCAGTGGAACGATGACGGCCATAACGTGCTGCACTGCCTGCTTACCGCCGAGCAGCAGGGCTATTACGCCGACTACTGCCAGAACGCGACGGCGAAACTCGCGCGCTTTCTTGGTGAGGGATTCATCTACCAGGGCCAGAACAACCGCCGCGGCGAGGCGCGCGGCGAACCCAGCGGCCACCTATCGCCGACCTCCTTCGTGCTGTTTCTGCAGAACCACGACCAGACCGGCAACCGCGCCTTTGGCGAACGCCTGGTCAGCCTGGCCGATGCCGATGCGCTCAGGGCGGCGACTGCGGTCCTGCTGCTGTCGCCCATGGTGCCGCTGCTGTTCATGGGCGAGGAATGGGGCGCACGCCAACCCTTCCTGTTCTTTACCAGCCACCACGGCGAACTGGCTGATGCCGTGCGCGAAGGCCGCCGTAACGAGTTTGCCGAGTTCGCCGAGTTCGCCGACGAAGCGACCCGCGAGCGAATCCCCGACCCCAACGCCCTCTCCACGTTCGAGGATTCGCGACCGGACTTCACCGCCCGGCAGGAACCCGACCATGCGCAGTGGCTCGCGCTGTACCGCCAGCTGCTGAAGATCCGCCATGCCGAGATCGTGCCGCGGCTACCGGGCGTGCGCTTTCTGGATTCGACGGTACTCGGCGAGGGCTCGGTGTTGGTGCGCTGGCTGTTCGGTGATGGCAGTCGGCTGCGGCTGGAACTGAACCTGAGCGACATCGATGTACCGTTGCCCGCAGCGCCTCCGAAAGCTGAGCTGCTGTTCGCCAGCCGGGACATCGTGAGTCCGGCACAGGGCCTTTTGGCGCCTCGTATGGCCAAGCTGTATCTGGAGAAAGCCACATGAGCGACGAACCACTGATCCGCCTGGCGGAAGCCGCCGGCCTGTCCATCGACTGGATCGACGCCGACAATCGCCAGCAACGCGTTACCCCGGACGTGCTGCGCGAGGTGCTTGCCTGTCTGGGGCTGGCCGCGGACAGCGCTGAGGATGTCGACGCCAGCCTGGCCATGCTGGATCGCCAGAATAACCATGGTGGCTTACCGCCTCTCATGACCTGCGATCAGCACCATCCGCTGGAACTCGCGGCGTATTTCCAACCTGCCAGCCGATTCGAGCTGACGCTGGAGAACGGCGAGGTCCGGCATGGCGAGCTCGACCATCAGGCACGGCTGCCGGCTATCGATACACCGGGCTACCACCAATTGGCGGTTGCTGACAGGCAGGTCACGCTCGCCGTTGCGCCTCACTCGTGCCCGACCGTGGCCGAAGTCGCCGGCGCCCACGCTTGGGGCCTGACCGTTCAGCTCTACAGTCTTCGCCGCCCGGGCGATGGAGGCCTGGGCGACACCCAGGCCCTGGAAGAACTGGTGCGCAATGCGGCAGCTCACGACGCCGATGCGCTGGGTATCAGCCCGGTGCATGCGATGTTTGGCGTGCACATCGATCAATACAGTCCCTACTCGCCATCCAGCCGGCTGTTCTACAACGTCCTGCATGCTGCGCCCGGCGCCATCCTCGGTGAGCTGCCGGTGCGTCAGGCCATCGAGGCCTGTGGACTCGGAGGTGAGCTCGAGCGCCTCGAGCGGCTGGAGCTGATCGATTGGCCGGCCGTGGCGCAATCGCGCCAGCGCCTGTTGCGGCAGCTGTTCGATGATTTCCGTCAGGGTGAGAACCCGCAGCAGCTCGACTTCGACAGCTTCCGCAGCAACGGCGGCGAAGCGCTGGAAAACCACTGTCGATTCGAAGCGCTGCATGCCCATCTGCGCAGCGCCGAGGGCCATCCGCAGCACTGGCGGAACTGGCCGGAAGACTACCGTGACCCAGCGAGCCCGGCCGTCGAGAAGTTCGCCCGTGAGCATGCCGATGAGGTCAGCTATCACGCCTTCGGCCAGTGGTTGATGGCGCGAGGGCTCGAGCGCGCCCAGGTCACCGCGCGCAGCGCTGGCATGCGCATCGGCCTGATCTCCGATCTGGCCGTCGGTGCCGATGGCGGCGGCAGCCAGGCCTGGAGCCGCCAGGCCGAATTGCTGGCCTCACTGAGCGTCGGTGCGCCACCGGACGTCATGAACCGCGATGGGCAGAATTGGGGTATTTCTGCGTTCTCGCCCTGGGGGCTGAAGCAGAACGGATTTCGTGCCTACATCGAGATGCTGCGCGCCAACCTGGCCCATTCGGGAGGCATGCGGATCGACCATGTGCTCGGACTCAAGCGCCTCTGGGTGATGCCCGCCGGCGCCGATCCGAAACATGGCGTCTACCTGAACTTCCCATTCGACGACATGCTGCGCCTGCTGTGCCTGGAAGCCTGGCGCCATCGCGCCGTGATCCTGGGTGAAGACCTGGGCACCATTCCGCCCGGACTGCGCGACGTGCTGGCCGCACGCGGCATCCTTGGCATGCGCGTGCTGCTGTTTGAACAGCATGACGGGCATTTCCAGCGCGCCGGGCACTACTCATCCCAGGCCCTGGCTACCACTACCACCCATGACATCCCGACCCTGACGGGCTGGTGGAATGGCCATGACATCGACTGGCGCATCAAGGTCGGTCAGGTGCAGGAAGCCGATCGCGACCAGCAATGGCGCGCCCGCGAGCACGAGCGTGCCGGTCTCAACCAGCTGCTCTGCGAGGACAGCGGCAGGCATTCCGATCAGCTGCTGAGCACCGAGCAGGCCGTGGACGCTGCCGCCTGCTTTCTCGGTCATACCCCGGCACCGCTGGTGCTGCTGCCGGTCGAGGATGCCCTCGGCCTGGAGGAACAGACCAACATGCCTGGCATCGTCGAAACCCATCCCAACTGGCGCCGCCGGTACCCCGGTGACAGCGCGACGTTGCTTGACGGCGATGCCAGTCGCAGGCGTCTGGAATGTCTCGCGCGGGCCCGCCACAACCATCGGGGAGCAGCGCATCGATGAAAGATCTCACCGCTACGCTGCGACTTCAATTTCACCGCCGCTTCACCCTGGACGACGCCACCGCGCTGGTCGACTACTTCGCCGAACTGGGCATCAGCCATATCTACGCATCGCCCTTGCTCACCGCCCGTCCAGGCTCGATGCATGGCTACGACGTGATCGACCCGACCCGCATCAATCCGGAACTCGGCGGCGAACCGGCACTGCAGCGACTGGTCGAGGCGTTACGCGCCAAGGGCATGGGGCTGATCCTGGACATCGTGTCCAACCACATGGCCGTTGGCGGGGCCGGTAACGCCTGGTGGCTGGACGTGCTCGAATGGGGCCGCCGCAGCCCCTATGCGCAGTTCTTCGACATCGAATGGAATTCGCCGGATCCGCTGCTCGAAGGCCAGCTCCTCGTGCCTTTTCTTGGCAGCGACTACGGCGAGGCGCTGCAACAGGGCACGGTGAAGCTGTGCCTGGATATCGACAACGGGGCGCTCTACGCCGAGCACTACGAACACCGCTTTCCGATCACCCCGCCAAGTTATGGCGAGGTACTTCGCGCCGCCGATCACCCGCAGCTGCGGACGCTTGCGCAACACTTCGATGCGCTGAAGACCGAGCCGGCGCCCTACCAGACCGCACGCCTGCTGCGCGCCGACCTGGCCGAACAACTGCAGGACGCCAGCACCCGCCAGGCGCTGGAGCAGGCCCTGAGCAGTTACGACTCGACCACGGCGGACGGCTTCCGGCGCCTGCACGGCCTGCTCGAGCGCCAGCACTATCGGCTGGCCAGCTGGCGCACCGCAGGTGACGACATCAACTGGCGACGCTTCTTCGACATCAACGAGCTGGGCGGCCTGCGTGTCGAACGGCCGGTGGTGTTCGAGGAGACCCACGCCAAGATCTTCGAACTGATCGGCGAAGGTCTCGTCGATGGCCTGCGTATCGATCACGTCGACGGCCTCGCCGACCCGCGTGGCTACTGCCGTCGCCTGCGACGGCGCGTCGATCGGCTCAACGCCGGTCGTCCCGCCGAAGCGCTGC
Source organism: Pseudomonas sp. LM13 (assembly GCF_041381355.1). NCBI lineage: Bacteria > Pseudomonadati > Pseudomonadota > Gammaproteobacteria > Pseudomonadales > Pseudomonadaceae > Pseudomonas > Pseudomonas sp. LM13. Next base: position 29,263 of record NZ_JACBXH010000013.1, read on the forward strand.
AGGACCATGTGCCGATCTATGTCGAGAAGATCCTCGCCAGTGGCGAGCGGTTGCATGACGATTGGGGCGTGGATGGCACCACCGGTTACGAATTCATGAACCAGGTGTCGCTGCTGCAGCATGACCCGGCGGGCGAGCAGCCGCTCTGTGCCCTGTGGGGCGACACCAGCGGACGCACCACGGATTTCATGGAAGAGGCGCGCCAGGCACGTCAGCTGGTGCTGACCGGACCGCTGGCCGGCGATTTCGAAACCGTGGCCCAGGCACTGCTGCAGGTGGCGCGCGGTGACGTGATGACCCGTGACATCACCCTGGGCGCGATCCGCCGGGCCCTGCTCGAACTGATCATCCACTTTCCGGTTTACCGCACCTACATCGCGGCGCCGGGCAGGCGCGAGGCGGACGAGCCGTTCTTCCAGCAGGCGCTGGAAGGCGCGAAGACCACCTTGAGCGAAGCTGACTGGCCGCTGCTCGAGCATCTGCAGCGTTGGCTCGGCGGTGAAAGCCTGCGCCAGCTGCCACGAGCACTGCGCAAGATCCGCCGCTACGCCTGCACGCGCTTCCAGCAGCTGACCTCGCCGGCCGCCGCCAAAGCCGTCGAGGACACCGCCTGCTATCGCTCCGGCATTCTGCTTTCGCGCAACGATGTGGGCTTCGACCCGCAGCACTTCAGCGCCCCGCTGCAGGCGTTCCACGATGAGTGCCTACAGCGTGCCGAGCATTTCCCGCTCAACCTGCTGACCACCGCGACCCACGATCACAAGCGTGGCGAGGACACGCGCGCGCGGATCGCTGTGCTCAGCGAACGTGCCGAGTGGTTTGCCGACAAGGTGCGGAGCTGGCGTGACTTGGCCGCGGACAAGGTTGAGCAGCAACCCGACGGCCCTGCGCCCTCGCCTGCTGACGAACTCATGTTGTTCCAGGTGCTGCTCGGCAGCTGGCCGCTGGACCTGGATGGCGAGGACGCCGCGGGCATGCAGCAGTATTGCGAGCGCATCCTGCAGTGGCAGGAGAAAGCCCTGCGCGAGGCCAAGTTGCGCACCACCTGGACCGACCCCAACAGCGATTATGAAGGTGCCTGTCGACGGTATGTGGAGCACCTGCTCACCAGCACCGAAGGAGCGGGACTGCGTGGCGAGATTGGCGCAGCTGCAGCCGAGTTGGCCCCGGCCGGCGCCTTGAACGGGCTGACGCAGAGTCTGCTGCGCATGACCACGCCGGGGGTGCCGGATCTCTATCAGGGTGCCGAATTCTGGGATTTCAGTCTGGTCGACCCGGATAACCGCCGCCCGGTGGACTTCGCGGCCCGCCGCAGCAGCCTCACGCAGGCCGCGACAGCGGACCAGCTGCTGCAGAGCTGGCATAACGGTCGCATAAAGCAGCTGGTGATCAGCCGCACGTTGCAGGCGCGTCGCCGCTGTGCGCGGCTGTTCCGGGAGGGCCGTTACCTGCCGCTTTCAGTGAGCGGCGCGCATTCCGAGCACTTACTCGCCTTTGCCCGGGAGCTGGACGGGCAATGGCTGGTGGTGCTGGTGCCGCGCTTGGCTGCCGGCCTGCTGGGCGACAGCAAGCAGCCACGGATTCCGGCGCAGCGCTGGGGAGATACGCGTATCGCATTGCCCGAGGCGCTGGACGGTAGCGAGTTCGAACGACTTTTCGACGGAACGACAGTCACATCCCAACAAGCCAGCCTCGAAGCTGCGCGTGTTCTGGACGGACTCTCGGTGGCCGTCCTGTATACGTCCATCAGTGCAACAGGAGAATCCCAACAATGAGTTCAGACGAGCAGAGAATCCGCGATTTCGCTTACCAGATCTGGCAGTCCGAAGGCTGCCCGCACGGGGAGGATGAACGCCACTGGGAGATGGCGCGCAAGCTGGTGGAGGCCGAAAAAGGTGCTCCGCAGGCAAAACCCGCCAGCCGCCCCCGCAAGCCCGCCACCAAGCCCACCGATGCCACGCCGAAAAGCAAGGCCACATCGGCGGCCAAGGCGGCTCCGGCAGCCAAGCCTCGAGTGTCGCGAGCGGCACCGAAAGCCGACACCGACGCCGCTGCCGGCACGCCCGAGACCATCCGCAAACCACGCGCTCCGCGGGCCAAGAAGGAGAGCTGACCGGCGGCTGCACCTTGTCGGCATCGGATCGGTCGAATGATCGCCCGTGCCGACACGGTCGCCCTTTTGCCTTCGAGAAATGCCACTGGAGATTTCATGAGTAAGAAAAAGTCCCATGCGCCGCAGGTCATGACCCCTTCCAGAATTCGCGAAGGCCTTCCCTTCCCACTCGGTGCAACCTGGGACGGGCTGGGCGTCAATTTCGCCATTTTCTCCGCCCATGCCACCAAGGTGGAGTTGTGCCTGTTCGACTCCAGCGGCGAGACCGAACTGGAACGTATCGAGCTGCCGGAGTACACCGATGAGATCTGGCACGGCTACCTGCCAGACGCGCATCCCGGGCAGATCTACGGCTATCGCGTACACGGGCCCTACGACCCGGAGAACGGCCATCGCTTCAACCCGAACAAGCTGCTGATCGACCCCTACGCCAAGCAATTGGTGGGTGAGCTGAAATGGTCGGAAGCGCTGTTCGGCTACACCATCGGTCACCCCGATGGTGATCTAAGTTTCGATGAGCGCGACAGCGCGCCCTTCGTGCCCAAGTGCAAGATCATCGACCCGGCCTTCACCTGGGGCCGCGACCATCCGGTGCAGGTGCCCTGGGACAAGACGATCATCTACGAGACCCATGTGCGCGGTTACACCATGCGCCACCCGTCCGTGGCCGACGATGTGCGTGGCACCTTTGCCGGCTTCAAGACGCCGGAAGTGATCGACTACATCCGCAAGCTCGGCGTCTCGTCCATCGAATTCCTGCCCATCCATGCCTTCGTTCAGGACCAGCACCTGCTGGAAAAGGGCATGACCAACTACTGGGGCTACAACAGCATCGCCTTCTTCGCGCCGCATCCGAAGTACCTGGCCAACGGCAAGATCAGTGAGTTCAAGGAGATGGTCGCGCACCTGCACAACGCCGACCTGGAGGTGATCCTCGATGTGGTCTACAACCACACGGCCGAAGGCAATGAGCTCGGCCCGACGTTGTCCATGCGCGGCATCGACAACGCCTCCTACTACCGCCTGATGCCGGACGACAAGCGCTACTACATCAACGATTCCGGCACCGGCAACACGCTGGACATGAGCCACCCATGCGTGCTGCAGATGGTTACCGATTCGCTGCGCTACTGGGCCACCGAGATGCACGTGGACGGCTTCCGCTTCGATCTGGCGACCATTCTCGGCCGCGAGCACGATGGTTTCGACGAGCGCCACGGCTTCCTTGTCGCCTGTCGCCAGGACCCGGTGCTGGCCAAGACCAAGCTGATCGCCGAACCCTGGGATTGCGGCCCCGGTGGCTATCAGGTCGGCGGCTTCCCGCCGGGATGGGCCGAATGGAACGACCAGTTCCGCGATACGGTGCGTGCGTTCTGGAAGGGTGACGATGGCCAGCTGGCCGATTTCGCCAGCCGCCTGACCGGCTCCGGCCACCTGTTCAACCAGCGCGGGCGGCGTCCGTTCAGCTCGGTCAACTTCGTCACCGCCCATGACGGTTTCACGTTGAAGGACCTGGTGTCCTACAACCACAAGCACAACGAAGACAACGACGAAGACAATCGCGACGGCAGCGACAACAACCTGTCGTGGAACCACGGCGTCGAAGGCCCCAGCGACGATCCGGAGATCAACGAGCTGCGTTACCGGCAGATGCGCAACTTCCTCGCCACCCTGCTGTTCTCCCAAGGCACGCCGATGATCGTCGCCGGGGACGAATTCGCTCGGACCCAGCATGGCAACAACAACGCCTATTGCCAGGACAGCGAGATCGGCTGGGTGAACTGGGACATCAGCGAGGATAGCTACGGCCTGCTCGGCTTTGCCCGCAAGCTGATCCGCCTGCGTCAGCGCTTCCCGATGCTGCGTCGCGGCCGTTTCCTCGTTGGCGCCTACAACGAGGAGCTGGGGGTCAAGGATGTCACCTGGCTCGCGCCGAATGCCGAGGAAATGACCATCGAGCAGTGGGAGGACGCCCACAACCGCTGCATGGGCATGCTGCTCGACGGCCGAGCCCAGCCTACCGGCATCCGTCGCGCCGGTTCGGATGCAACGTTGCTGCTCATCGTCAACGCGCACCACGACCTGGTGAATTTCACGCTGCCGGAAGTGCCGCAGGGCATCTACTGGAACCGCCTGATCGACACCAACCACCCGACCGCGCGGCCGGAACGCTTCGACTTCAATGACGAGTACGCCGTGACGGGCCGTTCGCTGTTGCTGCTCGAGCTGATCAAGGCCGACGAGTGATCGAAGCGCGCCCCGCCCAGGGGCGCCCTGCTTCTCCCTCGCTGACTCGCTGAACCAGCAGGGTTAATCGGTTTTTTTGGAGGCGGTCCTGACCGCAAAGCGTCACGCGCCAGGCTTGCGATCGAGACGGCTGTCCTTTGCAAAAAAAACGACATGCGGCAGTGAACCTCGCCATGTGACTCAAGTCCCAAAATCCAGCGCGGCCCTCTTAACCAACCAACGGATTCGTTCTGCTTGTCGCCGGCAGTCTTGTCTTTTCCGTGATGGATCACACGTCATGCTCTCTCTGCGACCGCTCATCTATCCCCTTCTGCTCATGATCGGGCTGGCCCCGCTGGCTCCTACCTTTGCCTCCAGCAAACAGGCGAAAGCGACCGACAAGCCCGGCTCGGTGCGGCTGTTCATCAACCGCGCCGGCAGCGGCAAGGCCATGGATGTCAGCAATACCCTGGAAGTACCGGTGGAGGTGACCCTGCGCCTGACGCGGATGGTCAATGTGGCCGGCGTCGGCAAGGGCGTGATTCGCAAGACGGTGCCAGCCAACAGCCGGGTGCGCGTCGCCACGCTGAGCAAGCGCCAGGCCGGTGGGCCGATCATGTTCAAGCATTCGTTCAGCTACGCGCTGCTCTTCTCGCCGGAGCCGGATCAGCCTGGCACCGTCGATGGCCCCGCCTATGCCCTGCCCTGGCGCGGCGGCCCGTTCAGGATCTCCCAGGGCGCTGGCGGCGACTTCAGCCACAACTCGCCGAGCGGACGCTACGCGGTGGATATCGCCATGCCGGTGGGCACTCCGATCGTTGCCGCTCGCGCCGGCACCGTGGTGAAGATTCGCAACGGCCAGGGCGGGCGCCTGCCCGATCCAGCCGGTAACCATGTTCGAGTCGAGCATGACGACGGCACCCACAGCGCCTATCTGCACCTGAGCAGGGGCTCGGTGCGGGTCAAGCCCGGCCAGCGAGTGGAAGTCGGCACGCTACTCGGCAAGTCCGGCAATACGGGCCGCAGCACCGGGCCGCACCTGCATTTCGTGGTGCAGAAGTCTTATGGCGGCTCGATGTTGTCTATCCCCTTCCGGTTCAGCCAGCCGGTAGATTCGCTGCCGAACTTCGCCCTCAGCGATCAATGAGTTTCGCAGCCGGTGCCCTTGAATGCTGCGTCCGCTCGCGAGGCGACGCCCTGGGCTAGAGCATGCGCTGCATGATGTCGTCGCGCTTGACCAGTTGGTGATACAGCGCGGCGCCGATATGCCCGATCACCAGTAGTACGGTCAGCCAGGCCAATGGTGAATGCAGGCCACCGACCGAGGCCGCCCAGGCGATCTCCGGTCCCTTCTCCACCAGCTGCTGGCCGAACACCTTCAGACCGTAGCCATTGCCGACCAGATAGAGCACGCCGGTAACCGGCATCGCCACCATGCACCCATACAGCGCCAGGTGACCGCCCTTGACCAACCAGGCCGTGGCTGGATCGTGCAGCGGCCGCCGGCTCAGCTGGCTGGCCGACCAGAGAATGCGCAGCACCACCAGGACTAAGAGCACGGCGCCCAGGGAGACGTGCCAAGGCACCAGTGTCTGTCCGACCCAGTGCTCGCCCTCTTCGATGCGGTCACCCAGCTTGAGGAACTGCCAGACGATCAGCAGCGCCATCAGCCAGTGGAATACCCGCGAAACGGTGCCGTAGCGAGTTCTGGAGTCCAGCGCCCGGTTTTCGGCCGGCTGTACGGCTGGCTCGGCACCGGTTCCGGTCTGCCAGGCGATGTTCAGCGGCTCGTCGCCGGCCATGCGCGACAGGTGATCGGCGACCACTTTCTGCAACTGCTGCAGCTGTGCCCGATCGTCGGCCTCCAATCTTGCGTCCAGCACGCCCTCGTTGTCGCGCAGGCTGCAACGGCCGAGCGGCAGTTCGATGTCGCCGCCCTGCTCGTCCAGCTGCACGGGAAACTTGTGTCGCCAGTGATTGCACAGGCGCTTGATCAGGCGCGACGGATTGCTCGCGGTGATTCGGCTTTGGGATCGGTACATGGTGTTTCCTCGATGAAATAGGCGCGTCAGCCGAAGCGGTAGGCTGACAGCGTGGTGTGCATGACGCGGTCACTGAAGACCTTGCTTCCATTCGAATCGCCCGCCGCGCCGGCAGCCACCAGCAGCGGTATCAGGTGTTCCTCGGCCCTGGGCGGGTGGCACAGGCGCGCCGCCGGTGCGTCTTCCCAGCGCTGCAGCGCCCGGGCTCGCTCGTCGGACGGCAGTTCGACCGCAGCGGTGAGCCAATGGTCGAACTCATCGGAAATCGCCGCGAAGCGCGGGTCGCCGTAGCCGCGCATGTTGTGGAAGCTCATGCCGCTGCCGACGATCAGCACACCTTCGCCGCGCAATGCCTGCAGCGCGCGACCGGCCTCGATGTGTGCCCGCGGGTCGAGGTCGCTACGCAACGAGAGCTGCACCACCGGGATGTCGGCATCCGGAAACATCAGCTTCAGCGGGATGAACATGCCATGGTCGAAGCCACGCTGCGCATCCTCACGCCCACCCAGCGCGGCGGCGCCGAGCAAGCCGGCGATGCGCGCGGCCAGGGCTGGTTCGCCCGGCGCCGGATAACGCAGCTCGTAGGTGTGCGGCGGAAAGCCGTGGTAGTCGTAGATCAGCGTGGGGCGGGCGGCGCTGGTCACGCTGAAACTCGGCTGCAGCCAGTGGCCGGATACCAGCACGATGGCGGTCGGCCTGGCCGGCAAGGTTGCGGCGATGCCTTTGAGAAAGCCCGCCATGGCATTCCACGCCGTCGGCGGGTTCCAGTCCATGAAGAAGCAAGGCCCGGCACCGTGCGGGACGAACAGCGTCGGCATGGTCTGACCGGCAGTCGATGTGGCGGATGTGAGCATTGCAAGCCTCTCCCGGAACGAATATGCGGGAATCATGGCTTACACTCAGAGGTGTGAGAACCGGGCAAATACGGCAAACACCTTTTACTGATAGTGAGGAATCGCATGCTCGATCGCATTACCGGAATGCGCGTTTTCGCCCGCGCCGCCAGCGCCGGGAGCCTCTCGGCAGCGGCGCGGCATCTGGGCATGTCGCCGGCCATGGCCACAAAGCATGTAGATGCGCTGGAGAGCCGCCTGGGGGTAAAGCTGTTCCATCGCAGCACGCGCCGCCTGACCCTGACCGAAGCGGGTGGCCAGTATCTGGAGGCCTGCCAACGCATCCTCCCGGAAATCGACGAGATCGAAGCCAGTGTCGCGTCTCAGCGTGTCGAGGCGTCCGGGCTGCTGCGGATGAACGTGCCGCTGTCATTCGGCACCCGCTACATCGCCCCGCTGATTCCGGACTTCAGCCGTCGTCATCCGGCGGTGAAAGTCGAGCTGGGCCTGACCGACAGCCGCATCGATCTGCTCGACGGGGGTTGGGATCTGGCGATCCGTATCGGTTGGCTGGAGGACAGCCCGCTACAGGCTCGGCGTCTGGCCGATTGTCCGCTGTTGATCTGCGCCGCACCGCGATACCTGGACGAACGGGGCGTGCCGCGCAGCGTCGCCGACCTCACCCAGCACAATTGCCTCGGTTACAGCCTGTCGAGCCTGGCAAGCGGCACGCTGTGGGCGTTCGGCCGCAACGGCGATGTGCGCGTGGCAGTCTCGGGCGACCTGATCGCCAACAACGGCGAAGCACTGCTGGCGGCGGCGATCGGTGGCCAGGGCATCGTCTACCAGCCGCAGTTCATCGTCGCCCCGGCGCTGCGTAGCGGCGAGCTGGTCGCGCTGGAGCTGGATCACCCCTGTGTCGGCCTGGGTGGCATCCATGTGGTCTATCCACCGGACCGCCGACCACCGGCAAAAGTAAGGGTCATGATCGACTATCTCGTCGAGGCAATCGGCGAACGCCAGCCCTGGATACGCGAATAGCCCATCCCTGCGCGGCGGCCGAACGGCGCCAGAGATAGAAAAGATGAACCGCCAACGCCGGGGAAAGTCGGAACAGATGTGCCCTGGCGTCATTGCGCCGTGCGCATACGAATTTTTCTGACACCCCGCGGAGCCTGAGATTCGAGCATCGCGCCGGTTCGCTTCTTCTGCCGTGCTGCCCGCTCATCCGTTCCGCCCGACAACCGTCGGCTGCGTGCCCCGCACCGCGCCGGCGATACGGAGTAGCTATGAAAGCTGTGGTTTATCACGACGTCGGCGACATCCGCCTGGAAGACGTACCCGAACCGCGCATCCTTGCGCCTACCGATGCCATCGTGCGCATCACCGCATCGGCCATCTGCGGCACCGATCTGCATTTCGTGCGCGGCACCGTGAGCGGCATGCAGCCTGGCACCATTCTCGGCCACGAGGGTGTCGGCATCGTCGAGGAGCTGGGTGCCGATGTTCGTAACCTGCAGGTCGGTGATCGGGTGGTCATCCCATCCACCATTGCCTGCGGCAACTGTTCCTACTGCCGGGCGGGCTACTTCGCCCAGTGCGACGGTGCCAATCCCAACGGCAAGGAAGCCGGCACCTCCTTTTACGGCGGGCCGCAGACCACCGGCCCCTTTCATGGGTTGCAGGCCGAAAAGGCGCGGATTCCCTTCGCCAACATCGGCCTGGTGAAGCTGCCGCCGGAGATCAGCGATGACCAGGCGATCCTGTTGTCCGACATTTTTCCCACCGGCTACTTCGGCGCCGAGATGGCCGAGGTCGGTAGCGGCGACACCGTGGCGGTGTTCGGCTGCGGCCCGGTGGGCCAGTTCGCCATCGCCAGCGCAAAGCTGCTCGGCGCCGGTCGGGTGTTCGCCATCGACCAGTACGACGATCGCCTGCGAATGGCTCAGCGCCAGGGCGCAGAAACCATCAATTTCAATCGTGAAGATCCGGTCGAAGCCATCAAGCGCCTCACCGGCGGCATTGGCGTCGACCGGGTCATCGATGCCGTGGGGGTCGATGCCGAGCATGGCTGTTGCGGCAGCAAGCCGGCCGAGGGCGCCAAATCCGGCGTGCTCTGGCAACCCGGCGACGCACCCGCCCAGGCGTTGGAGTGGGCAGTGCAGAGCCTGGCCAAGGCCGGGACCCTGTCGATCATCGGGGTCTATCCGCCGGATGCGATGACCTTCCCCATCGGCATGGCGATGAACAAGAACATCACCATCAACATGGGCAACTGCCACCACCGCAAGTACATCCCGCGGCTAATCGAAATGGTTCAGGCGCGGCGTATCGACCCGGCGAAGATCCTTACCCAGGTCAAGCCGATGACCGACGTGATCGCTGCCTTCGAAGCCTTCGACCGTCGCGAGAATGGCTGGATCAAGGTCGAACTGCAGCCTCAGCGCGGCGATACACAGGGCAGTGAGGAGCAGATTCTCGATGAGGCAGTGGCCGATACCTTCCCGGCCAGCGACCCGACTACAGTGCAGAATCCCAGGTAGCTCGCCCATGGCTGGCATCCATATCGGCATCTCGGGCTGGCGTTATGCGCCGTGGCGAGGCGACTTCTATCCCAAGGGGCTGACGCAGAAGAAGGAGCTGCGTTTCGCGTCCCGGGCGGTCAGCAGCATCGAGATCAACGGCTCGTTCTATTCGCTGCAAACGCCCGAACGCTATGCCGACTGGTACGCCGATACGCCGAAGGGCTTCGTCTTCAGCGTCAAGGGACCGCGCTACATCACCCATGTGCGCAGGCTGCGCGAGGTCGACGGGGCGCTGGCCAACTTCTTCGCCTCGGGCATCTTTCGGCTCAAGGAAAAGTTGGGGCCGATCCTCTGGCAGTTCCCACCGTCGTTCAAGTTCGATCCCGCGTTGTTCGAAGCCTTTCTGCGCCAGCTGCCCCACGACACCGAAGCGGCGCTGGCGATTGCCAGAGACTGCGAGCCACGCATGGAGGGCCGCAGCTACCTGTCCGTAGACCGCAAGCGGCGCATGCGCCACGCCGTGGAGATCCGCAACGCCAGCTTCGTCGATCCGGCATTCGTCGAGCTTCTGCGCAAGTACCAGGTAGCGCTGGTAGTGGCTGATACCGCCGGCAAATGGCCGCATCACGAAGACCTCACCAGCGACTTCGTCTACATCCGCCTGCATGGTGCCGAGGAGCTCTACACCAGTGGCTACACCGACGCCGCGCTGGATGAATGGCGCCGCCGGATCGAATCCTGGAACGCCGGCAGCCAGCCCGACGACGCACGGCTGATCAGCTCGAAGAAGCCGCGACGGCGAGCCTCGCGCCAGGTGTACTGCTACTTCGACAACGACGTGAAGGTCCGTGCGCCGTACGACGCACGCCAACTGCTGCATCGGCTCGGCCTGGATGAGCATCTGCAGGTCAGCCCCGGAAAACTGGAAGGAGCTATCGATTGACTCTGGATAAAGACCACCCGATCGCAAGCGCCGACCTCGACGCGCACATGGCTACGGCGGTCAATGCCGTCCGCATTCTCACGGTGAACACCCACAAGGGCTTCACCGCCTTCAATCGGCGATTCATCTTGCCGGAGCTGCGCGAAGCGGTCCGCAGCGTCTCGGCCGACGTCGTGTTCTTGCAGGAAGTGCTGGGTACGCACGAAAAGCACGCCTTGCGCTTTCATAACTGGCCGCAGACCCCGCAGTACGAATTTCTTGCCGACAGCATCTGGACCGATTTTGCCTACGGGCGCAACGCGGTCTATCCGGACGGCGACCACGGCAATGCCCTGCTGTCGAAGTTTCCGATTATCCGTTACGAGAACCTCGATATCTCCATAGCCGGCCCCGAGCGGCGTGGCCTGCTGCACAGCGTGCTGCAGGTGCCGGGGCACGAGGAGTTCCATGCGATCTGCGTGCATCTGGGCCTGCGCGAATCGCATCGCCAGCAGCAGCTGGAACTGCTCTGCAACCTGCTCGACTCGCTGCCCGAGGGTGCGCCAGTGGTGGTCGCGGGTGACTTCAATGACTGGCGATTGAAGGCCACGCGCACGCTCGATCGCTGCGCCGGGTTGCACGAGGTCTTCGCCGTTTCCCAGGGCAAGGTCGCCAAGACATTCCCGGCGCGCTGGCCGATGCTGCGCCTGGATCGCATCTATGTGCGCAATGCCAGCAGTCACAAACCGCGAATACTCGGTAACAAACCCTGGACGCACTTGTCCGATCATCTGCCCCTGGCGGTGGAGATACACCTATGAGTTACCACTGGAGAGACGGTAATCGCCTTCAGTTGCTGGAAAATGGCGAAGAGTTCTTTCCCCGCGTGTTCGATGTCATCGCACAGGCCAAGAAAGAGGTCCTGCTGGAAACCTTCATCCTGTTTCAGGACAAGGTCGGTGCCGAGTTGCAGCAGGCGCTGATCGCCGCGGCGAACAACGGCGCCAGCGTCGACGTGACAGTCGACGGTTACGGCTCGGCCGATCTGCACGGCGAGTTCGTCAGCGCGATGACGCGGGTTGGCGTGCGCATTCACATGTTCGATCCGGGCAAGCGTCTGCTTGGCCGCCGACTGAACGTGTTCCGCCGCATGCACCGCAAGATCGTGGTGGTCGATGGCGAAGTCGCCTTCATCGGCGGGATCAACTTCTCGGCCGATCACCTGGCTGACTTCGGCCCGGCCGCCAAGCAGGACTACGCGCTGCAGGTCGAAGGCCCGGTGGTGCGGGATATCCATCATTTCGCCCTCAGCCAGATCGCGCCGAACAAACCGCCGCAGCATCGCTGGTGGCGACGCCGCGTGCGGCAGCAGACGCCCGGCTATGGCGGCGTCAGTCGTGGCGAAGCGCGAGCATTGTTCGTCACCCGCGACAATGACCAGCATCGCAACGACATCGAACAGCATTACCTGCAGGCGATTCGAGATGCTCGCTCCAGGTTGTTGATTGCAAACGCCTATTTCTTCCCCGGTTATCGCGTATTACGGGAGATCCGCAATGCCGCGCGGCGTGGCGTGCGGGTGCGGCTGATCCTCCAGGGCGAACCGGACATGCCGATCGCCAAGTTCGGCGCGCGCATGCTCTACAACTACCTGATGCGTGACGGCGTGGAGATTCACGAATACTGCCGGCGCCCGCTGCATGGCAAGGTGGCGCTGGCCGACTATGAATGGTCGACGGTGGGTTCGAGCAATCTCGACCCGCTGAGCCTGTCGCTGAATCTGGAAGCCAACCTGATCATCCGCGACCACGTGTTCAACCGGCACCTGCACGAGCGGCTCGATCACCTGCTGCAGACCGACTGCCGACGCATCCCGCTGGAACGGATCATCCGTGGCTTCTGGTGGCGCGCGCCGCTGGCATTTCTGATCTTCCATTTCCTGCGGCATTTCCCCGGTCTGGTGGACCTGTTCCCCAAACACAAGCCACGTCTGGAGCTGCTCGATGCAGATGCGCCTCCCGCCCCCATACAGCGAGAACAACGATGAGCCACACGACCCACGGCGAGGCGAAAGGCGGCTGGCGTCGGCGCTGGCCATTGATCAAGAGGATTCTCACGTACGTCTTCTTTATCCTGGTCGCAGGGCTGTTGATTGGGCTGGCCCGCAACCTCGACTGGCAGGAGGTCTACAGCACCCTGCGCAACTACCGCGCCGAAACGCTGTGGATGGCAGGCGCGGCTGCGCTAGGTAGCTACGTCGTCTATTGCTTCTTCGACGTGCTCGGCAAGCGTTACGCGCGCCATGACCTGCCGTTGCGGCAGATCCTGCCGGTCACCTTTGTCTGTTATGCCTTCAACCTCAACCTCAGCGCCTGGGTCGGTGGCATCGCCCTGCGCTTTCGTCTCTATTCGCGCCTCGGCCTGCGCCCATCGCAGATCACCAGGGTGTTCACCCTGAGCCTGCTCACCAACTGGCTGGGCTACATGTGGCTGGCCGGATTGATCTTCGTCATGGGCTGGATCACGCCGCCGGCCAACTGGGAAATCGGCTTCACCGCGCTGCGCGTGCTAGGCGCCGGATTGTTGCTGGCGTGCGTCGTCTACCTTGGGCTCTGTGGCTTTTCCAAACGGCGTTCCTGGACTATTCGCGGTCACGAGATCCACCTGCCGTCACTGCGCCTGGCATTGATTCAGCTGGTCCTCGGCGCGGCGAACTGGTCACTGATGGCGCTGGTGGTGTACTTCATGCTGTCCAGGCAGGCGGCCTATCCCGAGGTGCTGGGCATTCTGATGATCAGCAGCATCGCCGGCGTGGTAACCCATATTCCCGCGGGGCTCGGCGTGATCGAGGCCGTATTCGTGGCCATGCTCGCCGACGAGATGAGCAAGGGAGCCATCGTCGCCGGGCTGATCGGCTATCGGGTGATCTACTTTCTGATCCCCCTGCTGTTCGCCACCCTTGTCTACGTGGTACTCGAGGCGCGGGCGAAGAAGCTGCGCAAAAGCAACCAGGGCACAGAGCAGCCGGCGGCTACCCAGGAGACGAGCTGAGTCCTGGGACGGCTGCAGCTCCCGCCCCCACAAGGGGCGACGCTGCAGCCTCGCCATCAGACCAGTCGGCAGCCCGCTCCACGACAGGGTTGATCACGGCACTCGCTGGAGTGGTCTTGACCGCGACATTCAGCGACTCAAGCAAACCCACAAAGCGCAGTGACCAGATGCCCCGCTTCCCTGCCGCCCTCCAGTAAAAAAAACGCCGCTCAGGTTGCCCCGAACGGCGCTTGTCATCGCTATAGCCTTCAGACCTGCGGTCGCATTACCAGCACGCCCAGTGGCGGCAGGGTCAGCGACAGCGAAACCTTCTCGCCGTGACTCTCCACCGGCTCGGCCAGCATGCCGCCGCCGTTGCCGGTGTTGGAGCCGCCGTAGCATTCGGCGTCGCTGTTGAACACCTCCAGCCACCTGGCATCCACCGGCACACCGATGCGATAGCCCTCGCGCACCACCGGGGTGAAGTTGCCGATCACCAGCAGCGGATGACCGGTCGAACTCTTGCGCAGCCAGGCGAACACGCTGTTCGCCCGATCGTCGCCGATCAGCCACTGGAAACCGCGGGGGTCACTGTCCAGTTCATGCAGCGCCGGCTCCTGGCTGTACAGCCGATTCAGATCGCGCACGAGGTTCTGCACGCCGCGGTGATCGGCTTCTTCGAGCAGGTGCCAATCCAGCTCGCGGTCATGATTCCATTCACGCCACTGGCCGAACTCGCTGCCCATGAACAGCAGTTTCTTGCCTGGATGCGTCCACATGAACGACAGGTAGGCGCGTAGGTTGGCGAACTTCTGCCAGCGATCGCCCGGCATCTTGTCGATCAGCGAGCCCTTGCCGTGGACCACCTCGTCGTGGGAGATCGGCAGCACGAAATGCTCGGAATAGGCGTAGACCATGCCGAAGGTCAGCTTGTCGTGGTGATACTGGCGGTGGATCGGGTCTTCCTGGATGTACTTGAGCGTGTCGTGCATCCAGCCCATGTTCCATTTGTAGGAAAAGCCTAGCCCGCCTTCGCTGGTCGGCTTGCTGACCCCGGGGAACGCGGTGGACTCCTCGGCGATCACCAGCGCGCCCGGCGTTTCCGTGGCCACCACGTCGTTCAGGTGACGGACGAAGTCTATCGCCTCGAGGTTCTCGCGCCCGCCGTGACGGTTGGGAATCCACTCGCCCTCGTTGCGCGAGTAGTCGCGGTAGAGCATCGAGGCCACTGCGTCGACGCGTAGCGCATCGACGTGGAACTCACGCAGCCAATGCAGCGCCGAGGCCAGCATGAAGCCGTGCACCTCAGTACGGCCGAGGTTGTAGATGTAGGTGTCCCAGTCCTGATGGAAGCCCTCGAACGGGTGCGCGTATTCGTACAGCGCGGTGCCGTCGAACTCGCCGAGGCCATGGGCATCGGTCGGGAAATGCGCCGGTACCCAGTCGAGAATCACGCCGATGCCGGCGTTGTGGCAGGCATCGACGAACTCGGCGAAGTCATGGGCATTGCCATAGCGGGCGCTGGGGGCGAACTGCGAGAGCAACTGGTAACCCCAGGAGCCGCCGAACGGGTGCTCCATGATCGGCATCAGCTCGATATGGGTGAAGCCCATGTCTACCACGTAGGGGATCAGCCGCTCGGCCAGCTCATGCCAGTTGTACAGCCGGCCGTTATCGCCACCCTCACGTCGCCAGGAACCCGCATGCAGCTCATAGATGCTCATCGGCGCGTTGAGTGACTGGCGCGAGGCGCGCTGCTGGATCCAGGCCTGGTCCTTCCACTGGTAATCCAGCGGCCGCGCGATGACCGAGGCGGTGCCCGGCGGAAGCTCGGTGGCCAGGGCAACCGGGTCGGCCTTCAGCGGCACGATGCCGTTGGGGCCGAGAATCTCGTACTTGTAGGTGTCGCCGGGCTGCAGGCGCGGAATGAACAGCTCCCATACGCCGGACGGAAAGCGCAGCCGCATCGGGTGTCGGCGTCCGTCCCAGCCATTGAAGCTGCCGACCACCGAGACGCGCCGGGCGTTGGGCGCCCAGACAGCGAAACGCACGCCCTGTACGCCGTCCACCTCGATCACCTGGGAGCCGAACACCCGGCCGATCTGCCGATGGTTGCCCTCGGAGAACAGGTGCATGTCCAGCTCGCCGAGCTGTGGGCCGAAACTGTAGGGATCTTCGGTGATCTGTTCCCCGCCCGCCCAGCGAATCTTCAGCAGGTAGGGCTGCCGATGGGCCAGTCGAGTGAAGAAGAAACCCGGTGCCTGCCCTTGCTCCATCACCGCCAGCAACTGCTGGTCCCGGTCGAGCAGCTCCACACCGAGCGCGTTGGGCAGGTAAGCCCGTACCACCATTCCATCGCCGTCCGGGTGCGGTCCGAGCACGGCGAAGGGATTGCCATGTTCGGCTCGTACCAGGGCGTCCACATCGGTATCGCTGGGCATCAGGGTCTCCCCTGGCGTGGTCAGAACCGGGCGATCAATCATTGGAACCTCCATCGAAAAGCTGTTGTGCCAAGGCCAGCAGTCCCTGTAGCGGGACGGGCAACCAGGCCGGGCGGTTCTCCGCTTCGTAAACGATCTCGTACGCGCATTTCTCCAGGCTGAACAGCAGCAGTGCAGCATTCGCGCCATCCTGCTCCTGCCAGGCATGTGGCAGCTCCCGGGTGGCATCGCGGTACGCATCGAGGAAGGCTTGTTGTGCGCTGCGCTGGTAGCTCGCGGCAATGCGCTGGCGAGCCTGATCTGCCTCCGGCGTGCTGTCGCTGACCTGTGCACCACGAATGGTCATGGCCGCGGCGTATTCGAACGAGCGCAGCAAGCCTGAGACATCCTTGAACGGGCTGTGTTTCGCTCGCCGTTCGTCCAGCGAACGGGCCGGCTCGCCCTCGAAGTCGATGAAATACGCATCGCCCTGCACCACCAAAACCTGCCCGAGGTGCAGGTCGCCATGCACGCGGGTGCGCACGCCCCCCACCGATCTAGCCGCCAGACGTTTCACTTGTGCGAGCAGCTGGTCGCGGCGCTGGAGCAGCTGCCCCACCGCGGCGGCATCCCTGCGCTCGAGAGTGGAACGGTGTTCGTCGATCCGCTGCAGTGCCTGCTCGAGCTGGGCGCTGATGCTCTGCGCCCACTGCTCGACGTTCGCCGGGCTGGTGATTTCGTAGGCAAATGCGGCATCGTCGGTGTCGGCTGCCAGGGCCATGTGCATCTCGCCCAGACGCTGCCCGAGCAGCCGGTTGAAGGCCTGCAACTCGTCGAGGGCACTGAACTGGTTCTCGTGCATCGATACACCGCCGGCGATTTCGTCGCGTACGGCGCGGTCGAGGTTGTTCAGCGTCCAGACCCAGGCGTCACCCTGGCTGTCGAGGAAGTGCTGGATCACCATCAGCGCCACCGGCTCGCCCTGCTTGTTGATCCGGCTGACATGCCCGAGCATGCCGGAAATATGTGCGAAACCGCGCGCGGTGAGGAACCCGCCCATTTCCAGTTCAGGGTGAATCCCCGCAGCGACGCGACGCAGCAGCTTGATCATCACCTTGTTGTCGATGATCGCTGAGCTGTTGGATTGTTCGGCGGAGATGAAGCGTACCTCCGGGTGCTCCGGCAACTGCAGCTCGTCCAGCTGCGGCATCGGTACGAAGCGGATCTCGCCATCGTTGCAGGGCAGCACCAGCTCGTCGCGCAGCCCCTGGATGACCGCTGCGCTGAACTGTTCCAGCGCGAAGGCATCGGTCATGAGTCCGACCTGCGGCCCACGGCGCACGCGGGCCAGCGCCAGCTGTTGCGGCAGTGCGGTGCCAAAGTCCGCCTCGTCGAGGAAGCCCAGCGGCAACTGATAGAGATCGCTGCGCCCGGCCGATTCGACACAGAGTTCGCTCAAAAGCACCGGCCGGTTGGGATCGCCGAACGGCACGCAGTAGTTGATGCGAATCGCCTCGATCGCCACGTCCTTTGCAGCGAACCAGCGACGCTTGGGCAAGTAGGCGGGTAACGACTCGGTCTCCAGAATCCGCCGGTTGCCGCTGGTGAGCGTGTCCAGGCGCTTGAGCACCAGGGTCCGGAAGTCCGGCATGGTGTCCACCGGTTCCTGGTGCCAGCTCGGCATCTGATTGGTGGGCGCCAACTGGAACCAGTAGAAGCCGTAAGGCGGCAGGGTCAGCAGGTACGGCAGTTGGCCGATGGGCGGGAAGGCACTGCCGCCGACCATCTCCACCGGCACCATGCCGGCGTATTGCGACATTTCCAGCTCCGCCGCCTGGGCCGAACGCGAAACGTTGGCGACGCAGAAGATGATCTCGGTTTCGCCATTCGGCCCGGTGAATTCGCGCAGATAGGCCAGGATGCGCCGGTTGCTCGGCGCCAGCATCTTCAGCGTGCCGCGGCCGAAGGCCTTGAACTGCTTGCGAATGGTGAGCATCCGCCGTGTCCAGTTCAGCAGCGAATGCGGGTCGCGCTGCTGCGCCTCCACGTTGATGGTGTAGTAGCCGTAGAGCGGGTCCATCACCGGCGGCAGCACCAGATTCGGCGGGTCGGCGCGGGAGAAACCGCCGTTGCGGTCCACCGACCACTGCATGGGGGTGCGCACCCCATCGCGATCGCCGAGGAAGATGTTGTCACCCATGCCGATCTCGTCACCGTAGTAGATCACCGGCGTGCCGGGCATGGAGAGCAGCAGGCTGTTGAGCAGTTCGATGCGGCGACGGTCGCGTTCGAGCAGCGGTGCCAGGCGACGACGGATGCCGAGGTTGATGCGTGCCCGCTTGTCCGAGGCGTAGTAGTTCCAGAGGTAGTCACGCTCGCGGTCGGTGACCATCTCCAGCGTCAACTCATCGTGGTTGCGCAGGAAGATCGCCCACTGGCAGTTGTCCGGGATGTCCGGCGTCTGCCGCAGGATGTCGGTGATCGGGAAGCGGTCTTCCTGGGCGATGGCCATGTACATGCGCGGCATCAGCGGGAAGTGGAACGCCATGTGGCATTCGTCGCCAGGGCCGCCGTCTTCGCCGCCGAAGTACAGCTGGGTATCCTCCGGCCACTGGTTGGCCTCGGCCAGCAACATGCGATCGGGATAGTTGGCGTCGATCTCGGCGCGGATGGCCTTGAGCACCGCGTGGGTCTCGGGCAGGTTTTCGTTGTTGGTGCCGTCACGCTCGACCAGGTAGGGAATCGCGTCCAGGCGCAGGCCGTCGATGCCCATGTCCAGCCAGAAGCGCATGACGGCCAGTACCGCCTTCATCACCTGCGGGTTGTCGAAATTCAGATCCGGCTGGTGGGAATAGAAGCGGTGCCAGAAGTACTGCTTGGCCACCGGATCCCAGGTCCAGTTGGACTTCTCGGTGTCGAGAAAGATGATCCGCGTGCCCTGGTATTTGTCGTCAGTGTCGGACCAGACGTAGAAATTGCGCGCCGCCGAGCCCTTCTTCGCCTTGCGTGCGCGCTGGAACCAGGGGTGCTGGTCCGAGGTGTGGTTGATGACCAGCTCGGTGATCACACGCAGCCCGCGCTTGTGCGCTTCGGCGATGAAGCGCCGGGCATCGGCCATGTTGCCGTACTCCGGATGCACACCGCGGTAGTCGGCGATGTCGTAGCCGTCATCGCGCCGCGGCGAGGGATAGAACGGCAACAGCCAAATGGTGTTCACGCCCAGATCGGCGATGTAGTCCAGCTTGTCGATCAGCCCGACGAAGTCGCCAACGCCATCGTTGTTGGAGTCGTAGAAGGATTTCAGGTGCACCTGGTACACCACCGCGTCCTTGTACCAGAGCGGATCCTTGATGAATGCGGCCGGTTTGCGCGGTTTTGCCATGTTCTTCATTCCTGTCGTGGTGAAGGGCCGCAGTCGTTCGCAGCCCGGGCAACGACGAAACTGCGTCTGGAACCAACATCAACAGATCAATGCAACCTGTTGATTTTTAGTAGATTCCAGCTACATCCAAGAAACTACTTGAGGTCAGGGTCCGGCCGCTGGGAAGTCAGGCGCCAGATTCCGAATGGCAGATGCCACGGCTCGATACGCATCCACTGGGTCTTGCCATACCAGGTCCAGCGATGCCCGTTCATCAGGTCCTCGCCCTGGGTATGCGCGTCGTCCGGCAGGCCGAGCTCCCACAACGGCAGTTCGAAATGCGCTTCCTGCGCGTTGTGCGGATCGAGGCTGATGGCCACCAGGATGAAATTGGACAGGTCCGGCGAGCGCTTGCCGAAGTAGAGGATGTTGTCGTTCCACGCCAGGTAGGGCTTGAAACCCAGGTGCGTCTGCAGCGCCGGATTCTGCCGGCGGATGCGGTTGAGCTGGGCGATCTCGGCCACGATGTTGCCCGGCGCCTGATAGTTGCGCGGCCGGATCTGATACTTCTCCGAATCCAGGTACTCCTCCTTCCCCGGAATCGCCGCCGACTCGCACAGCTCGAAGCCCGAGTACATGCCCCACAGCCCCGAGCCCATGGTTGCCAGTGCCGCGCGGATCAGAAAACCGGCGCGACCGGAGTCCTGCAGGAAGAATGGGTTGATGTCCGGTGTATTGACGAAGAAGTTCGGCCGGTAGCAGTCGCGCAGCGGAGGCTCGTTCAGCTCGCTGAAGTACTCGGAAAGCTCCGCCTTGGTATTGCGCCAAGTGAAATAGGTATAGCTCTGGCTGAAGCCGACCTTGCCGAGGCGCGCCATCATGCCCGGGCGGGTGAAGGCCTCGGAGAGGAACATCACGTCGCGGTCGCGCTCGCGTATATCGGCGATCAGCCACTCCCAGAACGGCAACGGCTTGGTGTGTGGGTTGTCGACGCGAAAGATCTTCACGCCCTGCTCCACCCAGTGCCAGACCACGTCACGTAGCGCGATCCAGAGGTCGGGCATGGCGTCTTTGGCGTAGAAGTCGACGTTGACGATGTCCTGGTATTTCTTCGGTGGGTTCTCGGCGTACTTGATGGTGCCGTCCGGGCGCCAGGAGAACCAGCCCGGATGCTCCTTGAGCCAGGGGTGGTCCTGGGAGCACTGGATGGCGAAGTCCAGAGCGATCTCCAGGCCGTGCTCGCGGGCCGCGGCCACCAGTTCGCGGAAATCGTCCAGCGTGCCCAGCTGCGGGTGGATAGCGTCGTGACCACCCTCCTCGCTGCCGATGGCATAGGGGCTGCCCGGGTCGTTCGGGCCGGCTTGCAGGCTGTTGTTCGGACCCTTGCGGTGCTGGCGCCCGATGGGGTGGATCGGCGGGAAGTACAGCACGTCGAAGCCCATGTCGCGGATCGCTGGCAGACGCTTGTGCACGTCGCGGAAGGTGCCGTGTCGATTGGGGTCATCGGTCTCCGAGCGCGGGAACAGCTCGTACCAGCTGGCGAACTGGGCCAGCGGACGTTCGACATCCAGCGGATAGACCGGGCTGCGACTGCAGTGCTCGCGCGGGTCGGCCGCGGCCATGGCTGCAGCGGTTTCCGCCGCCAGCAACAGCGACACGCGTTCGTCTTCCAGGTGCGCCGAGCCCAGCCGGTGCAGCAGGTCGTCGAGAATCGCGCGGTTCTCGCCCTGGGCGCGCGCTACGGCCTTCTCCAGCAGCAGCCGGCCCTCTTCCAGCTCCAGCTGAACCGGCACGCCGGCGGTGTGCTTCTTCGACAGCTCGTAGCGATAGCTTTCGAACACGTCCCACCAGGCCTCGATGACGAACTCGTGTTCGGCCACCTGAGTCGGGGTGAACTGGCCTTGCCAGTTGTCGTTGCCGAGCAGCTTCAATCGCGCGCGGCGCCAGTTGCTCTCGCCTTTCTCGCGCCAACAGACGGCGGCGGCCAGCTGGTCGTGCCCATCGGCGAAGATCCGGCTGGTCACCATCACCGGCTGGCCGATGATCGCCTTGGCGGCAAAACGACCGTCATCCACCACCGGCAAGGTGGATTCGATGGCGATGCGCGGCATCTGCAAGGCTTGTTCGAGTCGAGGGTGAATCGTCGCGTTGGGCTGTGCATCGCTCATCGAACGGGCTCCTGAGGCGCAAGGGTTCGGATTGCCCGAGCCGCCTCTGGATGCGTCATCGTGCGGTTCGGGTGCCGACCCGCGGATGGCGGTTTTTGTCGGCTCTATCTTCCGAGCCGAGGGGCTGGGGAAAGTTCAGCGTTTTCCGGCCGCCAGGCAACCCGTCCGGCGGCCGGTCGACCGGCCCGCAGGAGCGACTGCAGCCGGCTGTCGCCGGGCGCTGGAGAGCCGACGTCTGGCCGGAACCGCTGCCCTGTGGCGCCCATCAATGAAGAACGTTCAGCACTGTCGCAAACCCCAGAAAAGGAGGAGGACGACCATGACGCATGCACGCCCCGATGTGCCACAGCCCGACCCGATCGTGCACGACCAGCCGGGCGACGTGCCGCAGGTACCCTGCGCCGACGAGCTGGACGAGCACAAACCCGGCTCCCCCTATGGCAACCCGACGGTGGTGGATGCCGATAGCGCGCAGCCGGCCTGAGCGCTACTCGCCAAAGACCAGCAGGGGGTTGTAGCCGCTTCTGGCATAGACGCCCTCGTCGGCCAGCATCAGGTCCAGCGGCAGGCTGGCAAGATCGTCGGCGACCGGGTCGGCGCGGCCCTGCAGTTGCCGCAGCACGATCTTCAGGTAGCTTTCGCAGGCACCGCAGGCTTCCGCCTGCACCGGCAGGAACGGCTCGCCCTGCTCATCGTCCAGCCCCAGATAGAGCAGCTGCCCACCCGTCTCGCAGTTGCTGCACTTGACCCGCTCCAGGTGCCATTCGGTCGCGCACAGCGCGCAATGCAGGAAGCGCACGCCGCTGCGATTTGGCTCGTTGTGCACCACGCTCGCCACCGGCGGCGATCCGCAGCACGGGCACAAGGCACGGGCCTCGGCCAGCGGCTGCGCAGGGGCGCGCGGCAAACCGGCCGCCAGGCGCACCCAGGCCACCTGCAACGCTGCGGCCACCAGCGGCATCAGCCCGCGGGTCTCGGCGCTGCCGGCGCGCTGTTCCAATACATCCTCGGCGATCGACTGCAGTGCATCGGCATTCGCGTCACGCAGGGCTTGCAGCAGCGGTCTCTGTCGCTCACCGACGTGCAGCGCCAGCGCATCGAGGATTGCGCGCAGATCACCCTGCCAGTCCAGATCGCGGCGCAACGCACGAAAGCCCAGCGGCGGCATTCGATGCTCCAATGCCTGATCGAAGGCATCCGGCGCCGGACGCCAGGACGGTTCGCGTCCACTCAGGACCTGATGCTGGGCCTGCGCCAGGCGCGCCATGAAGTCGAGAAACTCGTCCAGCGCCGGCACCATGATCATCAGCTCGCGCAGGCGCAGCGCACGGCGGCTGAACAACTGGTCGTCCGGCAGGACTACCTGCGGCGGTTCCATGATGGTGGTGGGTGCGCTGCCGAATTCGTGGCTCGCGGGGCCGCGTTTTCCTTTCATGCTCGATTCCCTTGTTGGTCAGTCATCTTCGGTTTCTGGACGCCGCGGCATCGCCGGGCTCGCGATGGGGCAAGGCCGTCTCTTCGCCACGCTTGTCGCCGGCCATGACCTCGTCGTACCAGAGCTTGTGGTGATGCCGAGCCCAGGCCGGGCTGACCCGGCCCTGGGTCATCGCGCGGATCGAACCCTTGACCCAGATGGCCGAGTAGACGTGGATGATCAGCGTGAGGATGGCGACGAAGGCCGTCAGCGCGTGGATCAATGCCGCCCAGCGCAGCGCCCAGATCGGTATTTCACTGGCCACCCAGGGCCGCCAGAGCACCACACCGGTTACCAGCAGCACTGGTACCGTGGCCAGGAACACCCAGTACACCAGCTTCTGCCCGGCGTTGTTCTGCCCCACCGGCGGAAGGCGCTCGTCCCGGTTGGACAACACGTCGCCGATCTGCCGCGCCCATTGCACGTCATGGCGGCGGAACAGATTGGCGCGAAAGAAACGCACCGCCTGGATCAGGAAGAACAGCGTCATGAACACACCGATGTACGGGTGCACGATGCGCGTCGGCTCCGGCCCGCCGAACAGCGCGGTGAGGCCGAAGAACGCCGGGTAGAACAGCGCCAGTCCGCTCAGGGTGAGCAGCACGAAACAGATCGCGACGATCCAGTGATTGGCCCGCGCCCAGGGGCCATAGCGCAGGATGCCCTTGCGTACGTTGGAATGACTCATGGCCGCCGCTCCTCGTCACGCAGATCCTGTTCACGGTCCGCCGCGGCGTTTTCCGCTTCGGGATCGTCCTCCGGTTCTTCCTTCGGTCCCTTGGTCATGTAGTGGAAGAAGCCGGCCAGCACCGAGACGCCCAGTACCGCGGACATGATCGGCTTGGTCACGCCCTTCCACAGCTCCACCGTCGGGCTGATATGCGGGTCCCTCGGCAGGCCGCTGTAGATCTCCGGCTTGTCGGCGTGCTGCAGCACATAGATCACGTGGGTGCCGCCGACACCCGCCGGGTCGTAGATGCCGGCGTTCTCGTAGCCACGTTCGTTGAGTTTGCCGACCCGGTGCGCGCCGTAGTCGAGCATCTGCTCCTTGGTGCCGAACTGGATCGAGCCGGTCGGGCAGCTCTTCACGCAGGCCGGCTCCAGACCGTGATAGACGCGGTCGGAGCAGAGCGTGCACTTGTAGGCCTTGTTGTCCTTCTTCGAGATGCGCGGGATGTTGAAGGGGCACCCGGCCACGCAATAGCCGCAGCCGATGCAGTGCTCGGAATTGAAGTCGACGATGCCGTTGGCGTACTGCACGATGGCACCGGGCGACGGGCAGGCCTTCAGGCAGCCCGGCTCGGCGCAGTGCATGCAGTTGTCCTTGCGGATCAGCCACTCCAGGTCGCCCTCCTCGTTCTCGTACTCGGAAAAGCGCATGACCTCGAACGACGACGGGGTCAGGTCCTGCGGGGCATTGTAGGTGCCGTCGCATTCGCCGACCTCGTCGCGCAGGTCGTTCCATTCCATGCACGCCACCTGGCAGGCCTTGCAGCCGATGCACACCGACACGTCGATCAGCTTGGTCACCTTCTCCACGCCGCCGGAGCGGATCTGCGGCGAAGGCTCGGTGGTCGCCGAACGCGCGATGATGTTCTGCAGGTTGATCTGGTCACCTCGCATCAGGCGTCTCCTATAGCTTCTCGACGTTCACCAGGAACGACTTGAATTCCGGGGTCTGGGTGTTGCCGTCGCCCACGAAGGGGGTCAGCGTGTTGGTCAGGTGAGCCTTTCTCGCCACGCCGGTGAAGCCCCAGTGGATCGGGATACCGACCTGATGCACGGTGCGCCCGTCCACCTGCAGCGGACGCAGGCGCTTGGTCACCACCGCCACCGCATCGATATGCCCGCGCTTGGAGCGCACCCGCACCTTTTCCCCCGCGGCGATGCCCAGCTCGCCAGCCAGCACCTCGCCGATCTCGACGAACTTTTCCGGCTGGACGATGGCGTTGAGCAGCACGTGGGTCGTCCAGTAGTGGAAGTGTTCGGTGAGGCGGTAGGTGGTCGCCGCATACGGAAACTCTTCGTAGGTGCCGAAGGTATGTCGATCTTCGGCGAAGATGCGCGCAACCGGGTTGTGATAGGCCAGCGGGTTGTCCGGATGCAGCGGGTTGTTCGGAATCGGCGATTCCAGCGGCTCGTAGTGCTCGGGGAACGGCCCCTCGCCCAGCCACTCGCTGGCGAAGAAGTGCCCGGTGCCGCTCTCGGTGAGGATGAACGGCTTGACGTCGTCTTCCGGCGGCGCGGCCACCGGGTAGTCCGGCACGTCGGCACCGACCCAGCGTTCGCCGTTCCACCACACCAGCGCACGGTTCGGGTCCCACGGCGTGCCGTCGGGACGGGCCGACGCGCGGTTGTAGAGAATCCGCCGGTTCAGCGGCCAGGCCCAGGCCCAGCCGAGGGTGACGCCGATGTCGTACGGGTCGGAGTTGTCGCGCCGGTCCATCATGTTGCCCTGCTCGGTCCAGGAACCGGAGTAGATCCAGCAACCGCAGGAGGTCGAGCCGTCGGCACGCAGCTCTCCGAAATCGTTGAGCAGCTCGCCCTTGCGGCGGATGATCCGCCCCTGGTCATCGATGTCCGCCAGCGCGCGGCCGTTGTATTCCTTGGCCAGCTCCGACGCGGCGGGATGCGCCGGGTCGCTGTAGTCCCAGGTCAGGTTGAGGATCGGCTCGGGGAAGGCTCCGCCCTCCTGCTGGTAGAGCTTCTGCAGGCGGTGGAACAATCCGGCGAGAATCGCCGTGTCGGTCTTCGCCTCGCCGGGCGGCGGTGCCGCCTGGTGGTGCCACTGCAGCCAGCGCGAGCTGTTGGTGATCGAGCCGTCGTCCTCGGCGAAGGTGGTGGTCGGCAGGCGGAACACCGCGGTCTGGATCTGGCTCGGGTCGACGTCGTTGAACTCGCCATGGTTCTTCCAGAACTCGCCGGTCTCGGTGGCCAATGGATCCATGACCACCAGCCACTTGAGCTTCGATAGCCCATCCAGCACCTTCGCCTTGTTCGGGAAGGCCGCGAGGATGTTGAAGCCCTGGCAGAAGGCGCCGGTCATCTTGCCCTTGGTCATGTCGTTGACCGCATAGAGCACGTCGTACAGCGGCTCGGAGAGCTTCGGCAACCAGTCGTAGCACCAGTTGTTCTCGGCGCTGGCGGCATCACCGTAGAACGCCTTCATCATGCTGACGAAGAACCGCTCGTAGTGCTTCCAGTACGACACCTGATTGGGCAGCAACGGCTTGCGGATCTTCTCGCGGATGTAGTCCTCGTAGCGCTGGGCGCCAGCCGCCGGCAGCGTCATGTAGCCCGGCAGCAGATTGGACAGCAGGCCGATGTCGGTCAGCCCCTGGATGTTGGAATGCCCGCGCAACGCATTGACCCCGCCGCCGGGCATGCCCATGTTGCCCAGCAGCAGCTGGACCATGGCGCCGGTGCGGATCATCTGCGCGCCAATGGAGTGCTGCGTCCAGCCCAGGGCATAGAGGATGGTCATGGTCTTGTCCGGCGCCGCGCTCTGCGCCAGCAAGTCCCAGAGCTGCAGGACCTTGGCCTGCGGCATGCCGCAGACGCGCTCGACCATCTCCACCGTGTAGCGGCTGTAGTGCTGGCGCATCAGCTGGAACACGCAGCGCGGGTGCTGCAGTGTCTCGTCGCGGCGGACGAAGCCCTGCTCGTCGAGGTCGAAGTTCCAGGTGGACTTGTCGTACTGGTGGCGCTCCTCGTCGTAGCCGGTGAACAGCCCGTCGTTGAACTCGAAGCCTTCGCGCACCAGGTGCGCCGCGTCGGTGTAATGCAGCACGTATTCGTGGGCGTAGCGGTCATTCTCGATCAGGTAGCTGATCAGCCCGCCAAGGAAGACGATATCGGTCCCGGTACGGATCCAGGCGTGGTAGTCCGCCACCGCCGTGGTGCGGTTGTAGCGCGGGTCAATGGAAATCAGGATCGCATCGCTGCGCTCCTTGGCCTGCATGACCCAGCGGAAGCCCACCGGATGCGCCTCGGCCGAGTTCCCGCCCATGGACAGGACAATATTGGCATTGCGGATGTCGACCCAGCTGTTGGTCATGGCACCGCGACCGAATGAAGGGGCAAGACCTGCCACCGTCGGTCCGTGTCAGACGCGCGCCTGGTTGTCGAGTTTGAGAATGCCCAGCGCCCGAGTGATCTTCTGCGTCAGGTAGGCCGTCTCGTTGGTGCACGCCGAGGCCGCCACCATGGAGGTGGTCATCCAGCGGTTGACCAGCTGTCCCTGGTCATCGTGGGTCTCGAAGTTGCGGTCGCGGTCGTCCTTCATCAGGCGGGCGATGCGGTCGAGCGCCTCGTCCCAGCTGATGCGCTTCCACTCATCCGTGCCCGGCTCGCGCACCTGCGGGTAGCGCACCCGAGAATCGCTCCTGATGAAGTCGAGCACACCGGCGCCCCGCGGGCATAGCGAGCCGCGGCTGACCGGATGGTCCGGATCGCCCTCGACATGGAAGATGTGGTCATGGCTGTTGATCGCGCCGTCACCGCGCGCGTACAGCAACATGCCGCAACCGACCGAGCAGTATGTGCATATGTTGCGGGTGACCTTGGCGCCGGTGAGCTTGAAATGCCGCACCGAGGCCAGCGCCTCCTCCGGGGCGAAGCCCATCATCGCCATGCTGGAAGCGCCCAAGCCGGCAGCGCCGAACTTGAGAAACTGCCGCCGGGATACTCGTACCGTCATCGGTATCTCCTTTCATGAATGCTCGGCCACACTGGTAAAGGGTCGACTGGCTGCGGTTGGCAGAGGTTCAGGCGGGATGACGGGCGGCTCTACCGCCGGGGGTGCAAGGTGGTCGAAATGCGCTGCGTCCCGTCGGAAGCGTGACTGCGAGGATGCACAAGGGGCCGCTTAGCGGCCCTCGCGCAACCGCTCGAGCAGCTCCCGTCCCAGCCGCTGGCGGGTGTTGCCGTAGTCGGCCCAGGGGTCGTCGCTGCGCGTACTCAGGTAGTCGCGGACGTTGCCCAGCCGCCACTGATCGGCGCCTTCCAGGTGGCGCACCTCTTCCAGGCTCACCGGCAGCGACACGCCAAGGCCGGGCCGCGCCCGCACCGAGTAGGCGGCGACGGTACTGGCGCCCTTCTGGTTGCGCAGGTAGTCGACGAAAATGCGCCCGACACGATTCTGCGGGCCCATCTTGTCGACGATCAGCTGCGGCGACTCCCGCGCCAGCCGCTCCGTCACCGAGCGCGCGAAGCTGCGCGCGCAATCCCAGTCGTGGCGCCGCTCGATCGGCACCACCACATGCATCCCGCGCCCGCCGCTGGTCTTGAGGAAGGCGCGCAACCCCAGCTCGTCCAGCAGCGCCAGGGTCAGCTCGGTAGCCTCGACCATGCTCGCCCAGGGCAGTGCCGGGTCCGGATCCAGATCGAAGATCACCCGGTCCGGTCGCTCGATGCGGTCGCTGCGGGCGTTCCAGGTATGGAATTCGACGCTGCCCATCTGCACAGCCTCGATGACGGCGGTGATGTTGTCGGCCTGGATCAACCGGGCGTGCTCGGGATCGAGGTTTTTCGGCAGCGCGCGCATGTGCGGCATCTTCAACCGGCCGCAATGACGCTGGAAGAAGCTCTCGCCGCCGATACCTTCCGGCGCACGGACGATGGAAAGCGGTCGCCCGGCGAGCTGTGGCACCAGCCAGTCCGCCACCGCCAGGTAATACTCTGCCAGCGCCAGCTTGGTGGTGCCGCTGGCCTCGTCGATCACCCGCTGATGGCTGCTGATGCCGACACCGCCTACCAGTGGGCGAGCGCTGTCCGTTCGCGCGGCCATGCCTCAGCTGGCCTTCTTGCTGGATTTGCTGCTCGCCGCCGGTGCCTTGCGTGTGCGTGACGAGCTGGACGACTTGCTGGTCTTGGCCTTGCTCGCAGGCTTGGATTTGGCTGGCGCCTTTTCCGGCGCATCGTCCTCTTCGTCCGCCTCGGCGGCGCGCGCCTTGCCCGGCTTGGCAGCCAGGCTGCGCTTGAGCAGCTCGGTGAGGTCGATGACATCCGCCGAGCGGCGATCCACCGCCTCTTCCGGCCCGCCCACGGCTTCCAGCTTGCCTTCGCGCGCCTTCTTCTCCACCAGGTCCATGATCTGGTCCTGGAAGGTGTCCTTGTACTGCTCCGGCTTCCACTTCTCGGTCATGTCTTCCACCAGACGCTTGGCCATGTCCAGTTCGCGCTCGGCCAGGTCCGGATCGAGCGCTTCGTCCTTCAGTTCGAGGTACTCGACGCCGCGCACCTCGTCGGCCCAGCGCAGGGTGTTCATCACCAGCGCCTTGCCCAGCGGCATCACCACCGCCAGATGCTGCTTGTTGCGCAGCACCACGTTGGCGATGCCGACCTTGCCGGTCTGGATCAGCGTCTCGCGCAAGAGCGCGTAGACCTTTTCCCCGCGCCGGTCCGGGGTCAGGTAGTACGGCGTGTCGATGTAGAGAAAGGAGATGTCCTTGGCGTCGACGAAGGCGACGATGTCCACGGTCTGCGTGGCCTTGGGATGCGCCGCCTTGATCTCGTCGTCGCTGATGACCACGTAGTGGCCCTTCTCGTACTCGACGCCCTTGACGATGTTCTCGCTGTCGATGTCCTCGCCGGTGGTCTTGTTGATGCGCTTGTAACCGACCCGATCCATGCTGCGCTTGTCCAGCCAGTCGAAATCGATGCCCTGCCGTGTAGTGGCCGGCACCAGCGCCACCGGGATGTGTACCAGTCCGAAACTGACCGCGCCTTTCCAGATCGTGCGTGGCATACCCTGTACTCCTTCGTAGGTGCCGGCGTGCGGTCAGCCGTTGACCACGGTGCCGCCGTTGACGTGAATCACCTGCCCACTGACATAGGACGCATCGCTGCTGGCCAGGTAGACGTAGGCCGGCGCCACCTCTTCAGGCTGGCCGGGCCGTTTCATCGGCACGTTGGAGCCGAATTCGGCGACCTTGTCGGCATCGAAGGTGGAGGGAATCAGGGGCGTCCAGATCGGTCCCGGCGCCACCGAGTTCACCCGGATGCCTCGCTCGGCCAGGCTCATGGCCAGGGCGCGGGTGAAGGCGACGATGGCGCCCTTGGTGGAGGAATAGTCGATCAGCATCGGGTTGCCCTTGTAGGCGGTCACCGAGCTGGTGTTGATGATCGAGGCGCCTTCCTGCAGGTGCGGCAACGCCACCTGGGTCAGCTGGAACATGCCGAACACGTTGGTACGGAAGGTCTGCTCCCACTGCTCCGGTGGGATGTCCTCGAAACGATCGCGGGGATGCTGCTCGGCAGCATTGTTGACCAGGATGTCTAGCTTGCCGAACTGCGCCAGCGTCTCGTCGACGACCTTGCGGCAGACATCGCGGTCGGCCACGTCACCGGCGAAGGTCAGGCAGCGCCGGCCGTGTTGCTCGACGTCCTTGCGTGTCTGCTCGGCATCCTGGTGTTGGTCGAGGTAGAGGATGGCCACGTCGGCACCTTCGCGGGCGAACAGCACCGCCACCGAGCGGCCGATACCACTGTCGCCACCGGTGATGATGGCGACCTTGC
This sequence comes from Pseudomonas sp. LM13, assembly GCF_041381355.1. Lineage (NCBI taxonomy): Bacteria > Pseudomonadati > Pseudomonadota > Gammaproteobacteria > Pseudomonadales > Pseudomonadaceae > Pseudomonas > Pseudomonas sp. LM13. The sequence continues at coordinate 59,895 of NZ_JACBXH010000013.1, forward strand.
CGGCGAGCTTGCCGGCCGCCTTGTAGTCCTCCCCGCGATATTGCGGCCGCGGGTTCATCAGCCCTTCCTTGCCGGGTTCTGCCTGCTTCTGTGGGGGGAGGGTCTGATTGTCATCGGCCATGGAAAATCCTCCGTCAAGGTAGTGAGCCTGTCTTCGGAGGACTGGAACGGCGCGCGAAAAGTTTCTGCGGGGCGATGAGAGGGCCCGGCCACGGGGCCCTCGCGGATCAGGAAAGCGTCAGGACGACACGACCACGCGGGATGCCGCTTTCGACGTAACGATGGGCCTCGATGGCCTGCTCGAAAGGAAACTGCCGGTCGACCTGCGGACGCACCAGGCGGTCGACAGTCAGTTGGTTGATGTGTTGCAGCGCGCGTTCGAGGGCCTCGCGGTTCTGCTCGATCCCGAGTTCCGGCTGCCCGGTGAAGTCGCACAGGCAATGCAGGAAAAACTTGAAGTTCTTCTTGAAGGCCGCGCAGACCGGCAGCGCGGTCTCGTTGCCGCCGTTCATGCCATAGAGGATCAGCTTGCCCAGCGGCGCCATGACATCGCCGAGCAGCTTCATCTGCGAGCCGCCACAGGCATCCAGTACCACCTCGACACCGCGCCCTTCGGTCAGCTTCTGCAGGCGACCGACCAGGTCTTCTTCCTCGGTGACGATCACCGTCTCGGCACCCAGTTCACGCAGGTAGTCACGGTCCTCGCTGGTGTCACAGGTGGCGATCACCCGCCCGCCCAGCGCCTTGGCCAGCTGCACGGCAGCCGGGCCGGTGCAATGCGCGGCCTGGTTGATCAGCACGTACTGACCGGGCTCCAGCTGAGCCAGTTCGACCAGGGCGAAATAGCTCACCAGCATCGGCGTATAGTGGATCGCCGCCTCGCTGGCGCTGAGCATGTCCGGGTAATGCACCAGGGCCTGCTGAGGCAGCAGCGCGTGTTCGGCATACAGCGGGTACTGATTGAGATCGTGGGCGGGGAAACCCGCCACCTGGTCGCCGACGCTGAAGCCCTGGACGCCCTCGCCCACCGCCAGCACCTCGCCCGCCACCTCGCTGCCGAGCCCGGCGGGCAGACGCGCATGGCGCGGCGCCAGGTCCTGCCGCCAGAGCACGTCGTTCCAGCTCACGCCGACGGCGCGCACGCCGATCAGGACCTCGCCCGGGCCGGCAACCGGCACCGCGCGCTCTTCCTGACGCAATACGTCGGCCGGGCCGAACTGATGAAAACGGATGATGCGGGACATTGCGACCCCTCGCTTACTACTGTGCAAACGGACTCTATCGTCAGTATCGTCACAACTCCAGTGAACGGCGTGGATTCCCATTGATAGTTCCCATGCGCAGTAATGATGGAACTACGTATGTATGCTTGCCGGCGCATTGCAGCTTTGTGCATTTCGAAAGCGGGATCGGGCATGCGCTCGTCTGCGCAAGCTGTCTAGAATGCAGCGACCCACCGAACCGGACCGCGGTCCGGCCACCAGGCTCGACGTGAACCAGGCATGAATCGCAACGACCTTCGCCGTGTTGACCTCAATCTGCTGATCGTCTTCGAAACGCTGATGCACGAGCGCAGCGTGACCCGTGCCGCCGAGAAGCTCTTTCTCGGCCAGCCGGCGATCAGCGCCGCGCTGGCACGCTTGCGCACCCTGTTCGACGACCCGCTATTCGTGCGCACTGGCCGCAGCATGGAACCCACCGCCCGCGCGCTGGAGATCGCCCAGCTGTTGTCGCCGGCACTGGACTCGATCTCCACCGCCGTCAGCCGCGCCTCCACTTTCGACCCGGCCACCAGCACTCAGGTGTTTCGCATTGGCCTGACCGACGAGGTGGAGTTCGCCCTGCTGCCGCCTCTGCTGCGCCGTCTGCGCGCCGAGGCACCGGACGTGGTGCTGGTGGTGCGCCGCGCCAACTATCTATTGATGCCCGGCCTGCTGGCATCCGGCGAGATCTCGGTAGGCGTCTGCTACACCGAGGAGCTGCCGGCCAACGCCAAGCGCAAGGTACTGCGCCGGCCCAAGCCGATGCTGCTGCGCGCCGACAGCATTCCCGGCCGACTGAGCATGGAGGACTACTGCAGCCGCCCCCATGCCATGGTCTCCTTTGCCGGCGATCTCAACGGTTATATCGACGAGGAACTCGCCCTGCACGGCTGCAAGCGCAAGGTGGTGCTGGCGGTGCCGCAGTTCAACGGCCTGGCCAGCCTGCTCGCCGGCACGGATATCATCGCCACCGTCCCGGATTACGCCGCGGCCGCGCTGGCGGCTAACGGTGGTGTGCGCGCCGAGCCCTTGCCCTTTCAGACCAGCCAGGACTTCGAGCTGTCCATGGCCTGGCGCGGCGCCCCGGACAACGACCCCGCCGAGCGTTGGCTGCGCTCGCGCATCCAGATGTTCGTCGGCGACCCGGATAGTCTGTAGGGTGGAAAACGGCGGTGCCTTTTACACGCGTATGCCGCCCCACGCACACCGCCTCGTCATTCCAGTGCCCCGCCCCAGCAGCTCCTTTTGGCAGTCCCGTAGGGTGGGCTTCGGCCCACCAAGCGTTCCCAGACATCAAGGCCCGTTGGTGGGCTAAAGCCCACCCTACGAATCCCCTCTCGAGGGTCCATACCTGACGCAACGGCACCAACACCTCTCACGACGTCCTCGCCTCGCGCTGATATCGAATGCCCAACCATCACCGCCAATGATATTCACCTTTGGCCCGTTCGATTTCTGCTGAACGGCTTGACCACGCAGACTCCTGCCATCAACAAATCCGACTTGCGGAGTCAAGCATGGAACGTTCGCTCAACGCCTTGCGTTTTCCCCTTATTGCCCTGACGGTGCTGATCACCGCCGCCTGCGGCAAGGCACCGGAGGCCACCCAGTCGGGTACGCCGCCGCCTGCGGTCAGCGTGGCTGAAGTCATCGAGCAGCAGGTGACCGAGTGGGACGAGGTCACCGGGCGCCTGGAGGCACCGGAGTCGGTGGAAATCCGCCCGCGCGTTTCGGGCTTCATCGACAAGGTGGCTTTCGAGGAAGGTGCGCTGGTGAAAAAAGGCGATCTCTTGTTCCAGATCGACCCGCGCCCGTTCCAGGCCGAGGTCAAGCGTCTGCAGGCGCAGCTGCAACAGGCCCGCGCCACCCAGCAGCGCACGGCCGCCGAAGCCGAGCGCGGCGAGCGCCTGCGGCAGAAGAACGCGATTTCCGCCGAATTGGCCGATGCCCGTGTCAGCGCCGCCAGCGAAGCGAAATCCGCGGTCGCGGCGATCCAGGCGCAGCTGGACAAGGCCCAGCTGGACCTGTCCTTCACTCGCGTGACGGCGCCCATCGACGGCCGCGTCGGCCGCGCGCTGATCACCTCCGGCAACCTGGTCAATGCAGGCGAGGCCCTGCTGACCACGCTGGTCTCCACCGACAAGGTCTACGCCTACTTCGAAGCGGATGAACGTCTGTACCTGAAGTACCGCGAGTTGGCGCGCCAGGGCGACCGCGGCGAGGCGACCCCGGTCTATCTCGGCCTCTCGGACGAGGACGGCCACCCGCATCTGGGCCACATGGATTTCATGGACAACCAGGTCGACCCGCGTACCGGCACCATTCGCGGCCGCGCGGTGTTCGACAACCGCGACCGCAGCTTCACCCCCGGCCTGTATGCACGGCTGAAGCTGGTCGGCAGCCCGACCTACGAGGCGGTACTGATCAAGGACGTGGCGGTGGGCACTGACCTGGGCAAGAAGTTCGTCCTGGTACTGGCCGAGGACGGCACCGTTGCCTACCGGCCGGTCGAGCTCGGGCCCAAGCTCGAAGGGCTGCGCATCGTGCGCGATGGCCTGGCCAAGGGCGAGCGCATCGTGGTCAACGGCCTGCAGCGCGTACGCCCGGGTAGCCCGGTGCAGCCCGAGTCGGTGCCCATGGCCGACGCCGAGACGCTGGCGGCGCTGAAGCAGCAGAACCGTGCGATCAGCGAGGCGATGAAGCCGCAGGTCGACGAGCGCACCCTGGCCCAGCGCCCGAGCAGCTGACCGTCCGACAGCAGACCTGAACTCCGGCGCGCCAGTCGCGCCCATCCGATCGATCCGCCAGGGCGCGCCCGCAGCGCCCTACCCCGGAGTGCGCCATGAATTTCTCGCAATTCTTTATCAAACGGCCGATTTTCGCCGCCGTGCTGTCGTTGGTGATCCTCATCGGCGGCGCCATCTCGCTGTTCCAGTTGCCGATCAGCGAATACCCTGAAGTCGTTCCACCCACCGTGGTGGTGCGGGCCAACTTCCCCGGCGCCAACCCCAAGGTGATCGGCGAGACCGTTGCCTCGCCGCTGGAACAGGCCATCACCGGCGTCGAGGGCATGCTCTACATGTCGTCCCAGGGGACCGCCGACGGCAAGCTGACGCTGACCATCACCTTCGCCCTCGGCACCGACCTGGACAACGCCCAGGTGCAGGTGCAGAACCGGGTGACGCGCACCATGCCGACCCTGCCGACCGAAGTGCAGCGCCTGGGCGTGACCGTGGACAAGGCGTCCCCCGACCTGACCATGGTGGTGCACCTGACCTCGCCGGATAACCGCTACGACATGCTCTACCTGTCCAACTACGCCGCACTCAACGTCAAGGACGAGCTGGCGCGACTGGACGGTGTGGGCGACGTGCAGCTGTTCGGCCTGGGCAACTATTCCCTGCGGGTCTGGCTCGACCCGAACAAGGTCGCCCAGCGCAACCTCACCGCCACCGACGTGGTCAACGCCATCCGCGAGCAGAACCGTCAGGTCGCCGCCGGTGCTCTGGGCGCACCGCCGGCGCCGGGCGCCACCGACTTCCAGCTGTCGATCAACACCCAGGGGCGCCTGGTGGACGAGGAGGAGTTCGAGAACATCATCGTGCGTGCCGGCGAGGACGGCGAGATCACCCGCCTGAAGGACATCGCCCGCATCGAACTGGGTTCCAGCCAGTACGCCCTGCGCTCGTTGCTGAACAACCAGCCGGCGGTGGCCATCCCGATCTTCCAGCGGCCGGGCTCCAATGCCATCGCCATCTCGGACCTGGTGCGCGAGCGCATGGCCGAGCTCAAGCAGAGCTTCCCCCAGGGCGTGGATTACGAGATCGTCTACGACCCGACCATCTTCGTGCGTGGCTCCATCGAGGCGGTGGTGCACACCCTGCTCGAGGCCATCGTGCTGGTGGTGCTGGTGGTGATCCTGTTCCTGCAGACCTGGCGCGCCTCGATCATTCCGCTGGCCGCCGTGCCGGTGTCGCTGATCGGCACCTTCGCGGTGATGCACCTGCTCGGTTTCTCGCTCAACGCGCTGTCGCTGTTCGGCCTGGTGCTGGCCATCGGCATCGTGGTGGATGACGCCATCGTCGTGGTGGAGAACGTCGAGCGCAACATCGGCCTCGGCAAGTCGCCGGTAGAGGCGACCCGTCAGGCCATGAAGGAAGTCACCGGGCCGATCATCGCCACCGCCCTGGTGCTCTGCGCGGTGTTCATCCCGACTGCGTTCATTTCCGGCCTTACCGGGCAGTTCTATCAGCAGTTCGCACTGACCATCGCGATTTCGACGGTGATCTCGGCGTTCAATTCGCTGACCCTGTCGCCGGCGCTGGCTGCGACCCTGCTCAAGGCCCACGATGCGCCGAAGGACGGCTTCTCACGGCTGCTCGACCGGCTGCTCGGCGGCTGGCTGTTCCGCCCGTTCAACCGCGTGTTCGACCGCGCCAGTCATGGCTACGTCGGCGTGGTGCGGCGCATCCTGCGCGGCAGCGCCGTGGCACTGCTGGTTTACGTCGGCCTGGTGGGCCTGGGTTATCTGGGCTTTGCCAGTACCCCGACCGGCTTCGTTCCGCAGCAGGACAAGCAGTATCTGGTCGCCTTCGCCCAGCTGCCGGACGCCGCCACCCTGGACCGTACCGAGGATGTGATCAAGCGCATGTCGGAAATCGCCGGCAAGCATCCGGGCGTGGAGAACACCGTGGCCTTCCCGGGGCTGTCGATCAACGGTTTCACCAACAGCCCGAACAGCGGCATCGTCTTCACCCCGCTCAAGCCCTTCGATGAGCGCAAGGACCCATCGCTCTCGGCCAACGCCATCGCGGCGGATCTGAACGGCCAGTTCGCGCAGATCCAGGATGCCTTCATTGCCATCTTCCCGCCGCCACCCGTACAGGGCCTGGGCACCATCGGCGGCTTCCGCGTGCAGGTGCAGGATCGCGGCAACCTCGGCTATGAAGAGCTGTACAAGCAGGTGCAGAACGTCATCGCCAAGAGCGCCGATTATCCGGAGCTGGCCGGCCTGTTCACCAGCTATCAGGTCAACGTGCCGCAGGTGGACGCCGATATCGACCGCGAGAAGGCCAAGACCCACGGCGTGGCCATCGATGACATCTTCGACACCATGCAGGTCTACCTCGGCTCGCTGTATGCCAACGACTTCAACCGCTTCGGCCGCACCTATCAGGTCAACGTCCAGGCCGACCAGAAGTTCCGCCTCGCGCCAGAGCAGATCGGCCAGCTGAAGGTGCGCAACAACCGCGGCGAGATGGTCCCGCTGTCGACCTTCGTCAGCGTCACGGACAGCGCCGGCCCGGACCGGGTGATGCACTACAACGGCTTCCTCACCGCGGAGATCAACGGCGCCGCTGCACCGGGCTACAGCTCAGGGCAAGCCGAGGCCGCCATGGAGCGCCTGCTTCAGGCCGAGCTGCCCAACGGCATGACCTACGAATGGACCGAGCTGACCTACCAGCAGATCCTCGCCGGCAACACCGCAGTGTTCGTCTTCCCGCTCTGCGTGCTTCTGGCCTTCCTGGTGCTGGCCGCGCAGTACGAGAGCTGGAGCCTGCCGCTGGCGGTGATCCTGATCGTGCCGATGACGCTGCTCTCGGCCATCACCGGGGTGATCCTGGCCGGCAGCGACAACAACGTCTTCACCCAGATCGGCCTGATCGTGCTGGTGGGCCTGGCGTGCAAGAACGCGATCCTGATCGTCGAGTTCGCCAAGGACAAGCAGGAAGAAGGCATGGACCGGCTGGCCGCCACTCTGGAGGCCTGCCGCCTGCGCCTGCGGCCGATCCTGATGACCAGCTTCGCCTTCATCATGGGCGTGGTACCGCTGGTGCTTTCCAGCGGGGCCGGCGCCGAGATGCGCCATGCCATGGGGGTCGCGGTGTTCAGCGGCATGCTCGGGGTGACCTTCTTCGGGCTGCTGCTGACCCCGGTGTTCTATCTGGTGATTCGCGCCTTCGTCGAGAAGCGTGAAGCGCGCAAGGCGGTATTCAAGGAGGCCCGCGCATGAAGTTCTTCACCCTTTCCTTGCTCGCCCTGACCATCGCCGGTTGCGCGGTCGGTCCGGACTACCGCGCGCCTCAACCGGGGCCGGCGCGGCTGCTTCAGGCCGAGCATGGCGGCCACGACCGTTCGCGCTTCGAGGCGGCCTGGTGGCGGCAGTTCGAGGACCCGACGCTGGACGCCCTGGTCGGCGAAGCGCTGGATGAAAACCGCGAACTGCGTATCGCCTATGCCCGTCTGCGTGCGGCCCGAGCGATTCGCGACGACATCAGCAATGATCGTTTGCCGACCGTCACCGCTGGCGCCAGCGCTGATATCGGCAAGGCCCAGCAACCGGGGTTCAGCGATGAACGGGTGAACGCCGAACGCTACGACCTGGGGCTGGACATGGCCTGGGAGCTGGACCTGTTTGGCCGCATCCAGCGCCGGCTAGAGGCCAGCGAGGCGCAGGCCGAGGCGGCCGAGGCCGACCTGCAGCAGTTGCAGGTCAGCCTGATCGCCGAGCTGGTCGATGCCTACGGCCAGCTGCGCGGCGCCCAGCTACGCGAGCGCATCGCCCGCGCCAACCTGGACAACCAGCGCCGCTCGCGCGAGCTGACGGTACAGCTGCGCGACGGCGGCCTGGGCAGCGACCTCGACGTGCTGCGCGCCGATGCGCGCCTGGCCGCGACCGAGGCGACGCTGCCGCAGTTGCAGGCCCAGCAGGCGCGTGCGCGCAATCGCATCGCCACGCTGCTTGGCCAGCGCGCCGATCAGCTCAGCGTCGACCTCTCGCCCCGCGAGCTGCCGGCAATCGCCAAGTCGCTACCGATTGGCGATCCCGGTGAGCTGCTGCGCCGGCGTCCGGACATCCGTGCGGCCGAACGTCAGCTGGCGACGGCGACCGCCAATGTCGGCGTAGCCACAGCCGATCTGTTCCCGCGAGTGAGCCTGTCCGGATTTCTCGGTTTCATCGCCGGGCGCGGCTCGCAGATCGGCTCCAGCGCCGCACAGGCCTGGGGCGTGGCGCCGAGCATCAGCTGGGCGGCGTTCGACCTGGGCAGCGTGCGCGCCCGTCTGCGCGGTGCCGAGGCGGATGCCGACGCTGCTCTAGCGGGTTACGAACAGCAAGTGTTGTTGGCGCTGGAGGAATCTGAAAACGCCTTCAGCGACTACGCCAACGCCCAGCAGCGCCTGCTCTCCTTGATTCGCCAATCAACGGCCAGCCGCGCCGCCGCACAGCAGGCGGAAATCCGCTATCGCGAAGGCACGGCTGACTTTCTCGTGCTGCTCGATGCCGAACGCGAGCGACTGCAGGCCGAGGATGCCCAGGCCCAGGCCGAGGTGGAGGTCTACCGCTCGGTTGTGTCGTTGTACAAGGCGCTCGGGGGAGGCTGGGACCTCGGTGGTCAGTCGGCTCGCCTAGCGGTTTCCGCGGCCGGTCAGGCGAAAATGTGACACGGTGCCGCTCCCGTCTGGTTGGTTGGGGAAAGCGCTTTCAGTCGTCATCTATCTTTGGCATAACGGGCGGCTGAAAGCCTAGAGGTGTCCTGTGGCTCAGCCGCACGGATGCACTGCCAACCAACCAGAATAAAGAGTCTTTCATGAAGCCGATCATTACCCTTGCCGGGCTTGTGCTGGCGGCCGCCAGCGCACTGGCCCAGGCAGAGCCCGTCGTCATCAAGTTTTCCCATGTTGTGGCTGAGGACACCCCCAAGGGCAAGGGTGCGTTGATGTTCAAGCGACTCGCCGAGGAGCGCCTGCCCGGGCAGGTACGTGTCGAGGTCTACCCGAACTCGATGCTGTTCGGTGATGCCACGGAGCTGGAGGCATTGCGCAACAACGAAGTGCAGCTGCTGGCGCCGTCACTGGCGAAGTTCGAGCAGTACACCAAGCAGCTGCAGGTATTCGACCTGCCCTTCCTGTTCGACGATATCGACGCGGTAAACCGCTTCCAGAAGCGCACCAAGGGCAAGCAGCTGCTGCGCTCCATGGAAGACCAGAACATCACCGGCCTGGCCTACTGGCACAACGGCATGAAGCAGCTCTCGGCGACCCGCATGCTGCGCCTGCCGAGCGATGCCTCGGGGCTGAGCTTCCGCATCCAACCCTCTGCCGTGCTCGAGGCGCAGTTCGGTGCTGTCGGCGCCTCAACCCAGAAGATCGCCTTCGCCGATGTCTACGATGCCCTGCGTACCGGCACCGTACAGGGCGCGGAGAACCCGTGGTCGAACATCTACAGCAAGAAGATGCATACCGTGCAGCCCTACATCATCGAGAGCGACCACGGTGTGCTCGACTATATGGTGGTCAGCAACACCCGCTTCTGGATGGGCATGCCGCACAAGATTCGTTTCGAGCTGGAAGCCATCCTCGACGAGGTGAGCTACATGGTGAACCGCGAGGCCGAGGAGCTGAATCAGGCCGACCGCGAACGCATTCGCCAGGCGGGAACGACCGAAATCGTCAGCCTGACCCCGGAAGAGCGCGAGCGCTGGCGCGAAGCGATGCGTCCGGTTTGGCAGCAGTTCGAACCCGTGATCGGCGCCGACATCATCAAGGCAGCCCAGACCGTCAATCGAAAGCAGCGCAAATGACCGCCGCGCGCGACGCCGCTTAGAACGCAAAAGCCCCGCCGAACATGCGGGGCTTTTTGTTTCTGGTAGCGGCCTCGCGACTGGAATCAGGGCGCGTCCGGCGAAGTCGCAGCCGTCGGTGACTGATCCAGCTGCGCGCTGTCCCAGCCACCGCCCAGCGCGGCGATCAGCAGGACGCTGGCGGTCAGGCGATCGCCCAGCAGGGTCAGGTTGGTGCGCTCGTTGTTCAGCGCGGTGGTCTGTACTGTGGCGACGCTGAGGAAATCGACGGTGCCGGCCCGGTACTGGTCCTCGATCAGCCGCAGCGATTCCTGAGCGGCCTCCAAGGCCTCACGCTGAACCACTGCCTCCTCTTCCAGCACGCGCAGCTGCACCAGGTAATCCTCGACCTCGCGGAAGCTGTCGAGCACGGTCTGTCGGTAGTTGGCGACCGTCTGGTCGTAACTGGCTTCGGCGCGCTCCAGTTCGGCGCGCCGGCTGCCGAAGTCCAGCAGTGTCAGCGCGAGTTGCGGGCCGAGCGACCAGAACCGGTTGGGCACACTGAACAGGTCGCTGAAGCTGCTGTTGCGGTAGCCACCGCTGGCGGAGAGCGTCAGGTCGGGATACCAGGCCGCTTCGGCGACGCCGATGTTGGCGTTGGCCGCGATGACCTGGCGCTCGGCGGCGGCAATATCGGGACGCCTCTCCAGCAACTGTGACGGCACGGCCAGCGGCACGCCCGGCAGCGCCGGGATGTCCTCGCGCACCGCGATGTCCAGCTCCGAGGGTGCAACGCCGATGAGCACGGCAATCGCGTGCTCCATCTGCGCCCGCTGCCAGCGCAGGTCGATAGCCTGGGCCTGGGTACTCTTGAGTTGTGTCTGCGCCTGGGTGACGTCGGATTTCGGCACGATACCGGCCCGATACTGGTTCTCGGTCAGGCGCAGCGAGCGTGCGTAGGCCGCGACGGTCTGATCGAGCAGGCGCTGATGTTCGTCGATCACCCGCAGTTGCAGGTAGGTCTGCACCAACTCGGCCTGCAGGCTCAGCCGCACCGCGGCCAGGTCTGCGGCGCTGGCCTGCATGCTGGCGCGGTTCGCTTCCAGATTGCGCCGCAGCCGGCCCCAGATGTCCGCTTCCCAGGACGCACTCAGGCCTGCTTCGTAGCTTTCGCTGACGCCACTGCCGAACGAGCCGCCGCTGGTGTCCGAGCTACCGCTGCCCTGCGCCGAACGGGTCAAGCCGGCGCTGCCGGAAAGGATCGGGAACAGCTGCGAGCGTGCACCACGCACCAGTGCCCGGGCCTGACGGAACTGCGCCTCGGCCGCTGCCAGGTTCTGATTGTCGACATTCAGCCGGCCGACCAGGGCGTCCAGCTCGGCATCGCCATAAAGCCGCCACCACTCGCCACGCGCCAGCACATCGGCCGGCGCCGCGGCTTTCCAGCCTTCAGCCTGCTTGAACTCGGCGGCTACCGGCAGTTCCGGCCGTTGATAGTCCGGCCCCAGGGTACAGGCACTCAACGACAGAGCCAGAACGGCAGCGGCGATGGGTTGCAGGGGCATCTTCAGCGACAACGGGCTCATAGCGAATTTTCCAGGGCGGCATCGGTGCGTACACCGCGCCAGCTGTTGAAACGATGACGCAGACGGTCCAGGTACAGATAGACCACCGGCGTGGTGTAGAGGGTCAGGATCTGGCTCAGCAGCAGGCCACCGATGATGGTCAGGCCCAGCGGCTGGCGCATTTCGGCGCCCTCCGCGCCGCCGAGCAGCAAGGGCAGCGCGCCAAGGATCGCCGCCATGGTGGTCATCAGAATCGGGCGAAAGCGCAACAGGCAGGCTTGGTGAATCGACTCGGCGGGCGACAGCTTGTCCTGGCGCTCGAACTGCAGCGCCAGGTCGATCATCAGGATCGCGTTTTTCTTCACCACGCCGATCAGCAGGAACAGCCCGAGCAACGAAATCAGGCTGAACTGGTTGCCGGTGAGGATGATCGCCAGCAGCGCGCCGACTCCGGCCGATGGCAGCGTCGAGAGAATGGTCAGCGGGTGAATGTAACTCTCATAGAGAATGCCCAGCACGATGTAGACCAGCAGCAAGGCGCCGAGGATCATCAGCGGCTGGCCCTGTTGAGTGCTCTCGAAGGCGCTGCCGGTGCCGCCGAGACGGCCCTGTACCTCGCTCGGCAGGCCGATTGCCGCCACCGCCCGCTCGATCGCCAGCGTTGCCTGGTCGAGGCTGACGCCCGGGGCGAGGTCGAAGTCGATGTTCTCCGCAGCGAACTGTCCATCATGGCTGACCCGGTCTTCCTCCAGGCTGCGCTCGTAGCGTGCGAAGGCCGCCAGCGGAACACGGCGACCGTCCCCGGTGATGACGTGAATCTGTTCGAGTACCTCAGGGTAATCGGCGTAGCCTGGGTCGATTTCCATTACCACGCGGTACTGGTTGAGCGCCTCGTAAATAGTGGAAATCTGTCGCTGACTGAAGGCGTTGTTGAGCAGCGTGGTCACCGTGCTCATGTCGATGCCCAGACGCTTGGCGGCATCCCTGTCGACCTCGAGGGTGATCTGTTGCGCTCCTTCGCCATCATTGGCGTCGATGCTGGTCAGCTCGGGCAGCGCCGAAAGCGCCTGGGTGACCCGTGGCACCCAGGTGCGCAGGTCGCCGAGATCACTCGCCAGCAGCGTGTAGGAATAGGCCGAGCTGCTCTGCCGGCCGCCGCCGAACTGCAGATCCTGGTCGGCCATGAGGAACATGCGCCCGCCGGGTACTGTGGGCTGGTTCTTGCGGATGCGCTCGATCACCTTCTGCGCCGAAATCTTGCGCTCGCTCAGCGGCTTGAGGCGCACGATCATGAAGGCATTGTTGATGCCACCCTGGCCGCCGATGAAGCCGGCCACGCTCTCCACTGCCGGATCGGCCAATACCGCCTTGCGGAAAATCTCCATCTTCGGCTGCATGACCTGGAACGACAGGCCGTCGTCGCCGCGGATGAAGCCGGTCAGCTGACCGGTGTCCTGCTGTGGAAGGAAGGTCTTGGGCACCTGCACGTAGAGCACCACGTTCAGCGCAATGGTCGCCAGCAGGCTCAACAGGGTGATGCGCCGATGACGCAGCGCCCAGCTCAGCGAGCGATCGTAGTAGCGCAGCAGCCACTGGTGCGCCGCGTGGCTCCAGCGCTGCAGGCGCCCTTCCGTCGCCGCTTCGTGGGGTTTGAGCCAACGCGCGCAGAGCATCGGCGTCAGCGTCAGCGAGACCAGCAGGGAAACCAGGATCGCTGCCGCCAGGGTGATGGAGAACTCGCGAAACAGCCGCTCGACGATGCCGCCCATGTAGAGGATCGAGACGAACACCACCACCAGCGACAGGTTCATCGACAGCAACGTGAATCCGACTTCGCGGGTACCGACATAGGCGGCCTTCAACGGAGGCATGCCTTCATCGATATGCCGGGCGATGTTCTCCAGCACCACGATGGCGTCATCCACTACCAGGCCGGCGGCCAGGATCAGTGCCATCAGCGAAAGGATGTTCAGCGAGAAGCCGAACAGGTACATCACCGCGAAGGTGCCGACCAGCGACACCGGCACCGCCAGCGCCGGAATCAGCGCGGTGCGCAGGCGACCGAGAAACAGGAACACCAGCACGATGACCAGGCCCACCGCGATCAGCAGCGTGCGCTCGGCCTCGTGCAGCGTGGCGCGGATCACCGGCGAGCGGTCCATGGCGATATCCAGGTCGACGCTGCCCGGCATGATGGCCTGCAGCGCCGGCAACTCACGGCGAATGCCTTCGATGGTTTCGATGATGTTGGCACCGGCCTGGCGGTTGACGATCAGCAGCACCGCCTGCTCATTGTTGAAGAAACCGCTGTTGTAGCGGTCCTCGACCGAGTCCCGAACCCGTGCCACGTCACCCAGGCGCAGCGCGGCGCCGTCCTGGTAGCGGATGATCAGCGGCGTGTAGTCGGCGGCCTGGTGGAGCTGGTCGTTGGCGCGCACCTGCCAGTGCCGGTCGGCGTCCTCGACCATGCCCTTGGGCCGGCGCACGTTAGCATTGGCGATGGTCTGGCGCACCTCGTCCAGCGAAACGCCGTACTGTTCCAGCTGTTGCGGCTGCAATTCGACGCGCACCGCCGGCAGCGAGCTGCCACCGACCTGGATCTCGCCAACGCCGGACACCTGCGACAGCTTCTGCGCCAGGATGGTGGAGCCGATGTCGTACAGCTCGGCCTTGTCCAGCACGTCCGAGGTCAGCGAGAGCACCATGATCGGCGCCTGGGACGGATTGATCTTGCGGTACGTGGGCATGCTGCGCATACCGCTGGGCAACAGGTTGCGTGCGGCGTTGATGGCCGCCTGCACGTCGCGGGCGGCGCCATTGATCTCGCGGTCCAGGTCGAACTGGATGATGATCCGCGTCGAGCCCTGGCTGCTGCGACTGGTCATCTGGCTAACACCGGCGATGCTGCCCAGCGAGCGCTCCAGTGGCGTAGCCACACTGGAGGCCATGATCTCCGGGCTGGCGCCAGGCAGGCTGGCCTGCACGGTGATCACCGGGAAATCCATGTTCGGCAGCGGCGATACCGGCAGCAGGCCGAAGCTGACCCCGCCGAGCAGCAGGATCGCCAGGCTCATCAGCATGGTCGCTACCGGGCGGGCGATGAACGGGGCGGAAAGGTTCATGCCTGCCCCCGCGCGATTGCAGTCCTGCTCACGCTTGCGCCCCCGCCAGCGGCTCGCGACGACGCCCGAAGCGCTGGCCGAGGCGGTCGAAGAACAGGTAGATCACCGGCGTGGTGAACAGCGTCAGCAGCTGGCTGAGCAGCAGACCGCCAACCAGCACCAGGCCGAGCGGCTGGCGTAACTCGGCACCGGAGCCGGACGCCAGCATCAACGGAATCGCACCGAACAGCGCCGCCAGCGTGGTCATCAGGATCGGCCGGAAGCGCAGCAGCGCCGCACGGTAGATCGCATCCTGCGGACTCATGCCCTGCTGCCGTTCGGCCTCAAGGGCGAAGTCGATCATCATGATCGCGTTCTTCTTGACGATGCCGATCAGGAGGATGATGCCGATGATCGCGATAAGCCCGAGATCGTTGCCGGTCAGCAGCAAGGCGAGCAAGGCGCCCACCGCCGCCGAGGGCAGCGTGGAGAGGATGGTGATCGGGTGGATGTAGCTCTCGTAGAGCACGCCGAGCACGATGTACATGGTCACCACCGCGGCAAGGATCAGCAGCAGCGTGCTCGACAGCGAGGCGCGGAAGGCCTCCGCGGCACCCTGGAAACGCGTCTGGATTCCTGCCGGCAGGCCGATCTCCTGCTCCACCGCCTCGATCACCTCCACTGCCTTGCCGAGCGACACGCCATTGGCCAGGTTGAACGAGAGGGTCACCGCCGGAAACTGACCGATATGGTTGATCAGCAGCGGTGCGTTGCGCTGTTCCAGGGTTGCCAGGCTCGACAGCCGCACCGGCGTGCCGCCTTCGCTCTGCACGAACAGCTGCTCCAGCGCCTGCGGTCCGAGGCGGTTGCCCGCCTCCGCCTCCAGCACCACGCGGTACTGGCTGGCCTGGGTGAAGATGGTGGAGATCTGTCGCTGGCCGAAGGCGTCGTACAGCGCATCGGTGATGTCCGCGACCTGGATGCCGAGGCGCGCCGCCGCGTCGCGGTCGATGTCCAGGTAGATCTGCAGACCATTGCTCTGCAGGTCGCTGGCCACGTCGGTCAGCTCCGGCCGCTCGCGCAGCGCCTCGACCAGGCGCGGCGTCCACTCCTGCAGCAACTCGCTGTCCGGCGTTTCCAGGCTGAACTGGAACTGCGTGCGGCTGACCCGGTCCTCGATGGACAGGTCCTGCACCGGCTGCAGATACAGCTCGATACCCGGCACCTTTGCCAGCTCCGGCCGCAGGCGATCGATCACCTGGCTGGCGGTCAGGTCGCGCCCGCCGTGGGGCTTGAGGTTGATCAGCAAACGGCCGCTGTTGAGCGTGACGTTACTGCCGTCAACGCCGATATAGGACGACAGACTGTCCACCGCCGGATCGGCAAGAATCACGCGCGCCAATGCCTGTTGACGCTCGCTCATGGCGCGGAAGGAGATCGACTGCGGTGCCTCGCTGATGCCCTGGATTACGCCGGTGTCCTGCACCGGGAAGAAGCCCTTGGGCACGGCAAGGTAGAGCACAACCGTCAGCCCCAGTGTGACGATTGCCACCACCAGGGTCAGCGTCTGGTGGCGCAGCACCCAGGTCAGCCAGCGCGAATAGCCACCGATCAGCCGCTCCACCCAATCGGGTTTCTCTTCTGCCGCGTGGGGTTTGAGCAGCTTGGCGCACATCATCGGGGTCAGCGTCAGCGAGACCACCAGGGAGATGAGGATGGCCACCGCCAGGGTGATGGCGAACTCGCGGAACAGCCGGCCCACCACGTCCTGCATGAACAGCAGTGGGATCAGCACGGCGATCAGCGAGAGGGTCAGGGAGATCAGGGTGAAACCGATCTGCTTCGCGCCCTTGAGCGCCGCATTGAGCGGGGTCTCGCCCTCCTCCAGGTGCCGCGCGATGTTCTCCAGCATGACGATGGCATCGTCCACCACGAAGCCGGTGGCGATGGTCAGCGCCATTAGCGTCAGGTTGTTCAGCGAGAAGCCGCACAGGTACATCACGGCGAAGGTGCCGACCAGCGACAGTGGCACCGCGATCGACGGGATCACCGTGGCCGACAGCTTCTTGAGAAAGACGAAGGTCACCATCACCACCAGGAAGGTGGCGAGCATCAGCTCATGCTGTACATCGGTGACCGCGGCGCGGATGGTCTGGGTACGGTCGGTAAGCACGATCACGTCGAGCCCGGCCGGCATGCTGGCGGTCACCTCCGGCAGCAACGCCTGGATGCGCTCGACCACCTCGATCACATTGGCGCCCGGCTGGCGCTGGATGTTCAGCAGCACGGCCTGGCTTTCGTTGGCCCAGGCCGCGAGACGTTCGTTCTCGGCGCCATCGACGATCTCGGCTACGTCCTTCAGGCGCAGCGCGGCGCCGTCCTGATAGGTCAGGATCAGCTCGGCGTACTCCTCCGGCGTCTCCAGCTGGTCGTTGGCGTCGAGCATCGACACCCGCGTCGGTCCATCGAAGTTGCCCTTGGGCTGGTTGACGTTGGAGTTGGCGATCAGCGAACGCACGTCGGCCAGCGACAGGCCATAGGCGGCCAGTGCTTCTGGATTGGTACGGATACGCACCGCCGGTCGCTGCCCGCCGGCGATACTGACCATGCCGACGCCGTTGATCTGCGCCAGCTTCTGCGCCATGCGGGTATCGACCAGATCGTGCAGCTGCGGTAGCGGCAACGCATCGGACTTTACCGCCAGCGTCAGCACTGGCGTATCTGCCGGGTTGACCTTGTTGTAGACCGGCGGCGCCGGGAGGTCGTTGGGCAGCAGGTTGTTCGCCGCGTTGATTGCCGCCTGCACTTCCTGCTCCGCGATATCCAGCGCCACTTCCAGCGAGAAGCGCAGGGTGATGACCGAAGCACCGCCCGAGCTGGTCGAGGACATCTGCGCGAGCCCCGGCATCTGGCCGAACTGGCGCTCCAGCGGAGCGGTTACCGCGCTGGTCATCACCTCCGGGCTGGCGCCCGGGTAGAGTGTCATCACGCGGATAGTCGGGTAATCGACCTGCGGCAGCGCAGCCACCGGCAGCAGCTTGTAGGCGATCAACCCGGCCAGCAGGATCGCGACCATGCTCAGTGTGGTCGCCACCGGCCGCAGGATGAACAGGCGGGAGATATTCATCGCGCCTCGCGCTCCGCGGCCTCGTCACCACCTAGGACCGGCTTCTCGGCCGCCTCCTCGGCCATTCGCTGCCCGCTCACGACCTCGACCTCAGCACCGTCACGCAGGCGGTCGGTGCCTTCCATCACCACGCGCTCGCCGACTTCGAGGCCCTTGAGCACCACGGTGGTTTCGCCATTGGTAGGGCCGGCCTCTAACGATCGCAGTTCCACCTTGCTGTCGTCGCCGACGACGTAGGCGAAGGTACCGCGCGAGCCGAACTGCAGCGCCGCGGAGGGAATGAGTACAGCATCGGCCAGGGTCTCCACCCGCAGGCGGACGTTGACGAACTGGTTGGGGATCAGCAGCTCCGCTTCATTGTCGAAACGCGCCTTCAGGCGCAGCGTGCCGGTGGTCGCATCGATCTGGTTGTCGATACTTTCCAGCACGCCCTCGCCGAACAGCACGCGTTCGCCACGATCCCAGGCCTGCACCGCCAGCTCGTCGCCCTGCCGATAGCGGGTCAGCACCGGCAGCAGGTCACCCTCGGGCAGGGTGAAGCTGATCGACATGGGCTGGGTCTGCGTGATGACCGCCAACGGCGTGGTGTCATTGGCCGACACCAGGTTACCTGCGTCGAGTTGGCGAAGACCGACTCGACCGTCGATGGGTGAGCGGATCTGGGTGAACTCCAGGTTCAGGCGCGCCTCGTTGACCGCAGCCTGATTCGCCGCCAGCGTGCCCTGATACTGACTGACCAGCGCCTCTTGGGTATCCAGTGTCTGCTTGGCAATGCTGTCTTCGGCGTACAGGCCGCGATAGCGCTCGAGATCCACCTGGGCATTCTTCAGCTGCGCACGGTTCTGCTGCAGCGTGCCTTCGGCCTGTTGTAGCGCGACCTTGTAAGGCCTCGGATCAATCACGGCCAGCAGGTCGCCTTTCTTGACGCGCTGCCCCTCCTCGAAGCGCAGTTCCACCAGCTCGCCGCCGACCCGGCTGCGCAGATTGACCGTGTTCAACGGCGTCACGCTGCCCAAGGCTTTCTGGAATACCTCGAACTCGCCCTGCTCTACCGTCGCGACACGCACCGGAACCGGGCCGCCGAACGCGCCGAATCCCGGTCGACCACCCGGGCGCTGCGGGGCCTCCTTGGCAGCGGGCCATAGCCACCAGATCAGCGCCGCAATGGCGATGACGGCGATGATTAGAACCACCCAGCGAAGGCTGGATCGCGTGGATGCGGGATGCGTCTCGGACATGAACGGAGTTCGCTTGAAAAGGAGCGTGAACCATAAGCAGTCGCGAACCGCTCGCAAAGTGCCTTTACGGCATTTTTACGTATCGGCATGTACACGATGGCCGGTTCAGAGCCATGGGCCTGGAACCATGGAGCAGGTCTTAAGTCTATCTAGCGTTCCTCTCGCGGCCCGTGCGCGAGTGGAGCGCTGTGAGCAAGCCCCGCGCTTTGCAGCACGTCGAAATCGGACATTGTCGTGTCGTTCAACGAGCCATCGCCTCCTCGATGGCCGGCATAGGATCAAGGAATGAATGCATCGCTGGTCATTCTGGCGCTCACCGTCGCCAGCTTTCTTCTCGGTTTTCTTCGCGATCTGTTCATCGCCCGCTCGTTCGGCCTCAGCTGGGAAGCGGATCTCATCTTCGTCGCGCTGATCCTGCCGCTGTTCTTCGAGAACTTCCTCGGCCTGGCATTGCGCGACACCATGATCCCCTACCTGCAGAAGCTGCGCAGCCAGTCGGAATCGCTGTTCGAGGCGGTCGCGCGCTGGCTGTACTGGCGTGTGATGCTGCTCGGTGCTGCCGCCTGCGCACTGATCGTGCTCTCCAGCTACTGGGTACTCAACGCGCTGACGCCCGGTTGGACCGCCGAGCAGGTAGCCAGCGGCCAGCTGGTGTTCTGTGTCGGCGCCCTGCTGATCGCCGTGCAAGCGGCGCTTTACTGCCAGGGCGCACTGCTGAACATGGACAACGTGTTCATCATGCCGATGACGCGCACGCTGCTACTCAATGCCGGGGCGATCGTCGGCATTCTGTTGTTCGAGCCCAGTGGCATGGTGATCTTCCTCGGCATGCTGCTGCCGCAGGTTGCGCTGATCATCGTCCAGCACCGGCGCATCCGCTACATGCGTGGCGAAGCGTTGCCGCTGGAGAAGGGACACGGCAGTCAGTTCGGATTGGCGTTCGCGCCAGTGCTGCTGGCTGCCGGGGCGCAGCAGGCATGCATACTCGCCGAACGCATGTTCGCCTCGTTTCTCGAGGAAGGCAGCATCACCATGCTTTCCTTCGCCTTCCGCATCGTCACCATTCCGCTGACGCTGTACGCCATGTCGGTGCTATCGGTCTTGTTTCCGCAGTTTTCCTCAAGCTGGAACGACCAGGACCATAGCGGTCACGCCGCAGTGATCCGCAAGGGGTTGCTGGCGACGCTGTTGTTCCTCGTTCCTGCCGCAGTGGTGCTGTGCTCCTTCCCCGAGGCGGTAGTCTCGGTGTTGCTCGAACGTGGGCAGTTCGGCGCGGCCCAGACGCAGGCAACGGCTTCGCTGATGGTGATCTACGCGCTCGGCCTACCGGCGATGGGACTTGCCCTGCTGTGGGGACGGGCGTTGCTTGCGCAGCACCAGGCGCGTCTGTTCCTGGTCATTACGCTGATCAGCTCGGTCATGACCATAGCGCTGGATGCTGCACTCTATCGCCACTACGGCGCCGCCGGGCTGGCACTGGCCTTCACCAGCGGGGCCATGTTGCAGGCCCTGTTCATGGGGCTGTTCGTCTACCGCACCTCGCCCCGAGGCGCCGGCGTGGCCGTACTGGCGCGCTGGCTGGCGACCGCAGTAGCGCTCGCCGGGGCAGTGCATTTTCTGCCGCAGCCACAGGGCTTCGTCGAACTGTGCCTTTACATCGGGCTGGTGCTGGTGGGTTTCGCCGCAGGGGTCACCCTGCTGGGTGAGCGTGATCTGTTCCGTCCGCGCTATTGGTCGATGCGCAAGGCCTGACAGACGCTCGCCGTCGTCGCGAGCTGAAGTTCCAACGGCAGAAACGACAAGGCCGCTGCGTGGTGCAGCGGCCTTGTCGTCAGGATGTTCATGCTCACCCCCCCAGGGCGAGCATTCCCATGGTGCTGACGCAGGGCGTCGTCCAGCCGTCCGATGTGGCATCGGATTTCTGCGGACGCGGTCGGCGCTGCTCCATGACGATGTCCAGCGCACGACTGGGCAGGATATCGATATCGTCGAAGGTGATGATCTGCCCCGGCTCGACCGCACGTTTGAGCGCCGTCTTGCGTAGCAGGCCGATGGGTACGTGATCCGGATGCTCGGCGAGCTTGATCGCCTCGCCACGGAACTGGAAGCCACCGATTCCACGATCGATCAGCTCACCGGGCTTCATGGCGCGCTTGGCAATCGCCGCCACGCCCAAGGTCGGCTCGGTCGAGTTGTTGAGCAGCACACCGCCGCCGTCCAGTACGCGGCGCAGGGTCTTGCCCACCTCCAGCGAACACAGATGGAACGGCCTGACCAGCGTATAGAACGGCCCGCGTCCCAGCTTGAAATACTCGATGGCTCGCGCCTGATCCTCGTCGTGCCGCCCGACCAGGAACACGCCACCGGCTGGGTAACCTGAGGGGATCACATAGTCGACGATCGGCTGTCCAGCGCGCTCGGCCATCATTCCCAGCAAGCTGGCGCTGTCGTCCAGATTGGTCGAGGCCAGCCCTTCCATACCCTGACGGGTAATGGTCGCGCCAAGGCCGTTGCCGAGGATCACCTGTTCGATCTGCACCTTGGTGCCGTCGGTAAAGGAGGTCGTCTGGTCAACACTGATGCCTTGTCGATTGGCCCAGTAAGCCATGTCTTCGGGCGAGGGGTCGTGGTTCAGGTATCCCTTCATGTTGCCGTAGACCATCGGCTGAAAGCCCATCTGCAGCGCATCTTCGCGCAATGCGGCGAGCGAGCCGGGCTGATCGCCCTCGGCTTCGGTGAGAAAGCCCTTCCCCGCCAGGTAGGAACCCGTGGTGACCTGCAGCTCGGCGTTGACGGTCACCACCTGCAGCCCAGCCTCGAAGGCCCGTTCGATGACCGAAGTACCGTGGAAGACATCACCACTGCATTCGACGATCAGATCGGAATGATCGATCAGCTCGTCCAGCGAGTTGGTCAATGCCTCGGGCAGCGGGAAGTCAGTCAGCGAGGAAAGCGGGCGGCGCGTCAGGACGCGGGAAATCTGCATGTCCTGATAGTGCCGTTTGATCAACCGAACGATGCCATGGGCAATCATTCCGGTTCCGGATATACCGATTCTTTTGACATCTGAGGTAGGCATAACTGAATCCATTCAATGGGCATCAGCTCTATGACAGCAGCCGCGCGAAAAGATTTTTAAGAAAAGCTGCCTAATTGCCATCTTTGTGGGCTTGCGCTCACCCTGAAATCCTCGGGTAAGCGACACCACGGAAAGTAGTTCGACCCCGCTGTTTCCGCTAATTGACCTCGACAGGCGGTTTCACCTGTGCCGATGGGTTTCTGTCGCCAAAAAAAAACGGCGAGCCCCTAAGGACTCGCCGTCGATTAGCCATTTGAGCTTCAGGCAAGTGAAGCGATAGCTGCCTCGTAGTTCGGTTCGCTGCCGATTTCGCTGACCAGTTCGCTGTGCAGCACGCGATCCTGCTCATCCAGCACGACTACCGCGCGTGCGGCAACGCCGGCCAGCGGGCCGCTGGCGATGGCCACACCGTAGTCCTTGAGGAACTCGGCGCCCCGCATGGTTGATAGGTTGATTACATTCTCCAGCCCCTCGGTGCCACAGAAGCGTTTCTGCGCAAACGGCAGGTCGGCGGAGATGCACAGCACGACGGTATTCTCGAGCGCATTGGCCTGAGCATTGAACTTGCGCACCGACGTGGCGCAGGTCGGCGTATCGACACTTGGGAAGATGTTGAGGATCTTGCGCTTGCCGGCAAAGGCTGCCAGCTCGACGTCGGCGAGGTCGGCGCCTACCAGGCGAAACGGCTTAGCCTGCTGGCCGGCCTGCGGAAACTCGCCAGCTACCTGGACGGGGGTGCCTTTCAGGGTGACTTCTGTCATTGCTTCGCTCCTCGATGGGTGACACGAAAAGGCCGCGGGGCCATCAGCCCCACGGCCTGAAAGAGGGCCCGAGTGTAGCCTCGGACCGCCGATCGGTGAACCGCCATCTAGGGCGATTACCGGCCCAGAGTGTGTAAAAACGCCCCCAGTAAACCCTTGCTATGATTTCCAAGAGTCTCATCGCAAGGGATGCCCATGAAACGGTTTATCCAGGGTGAACACCGAGGTCAAAGCACCTTACTTCCCGAAAGCCTCGACGACTACGTCAGCGATACCAATCCGGTTCGGGTGGTTGACGTTTTCGTCGATGAACTCGACTTGGCCAAGCTAGGTTTTGATGGCGTCATTCCAGCCGAAACCGGCAGACCTGCTTACCATCCCGCTGTCCTGCTAAAGATCTATATCTACGGCTACCTGAACCGCATCCAATCGAGTCGCCGTCTTGAGCGAGAAGCTCAGCGCAACGTTGAACTGATGTGGCTGACCGGGCGCTTGACGCCCGATTTCAAGACCATCGCCAACTTCCGAAAAGACAACAGCAAGGCCATTCGCGGCGTCTGCCGCCAGTTCGTTTTGCTCTGCCAGCAGTTGGGGTTGTTTGACGAAAACCTGGTTGCCATCGACGGCAGCAAATTCAAGGCAGTGAACAACCGTGACCGCAATTTCACCAGCGCCAAACTGAAGCGGCGCATGGAAGAAATCGAGGCGAGCATCAGCCGTTATTTGGTTGCGCTCGATGCGGCTGATCGACAGATTCCTAGCGCCTCCGCGCCAGACATTGCCAGCTTGGAAGATAAAATCGCCAACCTCAAATCGCAGATGAAAGAGCTTGAGGGGATCGAAACTCAGCTCAACGATTCCCCTGACAAACAGGTTTCGCTGACCGACCCGGATGCCCGTTCGATGATGACGCGCGGCAGCGGTATCGTCGGCTACAACGTGCAGACGGCTGTCGATACGCAGCACCATTTAATAGTTGCTCACGAGGTCACCAACAGCGGTTCCGACCGTGACCAACTCAGTTCAATGGCGAAGCAGGCTCGTGAAGCTGTCGGCGCAGAAACGCTGTCCGTGGTGGCTGACCGAGGCTACTTCAAGGGTGAAGAAATCCTTGCCTGTCACGACGCAAACATCACGGCCTACGTGCCTAAGCCAATGACTTCAAGCGCCAAGGCTGATGGCCGATTCAACAAAGATGCCTTCGTGTATGACTCGACGAAAAACGAATACACCTGCCCGGCGGGAGAGGCACTGATCTGGCGATTCTCCAGCGTTGAGAAAGGCATGAATATGCACTGCTACTGGAGTTCAAAGTGCCAGAGTTGCACGCTGAAAACCCAGTGCACGCCAAGCACAAATCGTCGAGTAAGGCGCTGGGAACATGAAGCTGTGCTGGAGGAAATGCAACGCCGGCTGAACCAAGCACCGGAGATGATGCGGGTTCGAAAGCGGACTGTTGAGCATCCATTCGGGACGCTCAAACAATGGATGGGGGCAACGCACTTCCTGACTCGAAAACTGAACGGGGTGAGCGCAGAAATGAGCTTGAATGTGCTCGCCTATAACTTGAAGCGGGTGATGAAAATCATCGGCACCGAAGGCTTGTTGAAGGCGATGGCGGCGTAAAAGCCCGGCTTTTACTGCCCCAAAGAGGTGCGAAAGCGCTTCATACGCGCTCTGAAGCGTTACCGGCGCTGATCCTGGTAAATAATCGGGAAATGGCCACGCCCAGGAGCAATGGGCTGAAGCACGCACGATAAGAAAGAGTTTTTACACACTCTGGGCCATTACCGGACATCAGCTGCGTGCGAAATATTCCTTGGTCAGCTTGACCACTACCGGACTCAGCAGCAACAGCGAAACGAGGTTGGGGATCGCCATCAGGCCGTTAAGGGTATCGGCCAACAGCCAGGCGAAGTCGAGCTGGGCGATGGCACCGAACGGAACCGCCAGCACCCAGATCACACGGAAAGGCCAGATGGCTCGCGTGCCGACCAGAAACTCCCAGCACTTCTCGCCGAAGTAGCTCCAGCCCAGGATGGTAGTGAAGGCGAAGACCACCAGCGCGATGGTCAGGATGATGCCACCGATACCCGGCATGGCCGACTCGAAGGCTGCCGCGGACAGCGCCGCCCCGCTTTCGCCGCTGGTCCAGACGCCGGTGCAGATGATCGCAAGGCCTGTCATCGAGCAGACGATGATGGTGTCGATGAACGTACCCAGCATGCCGATCATGCCCGAGCGCACCGAGCTGGTGGTGGTACCGGCCGCCTGAGCGATACCGGCGGTACCGAGGCCCGCCTCGTTGGAGAAGATGCCACGAGCCACACCGAAGCGAATTGCCGCCATGACCGCAGCGCCGGCGAAACCACCGGTAGCGGCGATCGGGGTGAAGGCGTGGGTGAAGATCAGGTCAAACGCCGCCGGAATGGTCGATGCATTGACTACCAGCACCACTACAGCAGCGATCAGGTAAGCCAGGCACATGAACGGCACCAGCGAGGCGGCGACCACACCGATGCGGCGAATACCGCCGAGGATCACCAGGCCGACGATCACCATGGTGATCAGGCCGGTCGCCCACAGCGGCACCGAGAAGGTGGTTTCCAGCGCGTGGGCCATGCTGTTGACCTGCACCATATTGCCAATGCCAAAGCCGGCCAGCCCGCCGAAGATGGCGAATGCGGTGCCGAGCCAGACCCACTTTTTGCCCAGGCCGTTCTTGATCGCATACATCGGGCCGCCAACGTGCTCGCCCCGGTCGTCCTTCTCGCGGTAATGAACCGCCAGCACGACCTCGCAGTACTTGGTCGCCATACCGACCAGCGCGGTGCACCACATCCAGAACAGCGCCCCCGGCCCGCCGAGAAAGATCGCCGTCGCCACACCGGCGATATTTCCTGTCCCCACTGTCGCGGCCAGGGAGGTCATCAGTGCCTGGAACGGGCTGATTTCACCGGTCGAATCATCTCCCTTGGCACGGCCGCGCCACATCAGCGCAACGCCTGTGCCGATGCGCGTAAGCGGCATGAACTTGAGGAAGATCATCAGGAACAGACCGGTACCGAGGATCAGTACCAGCATGGGTGGGCCCCAGACGAGGCCGTTTACGGTATTGACGAGGTTGTTCAGAAATTCCATTCGAGCACCTTATTTCTTATAGGCGAGTTCCCTCGCGTTGGGGGCGCGCTACCGTGGAGCCGTTGAAAAACATGACGCTTGTGGCGGTGGTTTTTCAGCGACCAGGTACCGACGACTCCGATCCGCCTCTGGAGCTGGTAAGCGCTGAGGTCCGCAGCGCTTTGCAAGACTCGTGCTAGAGCGTTGCGCGGCGATGACCGCGACGGTCGGAAGCGTGGATGCTACCACTGCATTCGCTCGTTGGGCGCGGGGCAATCGCGCCAGATTCGATGATCGAATCGACGCAGGAACCAGACCGAACGGTCAAACCCGGACAGCCCGCGTCCGCCGAATAGCGAATGGCAAGCAAAGCGAACTCAGCGTAGCCCAGTCTGGTGCGCGCGCCAGTGATCGCCGGCGCGCTTTGGTGCGGCTGTTGCCATATCAAATCGATCGGCCGGGTAGAACAGCGCCGCAAGGCGACGGCCGCCCTGCAGCCAAGCCGTGCCTGCGCTCAGAAATTGCGGCGGTAGAAGATGTCCAGCGAACTGGCCAGACCGCTGGCCGCCTCGAGAAAAATCCGCCGCGTCAGTTGATAACGCAGCGCGATGGTATTGGATGGCTCGAACACGCCCACGCCATAGCGCAGGGCCAGGCGTTCGGTCAGTCGGCCGGTGGCGACCACGCTGGTGCTGGCGCCCGTGCCTTCGGTGTCCAGCTGGAAATCCTGAATGCCCAGCCGTTGCGCCAACCCGCCGGTAATCGATGAGCTGCCAGCCAGGCCAAGGCCCAGCGCCGCCTGTGCCAGTAGGTTGCTGTCCCCGGTATCGGCACCCAGCGGTCGCCCCAGCACCAGATAGGCCAGTGCCTGCTCCTGACTCATGGCAGGTTCGGAAAAGACGTCGATGCGCGGCTGTTCAGCGCTACCGGTGATGCGCAGGCCGGCCACCACATTTTCCGCCTCGATCCGGCGGATCGCCTCGATGTTGAGGAACGGCTGGCTGATCAGGCCGGTAAACAGCAGCTCGGCGCGGCGGATGATCAGTCGCTGACCGTAGGCGCGATAGCGGCCGTTCTTCAGCTGCAGCTCGCCGCGCGCATCCAGGTTGTCGCCAATATGCAGGTAGCCGGCGAGATCCGCGGTCAGGCCGAAGCCGGAGAAGCGCAGGCGATCCTGGCCAACCTCGACATCGATATCCATCTTCACCGCCAGCGGTGTCGCCGGCTCCTCGGCTTCACGGCCCACGATCACGGTGTCTTCGGACACCTTCACCGTCGACGGTGGCAATTCACGCACGGTGATCGTGCCCCGTGGCACCTCGACCCGACCACTGACGGCCAGTTGCTGGCCGCTCAGAACGATGCGCAGGTCAGGCTCGACTTCAAGGTCGGCGTAAGGCTCAACCACCACCGGCAGGCGACTGCCCTTGATCGCCAGGTCCAGATCCAGTTCGTTCCGCCAGTCCAGTGCGCCGCTCAGGCTGCCGCGGCCCTGTTCGCCGGCCCGCCAGTTGCCGTCGATGTCCAGTCGCTCGCCCTCGATCAGCATGCGCACCCGCAGGTCTTCGAAGGTCGTCGGCAGCTCACTGCCGGCGATCTCCCCGTCGCTCAACAGCAGCTGGCCATTGAGCGTCGGCTGCTGCAGGGTGCCGGCCAGCTGGCCACTTCCGTTCAGTTCGCCGCGCAGACGCTCGACCATCGGCACAAACGGGCGCGCCACCGAAAGATCGAGACCGCTCAGGCGAAACTCGCCATCGATTGGCTTGGCCGCAGGCCGCGGATCGATCTGCAGCTGCACGTCCAGTTCGCCCAGCTCACCACCTTGGAAGCGCAGCTGGCTGTCGATCCGCTCCGGCAGCAGACGGCTGTTCAGCGCCAGGGTCTGATAGGGGAAGTCGTGCCACTCGTCCGCATCGCGAATGCGCAGCACGCCGGGGCCGGCGTCGACCTGAACCCGGCCATTGGGTCCGCCAGCGGGAAGGTCCAGCTCGATATCGGCATTCAGCTCGCCCTGCCAGCGGAAATCTTCGGGCAGATATCCGGCCAGGGTCTGCAGTGAAAAATCGCGCAGGCGATAGCGAATCTGCGGCTCCGGCAGCAGACGCTGATTCTCCGCACAGAGGCTTGCGGGCCCGGAGCGCCAACAATGCGCACCGAATTCCAGTCGGCCATCGGCAAAACGCTGCAGTGTCGCGGGCTGTTGCAGGGCCCAGTCCTGCTGCTGCGCGCTGAGTTCGCCACGCGTCAGCCGACCAAGCCAATCCTCACCGCGCAATCCGCCATCGAAGGCCAGCGCCAGGTCGAGCAACGGACCCTGCAGTTGCAGCTCGGCCTGATGCCGCTCGGCAGTGCCTTGGGCATTGATCCGCAGCGCGCCAAGATCGGTCTCGCCTGCGCGGATTCGCTCGGCATCTAGCGCCAGCCGACCGCGCTCCCCATCGGATAGCTGACCCTGCACGCTGAGGCGACGCAGCCGATTGTCCTGATAAGCGAGGTTGCGGCCGCTGAGCTCGAGCTGCCCGCTCGGCGCCGCTGCGGTTCCCGCCAGCGTGACCTCACCGTTCACTCGCCCTCTGAGGCCGGGCCACAGCTGTGCCAGGCGGCTCAGCTCCAGTTGCAATCGACCATCCAGCGTCTGTGCCCAGGTGCCGCTGCCGTGCACGCGGTTATCGCCCATGCGCAGTTCGATGACCGGCAGGTTCCAGCGCTCGCCTTCGCCGTTGGCCTGCAATTGCAGGCTGGTGTTCTGGCCGCGCAGGCGCCCGGCGATGTCGAGGCTCGCCTCGGCCTGCAACTGCTCGGCACGCAAGGCGCCCTGGCTTTTCAGCGAACCGCCGAGAGTGCCCGGCAGCTCGGCCAGCCAGTACGCCGGATCGAGTTCGCTCAGCGTCAGGTCCGCTTTCCAGTCCACGCCCTCGGCGAAGCCGACACTCAACGAACCCGTCGCACTGCCCTGCCCGGCCTGCAGTTGCAGTTGCGGTAGATGCACGGCTTCGAGGTTGCCGCTGACAGGGCTCACCAGGGTGAATTCGCCGGCCGGCCCGGTCATCGCCGAATCGAAGTTGCCGAGGTAGTTGCCATTGTCGTACTGGATCTGCGCGTTGAGTTCGCGCAGCGTCACCGGCGGCTCTTCGATCGCCGGGTAGAGCCGTCGCCAGGGAAAATCGCGCCAGAGCAGATTGGCATTCGCGGTCAGGCCGTCCTGCCAGTCGACATCGCCACTCAGCCGCACATCGCGTTGCTGCCCAGCATCGAGCTCGAGCATCTCGATCTGCGCTCCGCTCGGACTGACGACGCCCTCCAGCGCCAGCCGCACCGAGCCGCCCTCTCCTGGCAGCTCGGTGGTGCCGAGCAGGCGGTAGCCGTCCTGCAGGTTGCCACTCGCTGTCAGTTCCAGATCGTCCAGGCGCAAGGTGTCCGGCAGATCGGGCAGCGCCTTGAACCCGTCGGCATTCAGCCGGAGCGTCGCCGGCAATTGCTCATCGAGGGCGCGCAGCTGCCCGGTGAGGGTACCGTCCAGATAGCCCTGGCTTTGCACCTGCACCTGCAGCTGCTCGCGCAGGTCGCCATCCACCGCGATCATCAGCGCCCACGGCTGCTCGTCCGGCGACTGCAGCGCGGCCTGCCCGTCCAGCGTCAACGGCCATTCACCGCTGGGCTGCAGCCTGCCAGTCACTGACAGGTCCACATCCGCCCTGCGCAGGTCGAGGCGCTTGATGTCCAGGCCATCCGCACGCCAATCTGCCTGCAGATATAGATTTTGCACCTGCTCGCTTTCATTGAGCGTCACCCGGCCGATTTCGATGCGTTCGACTTGCAGCGCCAGCGGTAGATCGAGCTCAGGCAAGCTGAAGGGCTCCGCCGCCGGGTCAGGCTCGCTGGGCGGGAAGCTGAGGTCGATGTCGCCGGTGACCAGCTCGTCGATGCACAGCGTGCGTTTGAGCAGGCATGCCGGCGACCAGGCAAGACGGGGCTGTTGCACTTCGACACGGCTGCCGTCCTGCTCCCAGATCAGCCTCTCGGCCTGCCAGCGCAGGCCGAGTCGGCCCTCGAACGTTTCGACTGTCAACCCCGGCACCTGCCCCAGCAGCCAGCGGCTGCCGCTGGCGGTGCCGAGTAGCACGACGGTGACGATGAGCACGAGCAGTATCAGCCCAAGCAGCGTCCAGCCAAGCCCACGCAGTACCCGCATCACAGCTCCGGCCCCATGGAAAAATGCAGGCGGACGCCACCGTCACCATCCAGCGGGTGGGCGACGTCGACGCGAATCGGACCGACCGGTGACACCCAGCGCACACCGACGCCGACAGCACTCTTGAGCGTGGGAATTTCCAGCGAGTTGAATGCATTGCCTTGATCGAAGAAGGTGGCGACACGCCACTTCTCGCTGATCGAATACTGATACTCGGCGCTGACCGCGAACTGATAGCGGCCGCCTATCTTGTCGCCATCGGAGTTGGTCGGTGACAGGCTCTGGTAGTCGTAGCCGCGCACGCTTTGGTCGCCACCGGCGAAATAACGCAATGAAGGGGGCACATTGACGTACTCATCTGTCCAGTTGCCGCCCAGTTGCACGCGACCGAGAAAGCGATGCCGCTTACCCAAGGTGGTCAACCCGCGCAGCTGGGCATTGGCGTGGATCAGATCGGCGTCCGACAACAGCCCCGCCTTAGCCGCGGCCAGCTCGAACTGAAGGCGATAGCCATGGCTGGGGTCGATACGGTTGTCGCTGCGCAGGTAACTGTAGGCGACACCGGGCATCAGCAGCGTGCTCAGCCCCGAATCGTCGCCGAGGCGGTATTCCTCGTGCTGCCATTTCAATGAGAGAACCCGCAACCAGCCACTGGGCAGCTGGCTGTGCCACTCGGGGCCGACCCTGAGCAGGCGGCTGAGGCTGTCGGTGCCGGCGATCTCCTCATACTGATAGCCGCCGACGAAGCGCAGCTTGTCGGTCAACGGTGGGTCGAGGGGGATGTCGTACCAGAGGCCGACATTCTGCCTTGGCGCGGACAACTCGGCCTCGGCGCCGTAGCTGTGACCTTGCGGATTGACCCAGTGGCGGGTCCAGTGCAGGCGGATACGCGGCCCGACATCGGTGGAATAGCCGAGCCCGAGCCCGAAGGTTCGCGGCTTGCGAGTTGTCAGACTGACCGCGACGGGGATCCGCTGTTCGCGAGCACTGGTGGGGTTAGCATCGACCCGCACACCCTCGAAATAACCGCTGGACTGCAGCGCCTGGGTCAGTTCGGCGATCAGCTCCGAGTCGTAAGGTGTATTGGCCTCGAAAGGCACCATGCGCGACAGCAGGTCGTCGTCGAATGGCGCATCGCCTTCGAAACGCACGTCCCCCAGCCGGTAACGCGGGCCGCTGTCGAACACCAGATCGATGTCCGCGATGTTCTCCCGCGGATCGACCGCCAGCCGCTGCTGAGTGAAGCGTCCGTCAAAATAACCAAAGCGCGAAGCCTGATTGAGGAACTGCTGCTTCACGTCCTCGTAGCGGCCGTGATTGAGCACATCGCCCTGACGCAGGCTGCGCTGAGTGACGCGAAAGCCCGAAAATTCCGCCGCCGGCCCTTCCAGCCGCACATTGATGTTGCGTAAGCGCACCGGTTCGCCGGTCCGCACCCGCAGCACCAGGGTCGGTTCCTCGCCCTCACGCACATCGGTGCGGATGCGGCTGCGGTAGTAGCCCAGCGCTTGCAGGGCTTTCTCTGCCTGACGCTGCGCCACCCGGCTGTAGCGCAGCAACTCGCGCGCATCCCGGTCGCCCAGGTCGCCTATGTAGTTCTCGATATTTTCCCGGAGCGCCCGGTCTTCCGGCTCGATCCGAACGTCCAGCTCGGCGGCGCCGGCCTGAACGCCGCTCAACATCAGGATCGCAATTGCGGCTACCAGCAGGCCGATTCGGTTCGATTTGCGCATGGCGCGCAATGCTAGCACGGGCTGTCTGGCATGCCCGGGCACGCGGGCCAGAGGATTTGTAAGGCGGTCTTGCGGGGGGACGGGCATCGGCTGACATCGCGTGGCTTCAGACCAGTCAGACTGACCCGCCCGGATAAAATTCGCCCACACCTAGCGTGCCGCTTCCATCCGCCGGGGCGCCGGATGGAAGAAGACGTGTTCGACGACCGGCCCTACTGCCACCTGGCCGATTTCTTCGTAGCCTTGCCGTTGATAGAAGTTCAGGTAGCGCGGGTTGCCGGTGTCGATGACCAGGCCCTGGGAGGTTTCGTCCTCGGCACACCACTCATGCACTGCTTCCAGCAACTGCTCGCCATAATGCTGGCCCTGGAACTGCGGGTGCACCCCGAGCAACGGCAGCAGGTGCACGGCATCGCTGGGCAGGCAGGCGAGCACCGCGGCGTGGTAATCCAGGTAGCGCCGCGTGCAGCGGAAACCGGCAGTCAGCAGCATCCGCGCGCGCCAGGCCCAGCTCTCGGTGATATCCAACCGACGCTGCGGCGGCGCGATCAGCGCAACGGCGATCAGCCGGTCGTTCAGCAATAGCCCCAGCGCCGGTTGCTGCTGCAGAAAATGCTGGTTTACCAGCTCCCGCACGGTCGCGCGCACGCGCTGTTGATAGCCCGGGCGATCGGCTTCGAAGAGGTAGGCAAAGGTCGGTTCGTGGCGGTAGGCGTGATACAGCAGGGAACGGGTTTCGCGGTCGTAACCACTGTCGAGCGTGCGAACCTCGGCGGACATCGGCATGACGGCTCTCGGCTTTTTCATGATGGGTGATTGCAACTTAGCAGCGCTTCGCGCCGCCCGCCACGTCGGCAGATGACCAGCAGAGCGCGCCGCGGCAATCGCCGTGAGAGTGCCTTTGTACCTGCGGCACGGTGTCTCTAGAATCAGCGCTTCAAGTCCATCAGTTACCGGCGCGCGCCGTTGATACGCGTCGCGACAGCGTCCCTCCCATGGAATCCTCATGAAAATCGTTTCATTCAACATCAACGGCTTACGCGCCAGACCTCATCAGCTTTCTGCAATCATCGACAAGCATCAGCCGGACGTCATCGGTCTTCAGGAAACCAAGGTGGCCGACGAGCAGTTTCCCCAGGCGGAGATCGAAGCGCTCGGCTACCACGTCCACTATCACGGGCAGAAGGGCCACTACGGCGTCGCCCTGCTCTCGCGCCAGGCACCGCTGGAGATACACAAGGGCTTTCCCAGCGACGGCGAGGAGTCGCAGAAGCGCTTCATCTGGGGCCGCTTCGCCGGTGCCAACGGCCAGCCGGTCACCGTCATGAACGGCTACTTCCCCCAGGGCGAAAGCCGCGCCCATCCGGTGAAATTTCCCGCCAAGACCAAGTTCTACGCCGACCTGCAGACGCTGCTCGAACAGCAGTTCCGCCCCGAGGAATCCCTCGCGCTGATGGGCGACTTCAATATTTCCCCGCAGGACTGCGACATCGGCATCGGCGAAGTTAACGCCAAGCGCTGGCTGCGCACCGGCAAGTGCAGCTTTCTCCCCGAGGAGCGCGAGTGGCTCGAACGCCTGAAGGGCTGGGGGCTGCAGGACAGCTTTCGCGCCCTCAACCCGGAAGTCGTCGATCGCTTCAGCTGGTTCGACTATCGCAGCCGCGGTTTCGAGGACGACCCGCGCCGCGGCCTGCGCATCGACTACATCCTCACCACCGCAGCGCTGCACCAGCGCGTGACCGATTGCGGCGTCGACTACGACATCCGCGCGATGGAGAAGCCTTCGGACCACTGTCCGGTGTGGATCGAGCTGCGCTGACGACCGCTGTGCAATTCCGGCAGCGCCGCCCGCGCTGTCATTTATTGGTAACCGAATCGTCTTAATCTCGCGGCCTTCTACAAGGAGGTCGCGAGATGACGCCACGAGTGTTTGGACGGTTCTGGAATCGGGCACTGCCCCTGCTGTTGCTCACGCTTGGAAGCGCCTCCGGCAACAGCCTCGCCGCCCCGCCGGACGGAACGACCATACTGCGCATCCACGGCTCCAACACCGTGGGTGCCAAGCTGGCACCGATGCTGGTGGCCGGCCTGTTCGAGGCCAAGGGCCTGCAGTCGGTCCGCATCGCCTCGGCCGGCAAGGAGAACGAGCAGCGCGTCACCGCCCTCGACGAGCGCGGCAAGACCATTCAGGCGCTGGTCGCAGCCCATGGCACCGGTACCGGATTCGCCGGGCTGAAAGACCGCACTGCCGACCTCGCCGCTGCTTCGCGACCGATCAAGCAGAGCGAAGCGCAGAGCCTCGCCGCGCTGGGCGACATGCGCAGCGCCGAGAGCGAACAGCTCATCGCCATCGATGGCCTGGCGGTGATCGTCCATCCCGATAACCCGGTGCAGTCGCTCAGCGTAGAACAGGTCGCACGCCTCTTCTCAGGCGAGATCGCCAACTGGCGTGAGCTCGGCGGTGCCAATGCAGCCGTCGAGTTGCACGCTCGCGATGACCAGTCCGGCACCTACGACACCTTCAAGGAACTGGTGCTGGGCAGCCAGGGCAAAACGCTGGCTACCAATGCAACCCGTTACGAGTCCAACGACGCCTTGTCCCTGGCCGTCAGCCGCCGTAGCGGGGCCATCGGCTTCGTCGGTCTCGCCTCTGTCGGCAAGTCGAAGGCGCTGGCAATCACCGACGGGGATTCCCAGCCCATGCCACCGACCACGGCCCTGGTCGCCACCGAAGACTATCCCCTGTCGCGGCGCCTGTTCCTCTACGCCGATCCACAGAAGCAATCGAAATGGACCCGCGAATTCCTGACGTTCGTGCATAGTCCTGCGGGGCAAGCCATCGTCGAGAAATCCGGCTACGTGGCCCAGGCCATCGCGCCGATCAGGCTGCCGCTGCAGACCACGATGCCTGAGGCCTATCAGCAGCTGGCCAAGGAGGCACAGCGCCTGACCGTCAACTTCCGCTTCGCCGAAGGCAGCGCGCAACTGGACAACAAGGCCCAGCGCGACGTGCAGCGTTTGATCGACTATCTCAACAGCCACGACAAGCAGATGAACGCGGCGGTGCTGGTCGGCTTCGGCGACGCCCGCAACGATCCCGCGCGGACTGCATTGCTATCCAAACTGCGCGCCATGGCGGTGCGTCGCGAACTGGCGCGTGGCGGCATCCTTGTGAAAGAAATCAACGGCTTGGGCGATCAACTTCCAGTGGCATCTAACAGCGAAGCTGGCCGCATCAAGAATCGCCGCGTCGAAGTCTGGGTGTACTGAAACGAGTGCAAGATCGTATCGGCCGCCAGCCGCGGGCGTACTGTCCCGGTGCCGGCGCCGGGTTTAAGCTCGGGCGATTTCCGCCAGCAGGAATCATCCATGTACCTCGTCTGTGGTGAAGCGCTTTTCGATGTGTTCGCGGCCTCGACCGACAGCCGCAGTCACCTGAATCTGGAAGCCGTCGCCGGTGGCTCACCGTTCAACGTCGCCGTCGGGCTGGCCCGGTTGGGCACGCAGGCCGCGCTGCTCGGTGGGCTCTCCCGCGATCATTTCGGTCAGCGCCTGCTAGAGCTGCTGCAGGAAGAAGGCATCGCCACCGAGCACCTCGCCATCTTCGATGCGCCGACCACCCTGGCGATGGTCGCCATCGGTGCCGATGGCAGTCCGGTCTACAGCTTTCGCGGCGAAGGCTGTGCCGATCGCCTGTTGCACACCGAACAGCTGCAGCCGCTGCCTGCGGACATTCGCGGCATCCATTTCGGTTCCTACTCGCTGGTGACACCGCCGATTGCCGATACGCTGCTGGCGTTGCTGCATCGCGAGCATGCCCGGCGCATGATTTCACTCGATCCGAACATTCGCCTCAACGTCGAACCCAGCCTCGAACGCTGGCGCGAGCGGGTCGAGGCGTTCGCCGAACGCGCACATCTGATCAAGGTCAGCGACGAGGACCTGGCCCTGCTCTATCCAGACATGGCGCCAGCGAGCATCGCCCAGCGCTGGCTGGAGCATCACGCCGAACTGGTGGTGCTAACCCGCGGTGCCCACGGCGCACAGCTCTTCAGCCGCAAGCACGGCCAGTTGCACGTGGCAGCGCAGGCGGTGACGGTGCGTGACACCGTGGGCGCCGGCGACACCTTCCAGGCCGCGTTGCTCGCCTACCTGGCCGAACAGCAGCTGGACTCGCCGCGCGGGCTCGCGCAGATGGGACCCGCGCAACTGCAGGCCATGCTCGCCTTCGCCAGCAGCGCCGCTGGCATCACCTGTTCCCGGCGTGGTCCGGACCTGCCCTACCGATACGAAATTGTCTGACCGGTTTGGCCGTTGCGCCCTCAGCAGCTATAACCCTTCGTGGCCTTTCACGACAACGGACCCTGCATGAGAGCGTTGAAGATTACCGACCCGTCCTACGAGCTGATGGACGACCACCACGGCAACTCGCTGATCTATCGCGAACATGGTTTCCCCTGCCCGCTGGTGCGCTGGCACAACCACAAGGAATACGAGCTGCATCTGATCGTCGCCAGCTCCGGCAAGGTCTTCGTCGGCGACTACGTGGGCAATTTCGGACCGGACAGCCTGTTTCTCACCGGTCCGCACCTGCCGCACAACTGGATCAGCCAGGTCGAGGAAGGCGAGGTCGTGGCCAAGCGCGACATGCTGGTCAACTTCACCGACGAGATGCTCGAGGCCGGCCACGCTGTGTTCTCCGAGCTGCGGACTTTCACGCCGATGCTCGAACGCTCGCGCTACGGCATCGAGTTTCGCTGTCCGCAGACCATCGCCCAGGCACGCCAGCTGATGCAGCAGATCGCCGACAGCCGCGGCGCCACCCGCCTCGGCTATTTCCTGATCATGCTCGAGCTGCTTGCCAGATGCGACGACTACCAGTTGCTCTCCGGCGCCACCTCGGCACAGTTGAGCGACGAGCAGCAGGCCGACCGGACCAACATGGCGGTCAACTACATCTTCGAACACTACATGCGTGAACTGCCGCTGGAAGAAGTCGCCAGCCATCTCGGGATGAAACCCACCTACTTCTCGCGCTTCTTCAAGCGCGCCACCGGCCGCTGCTATGTCGAGTTCGTCAACAGCCTGCGCATCAGCAAGTCCTGCGAGCTGTTGCTCGATCAGGACAAGCCGGTTACCGACGTCTGCTTCGAGTCGGGCTTCAACAACCTGTCCAATTTCAATCGCCGCTTCCAGCAGCTCAAGGGCATGACCCCATCGCGCTATCGGCGCCTGGTCGAACAACGCCTGACCGAGCAGAACCTGGCCGGCTGATACGCTTCCGGCCGGGCGGGTTCGGCGCCCTCTTCCTGGACTGTCTCTACGTTCGCGCCATTACGGTTGTGGCAAAGCCTCATTCTTGAGCCCCGGCGACGGGTCTGGTCGGTGCCGCTGCGAGCGGCCCGCCTCGCTCAACCGAGTGCAAAAAAGTATCGAAGCGAGTGCAGTCACGGCTTTGTCGCGCTGCTCCCCCCGGCGTTGTAATGCTCGCGAGACGCTCGTAGCGCAGTACGCGGGTAACAACAAAAACAATAAGTGCTTCCAGGCCCCTGATCTGGAAGAGGAGTTCACGAATGAAAGCAATCAACTTGCTGCTCGGTTCCGCCTGCATGGCCACGATTGCGCTGGCCCAGGCTGCCGAAACCCTCACCGTCGCCACCGTCAACAATGCGGACATGATCCGCATGCAGCGCCTCTCCAAGACCTTCGAACAGCAGAATCCCGACATCAAGCTCAACTGGGTGGTGCTCGAAGAGAACGTTCTGCGTCAACGCCTGACCACCGACATCGCCACCGATGGCGGCCAGTTCGACGTGCTCACCATCGGCATGTATGAAGCTTCGCTCTGGGGCGACAAGGGTTGGCTGGCCCCGATGAAGGATCTGCCAGAAGGCTACGATCTGGACGACGTATTTCCTTCAGTACGCGAAGGCCTGTCGGTAGACGGGACGCTCTACGCCCTGCCGTTCTATGCCGAAAGCTCCATGACCTACTACCGCACCGACCTGTTCGAACAGGCCGGTCTGGACATGCCCGAACACCCGACCTGGACCCAGATGGCCGAGTTCGCCGAAAAGCTGCACAAGCCTGGCGAGGACCAGTACGGGATCTGCCTGCGCGGCAAGGCCGGCTGGGGCGAGAACATGGCGCTGGTCACCACCGTCGCCAACGCCTTCGGTGCGCGCTGGTTCGACGAGAAGTGGCAGCCCGAATTCGATGGTCCCGAATGGACCAAGGCGGCCAAGTTCTATGTCGACCTGCTCAGCCAATACGGCCCGCCCGGCGCCTCCAGCAATGGTTTCAACGAAAACCTGGCGCTGTTCAACAGCGGCAAATGCGCCATGTGGGTCGATGCGACCGTTGCCGGCTCCTTCGTGACCGATGTATCGCAGAGCAAGGTCGCCGACAAGGTGGGCTTCACCTTCGCCCCGCAGGAGACCACCGACAAGGGCTCGGCCTGGCTGTACTCCTGGGCACTGGCGATCCCGACCAGCTCCCAGCAGAAGGACGCCGCCAAGACCTTCACCGCCTGGGCGACTTCCAAGGACTACGCCAAGCTCGTCGCCGAAACCGATGGCGTCGCCAACGTGCCGCCGGGCACGCGCGAGTCCACCTACAACGAGCAGTACATGGCGGCCGCGCCGTTCGCCGAGATCACCCTGGAGTCGCTCAAGCAGGCCGATCCCGCCTCACCATCGGCCAAGCCGGTGCCCTACGTCGGCATCCAGCTGGTCACCATCCCTGAGTTCCAGGCCATCGGTACCCAGGTCGGCAAGATGTTCTCCGCCGCGCTGACCGGGCAGATGCCGGTCGAGCAGATGCTCACCGCGGTGCAGCAGTCGACCACCCGCGAAATGAAACGCGCCGGTTATCCCAAGTA
>NZ_JACBXH010000014.1:0-90865 GCF_041381355.1 Pseudomonas sp. LM13
TTGAACATGGCGTCTTTCCTTCCTTAGAGATCGGCCGGGCTGATATTCAGCCGTTCCATGCGATACAGCAGCGTGCGCCGCGGCAGGCCGAGTTCGCGGGCGGCCTGGCTCTGGTTGCCGCCGTTCTTGCGCAGGCAATCCATGAGCAGGCTGCGTTCGACCCGCTCCATGCGTTCGCGGAGGTTCAGGCTGCTGTCCAGGCTCGCCTCCACATGCAGATTGAAGTGTTCCGGTAGCAGCTCACCGCCCTCGCAGAGCAGCACGGCGCGCTCCACCAGCCCTTTCAATTCCCGCACGTTGCCGGGGAAGGCATAGCCTGCCAGACGCTCGAGCGCGGCGTCGGACCAGCGACACAGATCGCGTTGGAGAAACGCGCAGGCCTTGTCGGCGAAATGCCGGGCCAGGCGCAGGATGTCCTCTTCACGCTCGCGCAGCGGCGGCAGTTCGATGGGGAAGTGCGAGAGGCGGTAGAACAGATCCTCGCGAAACAGGCCGTTCTCCACCTGGCTGCGCAGGTCACGGTGGGTGGCGGCGACGATGCGCACGTCGACCTTGTGGGTTTCGGTGGAGCCCAGCGGGCGCACTTCGCCTTCCTGCAGCACGCGCAACAGCTTGGCCTGCAGCAGCAATGGCATGTCACCGATCTCGTCGAGGAACAGCGTGCCGCCGTTCGCCGCATCAAGCAGGCCGCTGCGGTCTCGGTCGGCACCGGTGAAGGCGCCCTTGCGGTAGCCGAACAGCTCACTTTCCAAAAGCTGCTCAGGCAGCGAAGCGCAGTTCTGCACGATAAAGGGTTTGCTGCGTCGGAACCCGCAATCGTGAATGGCGCGCGCCACCAGTTCCTTGCCGGTACCGGTTTCTCCCGTGAGCAGCACGTTGACCGGGCTGTGCAGCACCTTGCCGATCAATTGGTAGACCGCACGCATGCGCGGGCTGTCACCGATGAGGCCGTAACCGCTGGCGCAGGGACTGACTGGCGCGGCAACTGGCGCGGTGCCGCCGGGCGCGCGCAGGCGCTGGAGAAGATGCAGCTGGGCGAGGCCGAAGGCGCCGAGCTGGGCCAGCGAGCCGCTGAAGCCGTGCAGCTCGCGCGATTCGGTACTGGCCGTCAGCAGCAGGCCGGCGACGCGCTGTTGCTCGTCCTGCAGCGGCAGGCAGAGCAGGCTGCGCCAGGGGACCGGGCTGTCCGGCAGGAAGCTCGAAGCGTGCAGATTGCTGTCCAGTTCGCTGAGGCACAGGGTCTGGTTCTGGCACAGGCAGTATTGCAGCAGCTGCTCGCCGTCGTAATCACTCGGCAGGCTGGTGGCTTCGCGTGGCTGTAGCAGGCCGTTGTGCCATTCAGCGCAGAGCGTCAGGCGAGTGTGGGTGGCGTCCAGCAAATAGAGCTGGCTGAGTTGGCAGTTGCTCAGCTGCGCCGCGGTTTCCACCAGTCCACCGAGCAGGCTGTCGGCGTTCGCCGCGCGCGCCAGCCCGGCGAAGCGGCCCAGCAGGGCCTCGGCATAGCGCAGTGGCTGTGGCACCTGATTGAACATTGCGGACATTTCAGGCGAACTCACAGACCAGCGCGCCGTCGCCATCCAGCGTGGCATGCACCCGCTGCAGCGGCTTGCCGCTGGCCATGGCAGCGAGCAGGCGGTCCACCACCAGTGGTTGCAGGTGCTGCTCGATCAGATGGTCGATCAGGCGCGCGCCGCTGTCGCTGTCGCCGCAGCGCTCGGAGAGGTGCGTGACCAGCGCCGGGCAGTGGCTGAACTGCAGCTGGCGACGCTGCAGCCGCTCACCGAAGCGTGCCAGCTTGAGCGCGACCAGCTCGTCGAGCACCTCACCGGCGATTGGGTAATAGGGCACTACGCGCATGCGCCCGAGCAGGGCCGGCTTGAAGTGCTGCGACAGCTGCGGACGGATGGCCAGTTCCAGATCCTCGGCGGCCGGTCGCTGCCCGGCGCTGCAGAAACTGGCGATGCACTCGCTGGCGAGATTGCTGGTCATCAGGATCAGGGTGTTGCGGAAGTTGATCTCGCGGCCTTCGCCGTCATTCGCCACGCCCTTGTCGAAGATTTGATAGAAGACATTCATCACATCCGGATCGGCCTTCTCCACCTCGTCGAGCAGAATCACCGAGTAGGGTTTCTGCCGTACCGCTTCGGTGAGCATGCCGCCTTCGCCGTAGCCGACATAGCCTGGAGGCGCGCCGATTAGGCGGGAAACGCTGTGTTTCTCTTGGAACTCGGACATGTTGATCACAGTGAGGAAGCGCTCGCCGCCATACAGCAGGTCGGCCAGGGCGAGGGCGGTCTCGGTCTTGCCGACGCCGCTGGGGCCGACCAGCAGGAACACGCCCACCGGAGCGTCGGGTTTGTTCAGCCCGGCCGCTGCCGCGCGCATGGCACGATCCAGCGCTTCGACGGCCTGTTCCTGTCCACGCACCCGGGCGCGCAGATCGGCGGCGAAGTTGGCGACCTGGGCGTTGTGCTCCCGTGCCAGCTGCGCCAGCGGCACGCCGGTCCAGTGGCTGATCACCTCGGCCACCAGGCGCGGGCAGACCTCATGGCTGACCAGTCGCTGCTCGGCCTGGGCTGCGGCGAGTTCGGCCTGCACGGTGCGCAGCTCGGCCTCCAGCTCATCGAGCGATGGGGCCTCGCCGTCCTCGTTTGCATCGCTGCGGGCTTCGGCGGTGCGTTTGCGCAGCTCGAGCAGGCGCTCGGCGAGCTGGCGCTGCCTGGCCCAGTGGGATTCGAGTTGCTCTATTTCGTCTCCCGCCGTGAGCAGACCTTGCTCCAGCCGCTGGAGGACAGCCGCGTCGACCGGCAGGCCGGCGGCCAGATCGCGGCGCATGGCTTCACGCTGGCGCTCGCCTTCGGCGACTTCACCACGCAGGCGTTCCAGCGCCTCGGGCGCAGCGGCGAGGCTGATGCGCACCCGCGCGCAGGCGGTATCCAGCACGTCGACGGCCTTGTCCGGCAGCTGCCGGCCGGCCAGGTAGCGCGCCGACAGCTCGGCGGCGGCCGTGACCGCATCATCGCGCAGGTAGATGCCGTGACTCTTTTCGTAGACCGGCGCCAGCCCGCGCAGGATGGTGACGGCTTCCGGAACGCTCGGCTCGTGCAGCTGCACCGGCTGGAAGCGCCGGGCCAGTGCCGGGTCCTTCTCGAAGTATTTCTTGTACTCGCTCCAGGTCGTTGCAGCGATGGTGCGCAGCTCGCCGCGTGCCAGTGCCGGCTTGAGCAGGTTGGCCGCATCGCCGCTACCGGCCTGGCCGCCGGCGCCAATCAGCGTGTGCGCCTCGTCGATAAACAGGATGATCGGCTTGGCTGAGCCCTTCACTTCGTCGATCACACCCTGCAGCCGGCGCTCGAATTCGCCCTTCACGCTGGCGCCGGCCTGCAGCAGACCGAGGTCCAGGCAGAGCAGCTCGACGCCCTTGAGTGCCGCAGGCACTTCTCCGGCGGCGATGCGCAGTGCCAGGCCTTCGACGATGGCGGTCTTGCCGACCCCAGCTTCGCCGACCACGATCGGATTGTTCTTTCGCCGCCGGGCGAGGATGTCGATCATCTGGCGGATCGCCGAGTCGCGGCAGAGCACCGGATCGAGCTTGCCGTCGCGGGCCTGCTGGGTGAAGTTGTGGGTAAAGCGCGCCAGGTTTGACTCGCCACTGGCAGCAGGTTTGCCGGTGCTGCCTTGAGGCTGCTGGCTGAGGGCGAAGTCGCGCAGGCGCTCGGCGTCCAGCCGGGCCAGCAATGGCTGGTAATGACTGCCTGCATAGCGCAGCGGATTGCGCAGCAGCGCGAGAATCAGCGCGGCCTGGTCGATCTGGCTCTGGCCGAGTTCCAGGCTGGCCACCAGCAAGGCATCCTGCAGCCATTGCACCAGTTCGGTGGAAAACACCGGGTTACGCGATTCGCTGTGCTCGCCTCGCGGTTGCAGCGCCTGCGCCAGTGCGCCGGTATCGACTTCGGCATCCAGCAAGGCTCGCTTGAGCAGTCCATCGGGACGCTCGAGCAGGCCGAGCAGCAGGTCCTCGACGAGAATCTTGCTGCCGCCACGTACCACGCAGCGTTCGGCTGCGCCTTCCAGGTCGCGCTTGGTCTCGGCGTCCAGCGCCTGTACCAGTTGTTGCAGATCGACATTGATCATTTTCATCTTCCTTAATGGAGGGCGAGCGCCGCGGTTAATGGCGAGCCGCGTTGCTTCTGTGTGCGTGCCAGGCAAGGCGAGGGACGCAGACGATGGCCATTCCCTCGACAAGTCCCGCAACGCGGCATGGCGCGCTCACAGAAGCAACCCGAAGGGGCGTGCCCCGCAGACCACAATCCGGCGTTGTTTGTCGCTCATTTGGAATCACCAAATTTCTCTCCTCATGCCTTGGCTTGCGGCCTGCGGGGCGACGCCGCGGCCGTCATTAACCGCGGCGCTCGCCCGCTGACTGCCCAGGGTGACCAGGCCGTCGGCGCGGTTGCGTCCGAGCCAGCTGGTCCAGCCGAGGCGGCAGTTGTTGTCGGCGCCGATGCGCAGTTCACGGATCTCGTCCGGGCGAAGCTCCAGGCGCAGGTCGTAATCCAGCGGATCGCGCAGGGTGAAGCGCACCAGCGCACAGAGCGGCTGGTAGCCGCTGCCGATGGGCAGGAATTCGTGGAAACGATTCCAGTCCAGCTGACGGATATGGATGCGGAACTTGCCGCCGCGGTCGCGGACCCGCTCGCCGAGCACCAGGCTTTCGCCCAGCCGGCTGTTGGCCAGACCGAGGCGGTTGCGTTGCTCGTCGAGGATTTCCACCTGGCGCTCCAGGCATTGCTCGATGTTCAGCTCGGCGTGCTTGAAGTAGTAGCGCAGCACCGACTCGATCAATGCGGCCGAGTGTGCGCGCAGGCTGAGCAGGCCGAGATAGGGCAGCAGGCGCTTCCAGTTCAGTTCCGGCGCGCTACGGATGGCCTCGCCGCTGAGCCCGACCAGGGCGAACAGCTGCTCCGAGAAGGGGTCATGGGCGCCGCTGGTGAAGCGGGCGCGGTAGCGGTACTTCTGCCAGATCGGCAGCAGCAGGCGCTGCAGGCGGTTGTTGAACAGGTCGAGAAAATCACGGGTCGGGTTGCCGTCCTCGCTGTCGCCAAGCGCTTGTTCGCCGTAGAAGGCCGGCAGTGGCGAGCCGGCGCCGAACAGGCTGACCAGGTTGATGCGCAGGCGCGCGCGCCACTCGTCGTGCTCCTGGAAGAACTGCACCTGCTCGATATCACTGCCGGGAAAGCCCAGGCTCGGGTTGGCCTGGAATTCCAGCCGTTCATAGAGCGCCTCGTCATCCAGACCGGGATTGAGCTGGCGCAGGCGA
This sequence comes from Pseudomonas sp. LM13, assembly GCF_041381355.1. NCBI lineage: Bacteria > Pseudomonadati > Pseudomonadota > Gammaproteobacteria > Pseudomonadales > Pseudomonadaceae > Pseudomonas > Pseudomonas sp. LM13. The sequence continues at coordinate 5,321 of NZ_JACBXH010000014.1, forward strand.
TCGAGCACCAGCAGCACACCCTGGAACAGGCTGTACTCGCGGATGCCGCGGTTGAGCGGTTTCAGAGCAGCGGTTGCTGACCCATGCGCGGCGTCCATTGGTACACCTCTCCCTGTGTGCTCTGCACGCGCAGCTCGTGATACGAGTTGAGGCTGGCGTAGAGGGCGAAGAATTCGTTGAGCACCGAGGCGAAGAGGAACAGATCGCCCTCACCGATGAAGCCGTCCTGGTTCATGGTCAGTTCGGTACGGACGCCACGCACCGGCAGCCCGCGATGCAGGCGATCGACGTGCTGGTGGGCGATGTGAGTCAGGCCGCCGAGGCGCCGCCGGCTGACGTTCTCGGCGTGCTTGTCGTAATAGCGCGGCAGGTCGTAGGTCTCGAGGATCACCTTGAGCGCCTCGACGTTGGCCAGCGACAGGTAGTTCAGCGACATGTTGCTGATCAGCTTCCACAGATAGTCGCGCTGCAGCGGCGGCGCGTAGCTCGGGGTGACCGCCGAGATATTGCGGAAGCTGAGAAATTCCGGGGTGTCTTCGCAGGGCTTGCAGATGTCGCCGAGCTTCAGCTGGCGCGGCAGGTTCTGGTTGGTGCAGGTCAGCTCGATGGACAGCGTCTCGTGCTGGTCATGGTTGCGCAGACCGAAGCTGAGCCAGGTTTCCTGGCCTTCGCCCAGCAGCGAAGGTTGCTGGCGCACGCTGTAGTGCGGGCGCGCCACCGGTACATCGAAGCTGGGGTCATGCTCGAAGGATTCGAACGGCACGTACTCTTCGTAGCCCATGCCGCCGGGTTTCCAGCCGGTGACCCGATCCACCGAAAACACGCCGCATTGCTGCGCATCGTACTCCGCCGGCAGCAGCAGGTACTGGTCCTGCTTGCCGTCCAGGCGGATCGGGATGGCATCGTGCGGGAACAGGTTGACCACCGGCGTACAGTACAGGCGCACGTTGTCCCGCGTCGGGCGGATGCGCTGCACGCCGGCCTTGTGGATGTCGAAGCGCAGCTCCAGACCGCGGGCCTGCTTGAGCATGTCGTCCGGAATGCGCTGAATGATCTCCAGGCCCTTGAGGTCGACGAAGAGAAACTTGTCGGGGAAGGCGAAATATTCCTGCAGGTAGCGATAACCGCGGAAGGTATTGAGCGGGTAGGGGATCAGCGCCTCATCCTCGGCGAATCCCACCGGTTCGAGCTGCTTGGGGGTGAGCTGCAAGGGCGTCAGCGGGCGGCCATCGGGACCGGTCAGCGGGTAGCCTTGTTCGTTCAGCGGCACCAGCTCGATGCCACCCAGATGGCGCAACAGGCTGAGGTAGAGCAGCTGACTGATATAGGGCTCGCCCGCCAGGTGCAGGCGCAGATGGTTGAGACCGATCTCGCCAAGATGGCCATCGGCGCTCATCTGCAGGCGCAGGCTGAGCAGTGCACCGGTGCCCTTGACCGAGTACTCCAGCGCCTGCAACGCCAGCGGCAGCACTTCGGTGGCGTAGGCGGTACGAAAGCAGCAGCTGACGCCCTGCACCGGATTGGATTCCACCGGCGTATTGCGCGGTACCGTCAGCGCCGGACCGGGGCGCTTCAGCGGATCGAACTGCAGCATGCTGAAAGCCGGCAGCGGACGCATGTAGTTCGGCCAGAGTAGATGCATCAGCGAGTGGGTCAGCTCCGGCAGCTCGTCATCGAGCTTCTGCCGCAGCCGCCCGGTGAGAAAGGCGAAGCCTTCGAGCAGCCGCTCGACATCCGGATCGCGCCCGGCCTGCCCGAGGAACGGCGCGAGCGCCGGGCTGCGCTCGGCGAAGCGCTTGCCGAGCTGGCGCAGGGCGGTGAGCTCGCTCTGGTAGTAATGGTTGAAAGACATGTCTAACGATTCATCCTTGTCGTTTCGTGTCCGGCGCGCTTGTGCGGCGGGGCTCCTAGCGTCGGCGGTAGCATCCCGTGGAGGTGTCCATGTTCACGAGCAGGCAGTTGCCGCTTGGCACAAGTTTCATCCCGTCGAAAAAGGCCCTCGGCCCGCGTTCGCGCAACTCGATCTGCCCGTCCGCCATTGCCCAGTGCCCTCGACCCTGGATGTCGAGGCTGCCGTAGTAGAGCACCGCCTCGAACGTGCCCTGTTCCTGGAGCAGCAGCTGTGAGCCCATCTCCATCACGCCGACCAGTTCGTAGCGCCCGGCCAGTTCGCGCGGCGGCGGGGAAGTGTTGGTGCAGGCGGCCAATGTCAGCGCGAGGGCGGCGAGCGCCAGGCGGGCGCAGCGTGAGGAGGGTTTACCACGAGCCATAGGGCACCCCGTGTTGCTCGATGTAGGCCTTGGCTTTTTCCGAGAGGGGATAGGCGTAGCGCCCCTCGTTCTGTCCAAGGCTCGGCCCTAGCTTGCTAACTGCAGCCTCGAAGCGGCCAATCTCAATGGACTGCAGGCAGGGCCCGCCTACCCAGGCCTTGGCGATTCCGCCGGGAGCGAGGCCGATGGTGATGAATCGGCGATACATTCCTTCGACGACACGCTTCTCGCCACGGCAGTAAGGCGCCTGTGGCTTAAGCATTTCCTCCCGTACCCACTCGGGAATGTTGATTCGCACGTTATAGGTCTGCGGCTCGACTAGGGATTGCCAACGCACAAAGATGATTTCTGGCAGATCGATACCGCGTAGACCTTTGCCTGCACCTCCCGCCGGATGTGAAGGCCAGCCCGCGATCGTGCTGGCATAGGATGGCACTCCGCCATTGACTCTTTCGTATGCGAGACCGCGGCGGTCGATCACGTCCACGCTTTCTACCCATACTTCCATATGGTTCGGCGCGAAAGTGCCGGCGTACCACGCGTCAAAAGGCAGCTTAGGTTGGGCTTGGCTGCTCGCGCAGCCGCTGAGCAATGCGAGTGTGCATGCGAGGAGGAGCTTCTTCATTCGGGGTAGCCTTGCTGTGGCTCGTTGTTGTAGACCAAACGGACATTGGGCGCGGGTTTACTGATAAGCAGGCCGCTCGTGGGTTTCCAGTGTGCAGATAGGTGGATATATCGTGATCGGAGCAAGCGATCTTCATCTTCGTTTAGGTCAAACCGGCTACCGTAGGCATAAGCCATCATTTTCTTGGCAATATCTTGGAGTTCAAAAGGAAGCGCAAAAATCGGCGTGTCGGGAATAGATTTGACGGGAACCCCATTTTCCACCGCCAATTCCCGCATCACACGCAAATACACCAGCGCTAACTCGCCGCGTATCTGACGGTCGATAGTTACCAGGCCTAACACCCAGTCCTCCGGTGGATGGTTGACGCCGCGGGGATTGAGTTTGCGGATGCGGCGAACCTCTTTTTTAAGCTGATCTTCCGGTAGCCCGAGAGCCATCCACTTCTCGTATTGACGGCTGGTTTCACGCCAGGCGTGCGTGCTTTCAATAGGCGTCCCAGCGGGCACCGTGGAGCTGACAGGACGACTCAAGATCAGCTTTTCCCGGGCAATCGGAAGATAGCCACCACCGATATCCGAGTGCGCGCCGGGAAGGGCTATCTCCTGGTGATGCGGAGCCACGCTATTGAGCGCGAAGTTCCAGCGCATCTCATCCCGAGCCGTGAGCTGGACTACCTTGCGTGCGCAACCCGGAGGCAGGTACAGGTTGACGCCTGGATTGAGGTGGTCAGCAGGGCTGAAGTCCCACCTCATTGGATCGGCCACGGCTGCCACCGTATCGAACAGCCCGATAAAGTTGATGCAGGCGTGGCCGCTCCATTCGAAATCTTCTGACAGCCCGAACTGGCCCGGGCGCAGGAGGCCAGCCAGCACCCCACCGTTGGCTTTGAGCAATTCATTGGCGAAATGGCGGGCTGCTGCTGCGCCGCGGCTGAATCCGAAGATATCGAATTCCAACGCGTCGACCTGCACTCCGGGGTTGCTTTCCGTAAATAGGCCCAGCTGTAGGCTGATCGTGTTGGGGCTTTGCATTACCCGGGCCACGACACCGGTGTCACCCATGCCCGTCGCTTGCCCGTATACCGAATCTTCCTCGCCGCTGCTGGTGCCGATGCCTTCGAGATACGCCTTGATGCTGGCGCTACGTTCGTCCTTAGCCAGGCTCCGGGTCGCATCGTCCTGGTACAGGTCGAATAACCGCGCTACGTTGCTCGGCGCGTTGCCGTAGCTGTTGTCCGGTGTCTGGGCAAAGAAGCCGTTGCCTTCGCTACCGCCGAAACCATGCGCCCTACAATACTCGACGACCTCCCCGAGGGTGCGCTCGTCCAGCAGAGTCAGGTCGTCCTGGCGACACTTTTCGGTCACGGCGGCATTGGCCAGGTTATTGCCGGTGCCGTCGAAGAACACGCCGATTCGCAGGGTGATGCCCTGACGCGCCTGTTGCTGCGGCTGCTCGACCAGCTCCTCTTCTTCGTCTTCCTCTTCAACGCCCAATGGCGCGAGGTCACCCGGCTCTTCCTGCCAGGCGCGGGCTATCGGTTCAGATGAGCGAAAGGCCTCGGCGGCAGCGGCCGCCGCAGTAACTGCCTTGGCAATTCCAAGGGCGGCAGGCGCGAGGAAGGGCGCCGAGTTGTGGCTGCTGCCGATGACCACCGTCCCCGAGCCGGCGGTGACGACATTGCCGTGATTACCCACACTGCCCACCACCGCCGCCGGCTTACCATCGATCAGCACGTTGGGGATCACCGCGCTGGCCATCGCACCGCCGCAGGCGGAAGCGTCGCCCATGCGCGCGGCCGGCAGACCGTCGAACAGCACGTCGGGCGAGCCGGCGGCGATGGGGTTGGTGCCGTGGCCAGTCTTCGGGCAGGCGGTGGGGTCGCCGAGGCGGGCTGCGGGTTTGCCGGACATCCGTTGTCTCCTTACTGGACCTTGACCTGTCCGCTGCCATCCAGGCTGGCGGAAAAGCTGACCTGGCGCTTGAGGCCATCCACTTCCAGCAGGCCTTCGATAGTGAAGGCGAGGGTCAGCGGGTCGTGGGTTCGCGGCAGCGACAGCACGCGCACCTGGGTCAACCTGGGTTCGTACGCTTCGATGAAGCGCTCGATGGCGATACGCGCCTGCTGCAGCGAGTCGTGCAGCGACAGACGCATATCGTTGAGATCGGGCAACCCGTAGTCGGGCAGCGTCTGCACGCTGCCCGCTCGGGTGCTGAGCATCTTGGCCAGATGGGCAGCCACCGAGGCCATCGCCGCGACTTCGCGGCTCCAGCCGGAACGTCGCGCGGCGTCACCGCCGAGGCGTTCGAAGAGGCTGCCGTATCCGTTCAAGTGCTTATTCCTTGTCCAGCTTGCCGACCAGCGACAGGGTGAAATCCGCGCCCATGTATTTGAAGTGCGGACGCACGCTGAGGCTGACGCGGTACCAGCCCGGTTCGCCCTCGACGTCGCTGACGTTGACCTGGGCGGCGCGCAGCGGACGACGGCTGCGTACTTCGGAGCTCGGATTCTCCTGGTCGGCGACGAACTGGCGGATCCACTTGTTGAGTTCCAGTTCGAGGTCGGTGCGCTCCTTCCATGCACCGATCTGCTCGCGCTGCAGCACCTTCAGGTAGTGCGCCAGGCGGTTGACGATGAACAGGTAGGGCAGCTGGGTGCCGAGCTTGTAGTTCAGCTCGGCGGTCTTGCCTTCTTCGCTATTACCGAAGAACTTGGGCTTCTGCGCCGAGTTGGCGGAGAAGAACGCGGCGTTGTCGCTGCCCTTGCGCATGGTCAGGGCGATAAAGCCTTCCTCGGCCAGCTCGTACTCGCGACGGTCGGAAACCAGCACCTCGGTCGGGATCTTGGTTTCGATCTCGCCCATGCTCTCGAAGTGGTGCAGCGGCAGATCCTCGACCGCGCCACCGCTTTGCGGGCCGATGATGTTCGGGCACCAGCGGAACTTGGCGAAGCTGTCGGTCAGGCGGCTGGCGAAGGCGTAGGCGGTGTTGCCCCACAGGTAATGCTCGTGGCTGCCGGCGACGTTTTCCTTGTAGACGAAGCTCTTCACCGGGTTGTCTTCCGGATCGTAGGGGTTGCGCAGCAGGAAGCGCGGAACGGTCAGGCCGACGTAGCGGGCATCTTCCTGCTCGCGGAAGCTCTGCCACTTGGTGAACTGCGGGCCCTCGAAGTGATCCTTGAGATCCTTCAGGTCCGGCAGGCCGGTGAAGCTTTCCAGGCCGAAGAATTTCGGGCCGGCAGCGGCGATGAAGGGCGCGTGAGACATGCTCGCGACGCTGGCGACGTACTGCATGGTCTTCACGTCGGGTGCGCTGGGGTCAAAGAAGTAGTTGGCGATCAGCGCACCGACCGGCTGGCCACCGAACTGGCCGTACTCGGCCGTGTAGATGTGCTTGTACAGGCCGGACTGGACGATCTCTGGGCTGTCCTCGAAGTCATCGAGCAGGTCCTGCTTGGAGGCGTTGAGCAGCTCGAGCTTGATGTTCTCGCGGAAGTTGGTGCGATCCACCAGCAGCTTCAGGCCGCGCCAGGAGGACTCCAGGGCCTGGAACTGCGGGTGGTGCAGGATCTCGTCCATCTGCTGGCTGAGCTTGGCGTCGATCTCCGCGATCATGCGGTCGACCATGGCCTTCTTCACCGGCTCGTTTTCGTTATGCGGCTTGAGCAGTTCTTCGATGAAGGCCGAGACGCCGCGCTTGGCGATGTCGTAGGCCTCGTCATCCGGGGTCAGGCGGGTTTCGGCGATGATGCGGTCGAGGATGCCGCCTTCGGCGAGGTGGTTGCCGTGCTCGACGGCGGCTGCGCTAGTGGTCATGTAGATGTGCTTCCTTGTCGGTGATATCAGGCGTCCAGCTTCTCTTTGGCCGCCAGGCCCAGTTCGCCGAGTACGCGGTCACGCGAATCGTCGTCGGCGAGTACGCTTTCGATGGCCTTGCGGAAGGCCGGAGCGTTGCCCAGCGGGCCCTTCAGGGCGACCAGGGCGTCGCGCAGTTCCATCAGTTTCTTCAGTTCCGGGACCTGCTCGACCAGATTGGCCGGGTTGAAGTCCTTCATCGAATTGATGCGCAGCTGCACGGCCAGCTCGTCATCGGTCTGCTCGTCCTGCAGGCGGTTCGGCACGCCGAAGGTCAGGTTCAGCTCCTGCTTTGCCAGGACCTCGTCGAAGCTGTTCTTGTCGATGGCGATGGGCTTTCGGTCTTCGATCTTGCGGTCGTCGGCGCGCTGGGTGAAATCGCCCAGCACCATCAGCTTGAGGGGCAGCTCGACCTCTTCCTGAGCATTGCCGGTGGCCGGCTTGAACGTGACGTTGATGCGTTCCTTGGGTGCAACCGAGCCTTCTTTGGCCATGGTGTTCTCCTTTGCGGTTAGTCCAGCACCACTTCGAGATCGAGGTGGCACAGCCTGCGGTAAATCTCATCCTTGCTTTCACGCACGGCGTGGTTCTGCGGCAGCAGCTCGCAACAGCTGTGCAGCAGGCGCAGTACCTCGAGGGCGAGATCGGGTTCCCAGCTGCCCAGGCCACTGGCCTCGAGCTGCTGGTCGAGTGCTTCGAGCTGGGTTTTGGCCAGCTCGTATTTCTTGGCCTGGTAGCACAGGCGGGCGAGGCTCAGCTGCCAGAAGAAGCGCTCGCGGCCGCCGCGGGCGCGAGTCAGGCCCTGCTTGAGCTGTTGCACGGCAGGCTTGAGGCCTTCTTTGCGCAACAGCGGAACGGCTTCTTGCAGCGCGAGCTCCCAGCTCGGTTGTGCGGTGCCGGTGACAGGCGGTTCTTCCTGTCTGGCGGCCGTGGCCGGCTGTACATGGGGCATGACCTGGCCGCTGATCCAGGCGCGGGTTTTGGCGTCGGCGAACGGGGTGCCGTCGTGAAAGCACAGCTCTTCCAGACGCGGCAGGCGTTGCAGGAACAGCGCGAGCTGGATCTCCACTTCGCGCATGGCCTGCGCGGCGTCTAGCTCCTGCAGGCACTCCCAGGCCAGGCGCTGACCGTCCAGCCAGAACGGCGCGCGCGCGGTGCTGTTTTCCAGGTCCACCAGCAGGTCGGCGTAATGCCCCTGAGCGAAGCGTTCGCGGTAGCTGGCCAGCTTGTCGGCGGGTACGCCACGTAGCGCGGTGATCTGCTCGCTGTTGTGCTCGGGCAGGCTGTCGATGCTCAGCCAGAGCAGCGTTCGCGCCAGGCGCAAGGGGCGCAGATCGCTGGTGCGCTGCTTCAGCCACCAGGCGGTCAGCGGGCGTGCCTGTTCCTGCAGGTTGCGCAGGGCCTTGAGCGCTTCCTTGTCGTTCTCGATCGGCGAACCGGGGGCGAAGACTTGACTGGCGACCTGCTTCACCTGGGCGATGGCTGCGCCCACTGTCCCGGGCTGCGGTTGCCCCGAGCTGGCGCGTTTGACCATGCCGTCGAGTTGGCGGCAAAGCGGCAACAGCAGCGGTGCGTCTTCGCCGAGATGACCGGACAGGCACTGCTCCAGCGCATGCAGTTGCTCGGCCAGGCTGCGGAACAGCGGCAGCTGTTCGCCGACCGGGACGTCCTCGGAAAAGGTCTGTTCCAGGCGCGGCAGCAGCCAGTTGATCGCGGCGGCGCGGGTGCGTGGCTTGCGTGGGTGCAGTTCGGCCCAGTGATTGCTGCACAGGTACTGCAGCAGATTCAGCCCCGCCTGTAGCCCGGCGAACGACTCGCGCTGGAACAGGCTCCAGGTCAGCCAGGCGGCGGCGCGCAGGTCCTTGGACAGCGAGGCGAGCAGCATCTCGCTGCCCTCGCGGACCTTCTGCCAGTCGATACCGGTGGTCTGGTGCAATGCTCCGGCCTTGGCCAGTTCAGCCTCGAGCAATTCGAATTCGCTGCTGTAGCGAATATCGTCGCCAGCGAAATTGCTGTCATTGACCGGCTTTCTGGCAAGTTCCAGATAATGCTTGCTGAGTGCGCTGGCGTGCATTGGGTCTTCCGTGACGCTCAAGTTCGATCCGTGAACTTTGAAACTGCCGAATATTTAAGAGCGGCATGTTTCCGAGAAAGGAGGTGCGCAACTTTTTGCGCACTTTCCCTGCGCAACAAATTGCACAGGGCCTTATGGGGTGGGCATCCTAGACGGGGGGTATGCCTCATTCAAGGCGAGAAGTGTGATCTCTGTTGCAGTGGGAAATATTAGCCGGCGGCCGACGGAACTAATTCAAAACTGTCGGGAAATTTGCTTCTGCGATCTATTTGAACTTGTGCGAAATAGTCCAGTTGCATGTAAGTCATCACTTACATGCAACTATCTACTCAATCACAGAAAGATGATTGGCGCTGTTATAGCCGATCGTATTCGGCAATTCAGAGCGCGGGGATTGCGGTGACTGACACGCCCAACAGGTGCTGCTGGCCGGGCTGCAATACCACCACGTCGTCCAGCACGTTGGCCGTCTCGATGCAGGCCATGCGCTGCCAGGCGTCGTCGGCGAAGCTGGACAGGCGCTTGGCCTTGTCGATCCAGGGGTTCCACAGCACCGCTGATCGCGAGCCACGGGTGGTCAGCTGGATGCTGCGTTTCCATGCCGGGTCGACGAGCCTCAGCGTTGTCGGGAGCTGCAAGTAGATGCGGTCGGTTTCGCCGTTGAACGCCAGGTCGCCGTTCTGCTGCTGGCGCTGCTGCCAATCCAGCAGCGTATCGATGTAGGGGCAGCCGGCCAGGCCTTCCACACGCACCTGACGGATGTCGCTGACGGCGAAATAACTGTGCAGGGCCTGGCTGATGGTGACTGCCTCCGTGCCGACGTTGCGGCTGCTGAGCCTGAGCTCCAGCTCGTCGGCCAGGCGGATCTGCAGCGCCAGTTCGACCCGGTGCGGCCAGCCCGGCAATTGGCCGAGCGCCTGCGGGCAATGGAATTCGAGAACTGCCGTATCGCCTTCGCTGCGCTGTTCGCGCAGTTGCCAGGGCAGGGCGCGCACCAGGCCGTGGAACGGGGCGGGTTGCTCGCCGTGGTAGCTTGCCTGGACCCCTTGCGGGTTGCGCGCCAGGTCGCCGAACCATGGCCAGCACACGGGTACGCCACCGCGAACCGACTGCCCTTGCTGATAGGCGGCCTCCTCGCTGAGCCAGATGATCGGCGGCGCATCGCCCTGGCGATAGCTGAGGATCTGCGCGCCCTGTTCGGCGATCAGCAGTTCGTCCTCACCGCGGCGGACTCGCCAGCAGGCGAGCTGGTCCATTTCGATGCGTTGAATATCGACAGGCATGGGCAATCTCGTGATGGGATCGGGTTTGCGTCTGACCGCGGAGCGGAGGCGGGATTCAGCCAAAGTGGCCAGGCAGAGCATGCCTCCTCGCTGAGCCGAGGAGGCAGCCAGGGCTTAGCGACCCTGGCAGGCGTCGACCCGTAGCCAGCGTTCCAGCAGCTTGAAGCCCTGCATCAGGATGAAGGCGATCAGCAGGTAGATAAGGCCGGCGGTGAGGAACATTTCCTCGTGCAGGTAGGTGCGTGCGGCGATCTTGCGTGCCATGCCGGTCAGTTCCAGCAGGGTGATGGTGCTGGCCAGGGCGCTGGCCTTGAGCATCAGGATCACTTCGTTGCTGTAGGCCGGCAGGCCGATGCGTGTCGCACGCGGCAGGATGATGTGCAGCAGCGCCTGCGCGCGTGACATGCCCAGCGCGCGGGCGGCTTCGACTTCACCGTGAGGCACGTTCTGGATCGCGCCGCGGATGATCTCGGCGATATAGGCGGCGGTGTGCAGGGTCATGGTGATGATGGCGCACCAGTACGGGTCACGCAGATACGGCCAGAGCGCACTCTGGCGCACCACCTCGAACTGCGCCATGCCGTAGTAGACCAGGAACAGTTGCACCAGCAGTGGTGTGCCACGGAAGAAGAAGATGTAGCCATAGGGCAGCGCGCGCACCGCTAGATGTCGGGAGGAGCGGGCGATTCCCAGCGGTACGGCGAGGATCAGCCCGGCGACGACCGAAACGCCGACCAGCTGAAGAGTCAGCCAAGCGCCCTCGATGAAGCTCGGCAGCCACTTGATGAAGATTTCCCAGGTCATGCTGCGCTCCGCACGAAGCCGCGGCCGGCACGTTTTTCGAGGAAGTGCATACCGATCATGGCGACGATGGTCAGGCACAGGTAGATGAAGGCGGCCACGAGGAAGAAGGTGAAAGGCTCCTTGCTGGCGGTCACCGCGATCTGCGAGCGGCGCATGATTTCCTCCAGGCCGATCACCGAAACCAGCGCGGTGTCCTTCATCAGGATCATGAACAGGTTGCCCAGACCCGGCAGGGCCAGGCGCCACATCTGCGGCAGGATCAGCCGCAGGAAGATGCGCCGCTTGCCCAGCCCCAGGGCCAGGCCAGCCTCGCGGTGACCCTTGGGAATGGCCAGCAGCGCGCCGCGGAAGACCTCGGTCGCATAGGCGCCGAAGCACAGGCCGAGGGCGATGGTGCCGGCGGCGAACGGGCTGAGCGCCAGGTTCTCGATGCCGAACAACTCGCCGATACCGCGAATCAGGCTGATGGTGCCGAAGTAGATCAGCAGCACCCAGAGCAGTTCAGGGACACCGCGCACGATGGTCGAGTAGGTGCCGCCGAGCCAGCGCAGCGCGCTGTAGGGCGAGGTTTTGGCGAGAGCGCCGAGCAGACCGAGCACCAGCCCCAGCGCCAGGGAGGCGAGGGCCAGTTGGATGGTCATCCAGGTGCCGGCAATGAGCGCCGGCCCGAATCCGTGAAGGTCAGGAATCATAGAAGCTCAAACACCAAAGCCCGGTCGGCCAGTTTCAGGCGACCGGGCTTCGGCTCGGTTGGATCAGTAAATGCTGAACGGGAAATACTTGTCGTTGATCTGCTTGTAGGTGCCGTCAGCGATGATCTCGGCCAGCGCCTTGTTCAGCTTCTCACGCAGCTCGTCGTTGCCCTTGCGCACGGCGATGGCGATCTTGTCGTCATCGAACACCGGTTCGCCCTTGAACTCGAAGTCCTTGCCGGCATCGCTCTTGAGCCATTCCCACTGCACGAAGGTGTCGGCCAGGATGCCGTCGACGCGGCCGGAGGCCAGGTCCAGGTAGGCGTTCTCCTGGGTGTCATAGAGCTTTATATCGACCACGCCGTCCAGGTTGTCTTCCAGCCAGGTGCCAGCGATGGTTGCGCGCTGCGCGCCGATGACCTTGCCGTCCAGATAGTCCTTGTCGGTCTTGAACTCGACGCCCTTCGGCGCCACGAACTGCAGCTTGTTGGTGTAGTAGTGATCGGTGAAATCGACGGCGTTCTTGCGCTCTTCGGTCACCGACATCGAGGCGGCGAGGAAATCGAACTTGCCGGCATTCAGGGCCGGGATGATGCCGTCCCAGTCGGAGGTGACCACTTCGCACTCGGTTTGCATCTTGGCGCAAAGGGCGTGGGCGATGTCGAGGTCGAAGCCAACCACCTTGCCGCTGGCATCGATCAGGTTGAAGGGCGGGTAGGCGCCTTCGGTACCAATCCGTAGTTTTTCCGCGGCGAATGCCTGGGTGCCGATGATCAGCGAGGCAGCAGCGGTCAGCAGGATCTTTTTATAGCTCTTCATGCGGTGTTGCTCCATTAGCGATGGCTGGACATGAATTGTTTACAGCGCGCCGATTGAGGGCTGTCAAATACCTGCTCGGGCGTCCCCTGCTCCTCGACCAGACCCTGGTGGAGGAACACCACTTCGCTGGAAACCTGCTTGGCGAAATTCATTTCGTGGGTGACGAGCAGCATAGTCCGGCCTTCCTCGGCGAGCGACCGGATCACTGCAAGCACTTCTTGTACCATTTCCGGATCGAGCGCCGAGGTGGGTTCGTCGAACAGGATTACCTTGGGCTGCATCGCCAGCGTGCGAGCGATCGCCGCGCGCTGCTGCTGACCGCCGGAAAGCTGGTTGGGGTAGACGTGGCGTTTGTCGGCGATGCCGACCTTGGCCAGCAGCGCCTCGGCCACCTCGGTGGCTTCGGCCTTGCTCTGGCCGAGCACGCGGCGCGGTGCCTCGATGATGTTGTCGAGGATGGTCATGTGCGGCCAGAGGTTGAAGTTCTGGAACACGAAGCCCAGCTCGCTGCGAACCCGGTTGAGCTGCTTGCCGTCAGCGGCAATCAGATCACTCTGCTTGTCGCGCTTGAGCTTGAGCTGCTCGCCGGCCACCAGGATTTCACCCTCATTGGGGTTTTCCAGGAGGTTGATGCAGCGCAGGAAGGTGGACTTGCCGGAGCCTGAAGAGCCGAGGATGGAAATCACGTCGCCGTCACGGGCGGTCAGCGAAATGCCTTTGAGAACTTCCAGGTCGCCGTAGCGCTTGTGCAGGTTGCGGATTTCCAGTGCAGGGATGGCCTCGGCCATGAGGGGTCCTCTTACAGACCGGCGAAGGCCGCCATGGTCTAGATATCTGATGGTGCGCTCCGCGCGAACTGCTCGCCGTCCTGGCGAGGCGCAAACCTAGCATGCGATGCGGCATGCGCCAAGCGCGATGCGGTGTTGAGCGATGTGACCGTTCGGTCACGTTTCGCCGGCCAACAATGCGCTCCTAGGGAGACGCTGAACAATTAGCCAATTCTCACCGTCCCCCCTTTTTCAACCCGGTTTTTTCAACCTACCGGCCTTATTCTGCGTTTCTTGGGCCGATTTCTACCCTGATTTTGCTGATTAGCGGGCCAGCCCCGCCTTTCGGACGGACTTATCCCGCCGTCCGTTGCAAATACCGCTTGGCCAGTACCAGATTGGCCAACCCAAACAGACTGAACAACTGCGCCGTATTCTTTTCCAGTCCACGGTAGCGAACCTTACGATGATTGAAGCGCACCTTGATCACCTGGAAGGGATGCTCGACCTTGGCACGCAGCTGCGCCTTGGCGTATTCGACTTTGCGCTTGACTCGGTACAGCACGCTGTCTTTGCCGTGATGTTTGTAACTGCTTGGCCGTGCTGCAATCGACCAGACAACGTCCCGTTCAGCATGCTCCGGTCGCTTGGCCGCACCAGTGTATCCAGCGTCACCCGAAACATAGGTTTCGGCGCCGTGCAGCAACTGATCGACCTGGGTGACATCCGCCACGTTGGCGGCAGTCCCTACCACGCTGTGCACGAGTCCCGATGTGGCGTCGACACCAACGTGGGCCTTCATCCCGAAGTGCCATTGATTGCCTTTCTTGGCCTGATGCATCTCAGGATCACGCTTACCTTCTCGGTTCTTGACCGAGGGCGGCGCGGCGATCAGGGTAGCGTCGACGATAGTGCCTTCCTTGAGCAGCAGACCCCGGCTGGCCAGATGCTGGTTAATCGTTTCAAACAGCACCCGCGTTAGCTGATGGGTTTCCAGCAAGCGGCGAAATCGCAACAAGGTAGTGGCATCCGGTGCCGACTCACGGCCCAGGTCGATGCCGATGAAACCACGAATGGCCTGGCTGTCGTAGACGGCATCTTCGGTACCTTCATCGGAGAGACCGAAACACTGCTGCACGACATACATGCGCAGCATGCGCGACAACCCAATCGCAGGGCGTCCACGCTTGCCTGTGGTGTCGCTATAGAACGGCGCCACTTGCGCCTCCACTTGTGCCCAGGGCACCAGCTGTTCAAGGTCAGCCAGGAAGCGATCTCGGCGAGTCTGCTTTTTCTTGCCGGTATATTCGAGTTCGGAGAAGGTCTTCTGCACGCGCGTAACAAAGCTCATGGAGGGGGCTGGTTGAGGGGGCTCAGTGTGCCAAGGGTGGGGGCGGCTGGCTATTTATGCAGTGTCTCCCTAGCTATATAGATGAAGTCGATGCTGCGTGCGCAGGTGCGCTCCGCTGCCCGGCGCAAGCGGCAGCTCGGTCCGCTTGGCTGCGGCCTGAAGCTGCCACCGCTCTCAGCCCGCGTCCGGCTTCGGTGCATCTTGATCGTCGGAGAGCATTTCGTCGTGCTCGGCCATTTTCCACGGCAAGCTCCCCGGCGAGATGTGCAGGAAGTGCAGGTACTTCTCGAACTGGTCGAGTATGTCGCTGATGATGTCCGCCTGGTCGTATCCGTAGACGTCGTAATGCTGGCCGCCGCGGCGCAGGAACACCTCGGCGCGGTAGTACTGCTCGTCGGCCTCCGGCCCTTCGGTCAGCGCGAACGCCGGCATGGCATAACCGACCGCGCGGATCTCGTAGATGAAGTCCACCTGGTCATCCTTGATGACCTCCAGGTAGAGCCGCGAATGGGCTTCATCGGTGTGCACTTCGGCTGCCCAGTCCTGGCCACTGAGTTCGCGCTGCACCCGGCGCATGGCCTTGAGCACCGTGGTGTTCATGAAGCCGTCGACCTCCTCCCGGTTGGGAAAGCTGACCAAACCGGCCAGGCGCTTCTTCCACAGGCCGGGACCGGCGTTGCTGGCCAGGCGACTGCTCTGCATATGGCTTTGCAGACTGGTTTCGTGGTGGCCTTCGATCACCAGTGCGCGCCACATGCCCAGCGCGGCGATCATCATGATGATCGCGAAAGGCAGCGCGCTGGCGATGGTCATGGTCTGCAGCGCACTGAGGCCGCCAGCCAGCAGCAGGGTGGATGCGACCACGCCCTCGATGCTGGCCCAGAACACCCGTTGCCATACCGGCGTGTGCAGCGCGCCGCCTGCGGCCAGCGAGTCGATGACCAGGGAGCCGGAATCCGACGAGGTGACGAAGAAGGTGATGATCAGCACCACCGCCAGGAACGAGGCGATGGACGTCATCGGCAGCAGTTCGAACAGTTTGAACAGCGCGATGGCGTTGTCCGCCTGCACATCGCCGATCAGTGAGGTGTAGCCCTCGACCATGATCATGTGCAGTGCGGTATCGCCGAACACCGAGAACCAGAGGAAGGTGAAGATGGTCGGCACGAACATCACGCCGAAGACGAACTGTCGGATGGTCCGACCACGGCTGATCTTGGCGATGAACAGCCCGACGAACGGTGACCAGGCGATGGTCCAACCGAAGATGAACAGGGTCCAGTTGCCGATCCAGTCGCTGCGGCTGTAGGCCTGCAGGTTGAAGGTGCGCTCGATGATGTTGTTCAGGTAGCTGCCGGTGTTCTGCAGGAAGGTTTCGAGAATGAAGATGCTCGGCCCGGCCAGAAACACGAAGAGCATCAGACCGATCGCCAGGATCATGTTCAGCAGCGACAGGTTCTTCACACCCTTGTCCAGCCCGGCAACCACCGAACAGATCGCCATTGCGGTAATGATCGCGATGGCGATGATCTGCACGTTGATGCTGATCGGTATCGACGGCCAGAGGTAGTTGATGCCCGCGTTGATCTGGGTGACGGACAGACCCAGCGTGGTGGCGATGCCGAACAGCGTGCCGAGAATCGCGAAGACATCCACCACATGGCCGATCGGCCCGTGGATGCGCTCGCCGATGATCGGGTACAGCGCCGAGCGCATCGACAGCGGCAGGCCGTGGCGGAACGAGAAGTACGCCAGCACCAGGCCGGTCAGGCCGTAGATGGCCCAGATATGAAAGCCCCAGTGGAAGAAGGCGATCTGCATGGCCTGCTTGGCCGCGTCGACCGTCTCCGCGGCTCCGGCGGGCGGCGAGGCGTAGTGCAGTACGGGTTCGGCCACGCCGAAGAACAA
Organism: Pseudomonas sp. LM13; assembly: GCF_041381355.1. Classification (NCBI taxonomy): domain Bacteria; kingdom Pseudomonadati; phylum Pseudomonadota; class Gammaproteobacteria; order Pseudomonadales; family Pseudomonadaceae; genus Pseudomonas; species Pseudomonas sp. LM13. The sequence goes on from NZ_JACBXH010000014.1 coordinate 21,768, forward strand.
CAGGGCGATGCCGTAGCCGGCGGAGAAGAGCATGGCGAACCAGGCCGGGAAGCTGTACTGCGGCTCGGCGTGATCCGGACCCAGCTTGATGTTGCCCCAGGGTGTCATGGCGATGCCGACGATGAACACCAGGAAAAAGGCCACCGAGAGCATGTAGAACCAGCCGAAATTGGCAGTGATGAAGGCCAGCGTCGAGCTGAACACCTCACCGGCCAGTTCCGGGTTGCTGATCGTGCCGATCACCAGCAGGAGCGTGACGATCACGGCTGGGATGAACACGGGGAAGAGAATGATGGCCTTGGGCAATTTCCTGGCGGCATCCATGGGCGGTCAGCCTCCGTTATGAGCGGGTGATGAGCGGGATGTACGCGGCGAGACTTCGGATTTGCCCGAACGCTGCCTTCTGGTAGACGGCTCGAAGCGCCGAATGATTCAGCGAAAAGTGAGGAAGGATTCCGCTCCGGTGTAGCGAAGCGTCTAGAAAGCCGGCTCCAGCCCGTGATGGCGCAGAATCGTGGCGATGCTCCCCTCGTCGATCAGCACCTCCAGCGCATCGTTGAAGCGGGCAAACTCGGCTTCGCTGACCGCCGCTCGAGACAGCCCGATAGCGTAGGAGACAGCCTGCAGCTCGCCGGCTTCGTGGATGTCGAGCAGCCTTTCCTGGTCGATCAGGTGCCAGGCGACGTCCTGATTGACCACTGCGACGCCCTGTTCGCCGAACCTGCCGGCTTCCAGCATGCGCAGCAGCCGCCGATTGTCGGCCTTCAGGATCAGTGTCACGTCGCTGACCTCGGCCAGGTGCTGGCCGAGCACGAACGAGGTACCTGACGGCCCGTAGACGGCGACGCTGCGCCCGGCCAGGTCCTGCGGGCGGTGGAAAACGAAGCGGCTGCTCGAGCGGGCATAGACGCCATAGCGTGAGGTGACCAGCATGCGGGTGAGGTGAAAGGCGCGCTCGCGCTCCGGCGAGCGAATCACGGTGAATATGCCGTCCACCTCGCCCGTTTCGGCCAGCGCAAGTGCACGGCGCCACGGCAGCAGCTGCACCGGGCAGTCGACCTCCATCCGTGCACAGACGGCTTCGACGATCTCGACGAACGGCCCGGCCGCACGGTCCGCGGCCGCTGTGGCTGATGCATAGGTGAACGGCGGAAAATCCTCGGTAACGAAGCGCAGCTCATCGGCCTGGCAATTGCCCATGAGTGCCAGGCCGGCGACTATCGCAATCCATCGAGTGGGCATGCTGCAAGCTCCAGGCGATCGGCAGAGCGGCAATACGCTCCACGCCCTTGCAGGCTAGCGTGTCGCCGTCCTCGGCGCGACCCTGAATCAGGGCAGCCAGCGCAGCAAGCCCGGTCGCCAGGTGAGGGTAAGGGTGACCGCCATAGCGGCGGCCGCCATCATCAAGAACCAGAGCAGTACAGCGAAGCCTGGCCCCTCCACCGTCATCAGGGCCGTGGGCGCGCCGGCGAAGGAAATCGCGGCGACACTGCGGCGTAGCCATCGCTCGCGTGCGGGCGCCGGTGCCGCTGATCGCCAGACCTTCTGGCGATGAGATTGCTGCAGCAGTGCGAGCTGGGCGAACGCCAGGTAGCACAGGATAAAGACGCCCAGCTGCATGACTTCAGCCATTGCTAATGCGCCGGTTCAGGCGTCGTGCCGCAGCCAGCGCCAGCAGCGCCAGCAACATGAGCAACAGGTCCATCCCGGCAACCGCATCGCGCCCTTGCTGGAGGCTGTGCAGCAGATGATCGCCGGTGGTCAGCCAGTTCAGCAGCACTGCCGTCGGTGCGGCGCCGCCGATGGCCAGCAATTGTCCGTGCCAGGCACCCGCGCCACGAATCAGCGCATGGACCAGGGTCGACGCCCAGATCAGAAAGAACGCCCAGCCCTCGAGGGCGGCGCGGTCTATCTCGAAGCGGCCGAGGTCGGCCGGCAACGCGCGATTGGCGATGAAGAAGCCAAGCGTGGCGAGGATCAGACCGCTGCAGCTGCAAACACAGATCGCGTCCAGCAGGTGCGCGCCGGTATGCCCGTTCCGCTGGTGTCGGGCGCGGCGGGCGCCGGTCCAGAACAGCAGCCCGGTGGCGATCATTACCCAGCCGGACAACCCGCCCAGAAAATACAGCCAGCGCAGCGTCCAGTGTTCGAACTGAACGAAATGCAGGCCGCTGAAGAATCGCTGGATGGCGGCTACCGGCCCGGTCCGGTGATCAAGCAGGAGGGCTCCGCTGCTGCCGTCGAAGGTCATGCGATCGACGTTCATGGTCACCTGGCGGGCAAAGCTGCGGCGAACCTCCACGTATGCCTGGGCGTCTCCGGGATGCCATACCCGCAGCATGTAAGGCTCATCACCCCAGGCTTCGCGGGCACGGTCGCGCATGGCGTCCAGCGAAGCCAGCGTCGCGGGCTCGGCGGATGGCTGCCGTGTGTAGTTGCCGAATGCCTCGGTGCTGAAGGCAGCCGGATTACCGGGGTAGATTCGTTCGATGACCATCGGAAAGTAGATGGCAAAGAAGATGATCAGACCGGATAGGCTGATCAGAAAGTGAAACGGCAATGCGACGACGCCAGTCAGGTTGTGCAGATCCAGCGTCGCGCGTTGCGTGCTCTTGTGCGGCCTGAAGGTGAAGAACTCGCGAATAATCTTGCGATGGATCACCACGCCGGACACCAGCAACAGCAGCATGCCCATGCCGGCGATGCCCAGCAGCCAGTAGCCGACATTGCGCCAGCGCAGATGCAGGCTGTAGTGGAACGGAAAGAGGAACCCGGTGGCAGCCCAGCTGCCATGGTCCGGTAGTAGCTCGCCGTTGGCAGGATCGATGAAGCGGCGCGTCGATACGCCCTCGGCATTCGGGAACTCCAGCTGGATGACTGGTGTGCGCTCGCTGGGCAGGGTGATGCTCCAGCGCCCAGCCGTGCCGGCCAGCCGCTGGGCATGCGGCACGACCAGGCGATCCAGGGAAAGCTCGACAGGTGGTGAGCCGAGCCGCGTCGAAGGCAGCATCCAGCGGTCGATCTCGCGATCGAAGACCACCAGGCTGCCGGACCAGAAAACCGCCAGCAGCAGGCCGCCGAGCAGCACGCCGGCCCAGGTGTGCAGCCAGCTCAGCGAAGCACGAAATCCGTCCCCGGGCATCGTCAACCTGCACCAGTGATAAGCGGCAGCGATGCCGGCGGGCCGAGCTGCAACGCCAGGTCGCTGGCGATGCCAAGCAGCAAGAGCAGGCACAATCGCCACAGCCGTGGTTCGACGAACGCCCAGAGCAGCAGGCCGAGGTAGATGACGAAACCCAGCATGCAGGCGATCAACACCGCCTCGTGGCTGGCCAGCCCGATTGGCTGCACCAACAACCGAGCGCTGACCGAAACCAGCGCTACGGTACAGGCGAAGCCGCCGCCGATGCCGGCAAGAACCCGCAGCGCGAGACTGGCGTGGTGGCGCCAGTCCATCTGGTGCTGTTGCCGCCCCTGCTTGGCCGCTGAGTGCATGTCTTAGAAACTGACCTGATAGCCAAGGGTGAACGTCCGTCCACGACCATTGAAGACGCGCCCATTGCGGGTTGCGGGTGCGCCGGTGTTGGCGGCCTGCGAGTAGTAGGTCAGGTAGTCCTCGTTGAACAGATTCTCGATCCCCAGGCGGGCTTCGCCGACCGGCAGGCGATAACCGAGCGAGGCATCGACCAGGGTGTAGCCGTCGAAATCCAGGTCCGGCTGGTCAAAGCCCCGGCTGGCATAGTGGTTGGCCTGCAGCAGGCTGTGCAGCTTGTCGTTCCAGTTGGCCTGCCAGCTGATGCCGTAACGATCCGGAGAGATGTTCGCGCCATCGAGGTCGGTATCGACCTTACCGTCGTCGTCTGTGTCGGACTGGCCGTTTACCTGGGCATACATCAGCTTTAGCCGGTGCGCCTTGTTGATCTGCCAGCCGCCGGTGAACTCGATGCCATCGATCTCGGTGCGCTCGCGGCGTACCTGGTAGACCCCGCCCACGCTGTCCAGGCGCGAGCCGAGGTCGGCATCCGACTCGTAGTAACTGATCTCCGCGTCGAACGGTCCGTGATTCAGGCGAAGGCCGATCTCGCGGTTTTCGGTAACCACCGGTTGCAGGTCGAGGAAGTTGTCGACGCTGGTGCCCGGCGTGCCAATGCCCCGCAGCACGCGACCGACATCCGGCATGCCGAATCCTTCCGAGTAGTTGGCGAACAGCTGCGCCCAGTCATTCATCTGCCAGACCAGGCCGGCGTTATAAAGCGTTTCCTCGAAGGTCGGGTTGCCGCCTTCCACATCGACACTGCCCACCGGTTTGGTCGAGGCAATGGTGCGGAAGCTGTCGACGTCGAGGTCGGCGAATTCATGCCGCACACCGGCATGCAAGGTCAGCTGGTCGAGCGCGCGGATCTCGGCCTGGAGGAACGGCGCATAGTTGCGGAACACCGTTTCTGGCACCCATTCCCGATCAGTGAGAATCAGCTGCTGGCTGGTGGTGTCCTGCAGCACATCGAGTCCGCCGGTGAGCATCAGGCGGTTGTCGAGCATGCCATCGCGGCTGATCGTCAGCTTGCCGCCGATCTTGTCCGACTCGTTCTGCGACTGATCGAACAGCGTTCCCGCCGGCGCGATGCTGGGGTCCTGGAAGGTGGCGTTGGTGCCGCCACCGAAGCGGCCGCGGAATCGCTGGGTATAGAGCTGCAGGCCTAGTTCGTTGCCATACAGATCGGCATGTTTGTAGGACAGGCTGGTCGCGAGCACTTCGTTCTGCGGTGCCTTGCCCTGCGGGTCGCCTTTGCGCGAGGTCGCGGGGATCTCCGCGTCGGCGTCACCCGGTACGTTGACGTACTCGTGATCGCCTTCGACTTCGTAGCGATTGATCATCAAACCGATGTTCTGATTGTCGTCCAGCCAGTAACCGAGCTTGAGCAGCAGATCGGTGCCGGTCGAATCCATCACGTCGCCCTGGGTGTCATCGACGCCGATCAGATCGCCGTTGGCATCGTAGAACATGCCCTGGGTCTGCCAGCTGGCGGCGGCGAGGTAATCGAGATCGCCCTGGGTACCTTCCACCCGGTAATCGAGCTTGTAGCCCAGGCCTTCGGACTCGTAGTCGGCGGGTGCGGTGAAGCTAACGCCCGCGTGCTGACGCAGCGCGCCGCTTTCCGGACGGCGGGTGACATAGTTGATGATGCCGCCGGTGGCGCCCAGGCCGTGCTCGGCGCTGGCGCCGTGGATCACCTCGATGCGCTCGACCATCGACAGGTCGATCACATAACCGTCGCGCTGGCTGTCGCGAAGCGGCGTGGACTGTGGCACGCCGTCGATGAGGATCAGTGCCGAGCGGCCGCGAAAGGTCTCGCCGGCGCTGCTCATCTTCTGCCGGCTTGGCGAGTAGGAGGGGATCAGGTTGCTCAGGATCGCGCCATGGTCCGAGGTGATCGCCAGTTGCTGCTCGATTTGCTCGCGGCTGATCACCGTGATTTTCTGTGGCGTCTTGCCCGCTTCGCTTCTGGCCCGTGTCGCACTGATCGTGACTGCTTCGAGCTCCGTCGCTTCATCCGCCGCGGTGGCAGGCAGGGGCGAGAGGGCAAAGGTTGCAAGAGAGATAGACAAGCACAGGCTGGTTCTGCGAAACACGTGAAGCTCCCGGTGTTGGATTTGTTCAGGGAGCGCGAATGTAAACTAAATGTAAATTACTTTCATTAAGCTTTGTCTGTTTTTCGCCTGTTTTGGTCGTTCCACCCGTTACCCGCTGGGCTGGGCTGGGCTGGGCCGAGCGTGCGGGTTGGGTCAGCGACTTTTGCGCATCTGCTCGCGCCATTCCCACGGTGGTTGCTGTTCGGTCTTGTGCAACGACCACAGGCCGCGCCGGAACTCTCGGGCGACCGCCTCCAGGTCGAGCAGCCTGCGGTCGTCCAGGCGAGCGCGATACGCCCAGGCGGCGCCCGCCCTGACCATTTCCGAATTGACGTCGATATTGCCGACGCCGACTCGCGCCAGGGTCCGCCCAAGGCCATCGCGGCCCTTGACCTCGAGCGTCACGTTCTTGCCGAAGATGTGGTCGGAGAGCGCTTGCCGGGCCTGGCTGCCGTAGGGTTGCTTGAGTTCGGGGGCGTCGATCTCCGCCAGCCGAACCCGGAGTCGTTCGCCCGCGTTGGTCCGGCAGCTGAAGGTATTGCCGTCTGCGATGCCGACCACCCGGCAATCGAACGACTCGGCAGAGGCAGGCATGGCAGTGGCGAGCAAGGCGGCAAGCAGGTAGCGCAGCATGAGGGCGTCCATGCGGTTCGGGCGGGCGAGGGTAACAGGCTGGTCGCTGCCCTGATCGGCGCCAGGTCTCAGATGGTCCGTCTGCGTTGGCGAAATGGCGACCGCATGGCGAGAAATGCGCCGAGCCGCCGCTTGCCGGGCGTGCGCAATGCTCAGAAGGCGGCTTCGAGTTGGTGCCGGCGCAGGATATTCGGCACCGTGCCATCGGCTATTGCGGAGTCTAGCGCCTGCTCGAACGCTTCGAATTGTGCCTGGCTCACCGTCTTGCGCGAGAGGCCGATGCCATAGCGGATCGGACCCATCTCGCCGGCCTCACGCACTCCGGCGAGGCGCTCTTGTTCGATCAGGTGCCAGGCGACATCCTGATTGAGCACTGCCAGGCCGTCCACGCCGAAGCGTCCGGACTGCAGCATGCGTAAGAGTCGTCGATTGTCGGTATTCAGGTGCAAGCGTACGTCAGGCACCGACTTGAGGCGCTCGGACAGCACATAGGAGGTGCCGGACGGACCATAGACGCCAACCAGCCGGCCCGCCATATCGCTTGGTTGATTGAAGACGAAGCTGCTCTTGGTCTGGGCGAAAACACTGTAGCGAGAAGTGACCAGCATCCGCCTGATGTGGAACATCTGCTCGCGTTGCGGTGAGGGTGTGAGCGTGAATATTCCGTCCACCTGGCCCTGCTCGGCCAGACGGAATGCGCGCTGCCAGGGGTACAGGGTGATCGTGCAGTGGTGCTGCAGGCGTGCGCAGATCGTATGTACCACCTCCACGAACGGGCCGGCTGCGCCAACACCTGTGGTTTCGCTGGCCGGGGCGTCAGCCGGGTAGGTGAACGGCGGGAAGTCCTCGGTCACGAAACGCCACTGCGCCGCGCCGGCCGGGCCGGCGTTCGACAATAGCAATATCAGCAGAATCGAGAGAATCCTGTGCACCGTCCGGCTCCTTGCGCTGTGCAGCATCCCTTGGCAGTTCGACGCGGCCAGGCAACATCCCGCTCAGGCCCGCCCGGTTAACACCAGCCTAGCGCAGCATGAAGTCGGAGCAATGAAGGGAATGAAGGACTGCTGGCCCTGCGCAGCTTGCCTGCGGCTATGTCCTCGTGCTGCGGCGTAGGTGCCGTTCGGTATCGGAGCTTCAGTCAGCGGGTGGCTTGGGGGAGATCACAGGATGCAGCCGATGCTGGGCGGGTGCTTCCGTGTGATCCCGTCAAGGCCGTTCCGGCGAGCGTCGCGCGCCGCCGGCAAAAATCACAGGCAATAAAAAAGGTTCATCGCGCTTTCCCGGGGAAGGCGGCCTTGATTTTCAGGAAGAAGTACTCCGAGTCCCGGAATCCATAGGCCAAGGCCAGCCGCTTTTCCTTGCCATCGAAACGGTACTTGAGGCGCCACAGCTTCGAGCCGTTGGGCGTGACCTCCAGATATAGCCCTTGGCCGTCCGTCAGCTTGTAGGGGCTGTCCTTGGGCTTGGCTACCTTGATCGCGCTGTCCGTCAGCGGCGTGGCTTTCCGTGGCATGGGGCGCACCTCGTAGGGGCATAAATTTGACCGAACCGGCCATGCCCCAAAGAATGCCCCTAAAGATTGGGGCTTACAAGAGTTTCCACGGGAAGTATAGACAACAAAAAACCCGCACTGGGCGGGTTTCTTGTGGGCTTCCGGGTGATGCTGACACCACCTGAAAACGAAAGGTGGTGCCCAGGGACGGAATCGAACCGCCGACACGGGGATTTTCAATCCCCTGCTCTACCGACTGAGCTACCTGGGCAACGGGGCGCTATTAGACGGATTTGGCTTTTGCCTGTCAAGCGTGGTCCGGAAAAATATTTAATCCGGACGGGCGCTTAGCGCAGCCGACGGTCATTCGCTCGGCGGCACGTAGCCTTCGGCCTTGGCGTAGTCCTCGCCGGAGAAGAACTTGTCCATCTCGCCCTGAAGGAACTTGCGGTCCTCGGCGTTCATCATGTTCAGCCGACGCTCGTTGATCAGCATGGTCTGGTGCTTCTGCCAATCGTCCCAGGCCTGCTTGGAGATGTTGTTGTAGATGTCCTCGCCTTTCTGGCCTGGAAACGGCGGACGGTCGAGGCCGGGCAGTTCTTCGTTGTACTTGCGGCAGTTCACGGTGCGGGTCATGAGGTCTCTCCTGCATTCAATTCAGCGGCGGCGCGCTTGAGCAGTGTCTTTACCGGCGCGGCAAGGCCGAGGCGCGGCGGGGTGGCGAGGTTATACCAGAGCCAGTCCGCCTCGGCCACGGCGTCGGGGGCGGACTTGACCCTGATCAGCCAGGGCTCGATAGCCAATTGGAAATGGCTGAATGTGTGGGTTAGGCCTGGCAGCTCGCGGCGATCCTCGAGCTGCAGCGCATGCCGCGCGGCGAGTGGGTCGAGGGCGGCGAGGTCGTCCAGTTCCGGCAGGCTCCAGAGCCCGCCCCACAGGCCCGTCGACGGGCGGCGGTAGAGCAGGATGGCGCCGTCGCGATTGGCCAGCAGCGGCATCAGCGTGCGTTTTTGCGGCAGCGCCTTGCGTGGCTTGGGCACCGGGAAGTCGGTTTCGCGTCCGAGCAGGTGGGCGCGGCAGCCGTCCTTGAGCGGGCAGAGCAGGCAGCTCGGGCGGCTGCGGGTGCACAGCGTGGCACCGAGATCCATCATCGCCTGGGTGTAATGGTTGACCCGCTGCTGCGGGGTGAAGCGCTCGGCCACCTCCCACAGCTGGCGGGCCACCTTCGGCTCGCCGGGATAACCGTCCTGGGCGACGTAGCGGGCCAGCACGCGTTTGACGTTGCCGTCGAGGATCGGTGCGCGCAGGCCCAGGCTGATGCTGGCGATGGCGCCGGCCGTGGAGCGGCCGATGCCCGGCAGTTCTGCGAGCTTGTCGACGTCCGCAGGAAATATGCCGTCGTATTCGGCGACGATAACTTTCGCAGTCTTGTGCAGATTGCGTGCTCGACTGTAGTAACCCAGGCCGGTCCACAGGTGCAGGACTTCATCTTCCTCGGCCTTGGCGAGTGCCTCGACGCTGGGCAGCGCGTCCATGAAGCGGTCGAAGTAGCCGAGCACAGTGCTGACTTGGGTCTGCTGCAGCATGATCTCCGACACCCATACTCGGTACGGCGTGATGTTCTGTTGCCACGGCAGATCCTTGCGACCGTGGCGGTCGAACCAGTCGAGGACCGCCGCGCCGAACTGCTCGGGACTCATCGGTTGAACAGGCCTTTGAGCGCGTCCTTGAGCTCCGGGCTGACCTTGTCGCCGAGCTTCTCTTCGATCTTTTCGTTGAGCTTCTCGCCGGCCAGTCGCGCAGCCACCTTGCCCAGCGCGTCCTTGTCGAAGCGGCAGGCCTTGGCGCCCAGCTCCAGCGGGCCACGGCAGCGCAGCGGCCATTCGATACCGACGTAGCGCTCGTTGACCTGGCAGGCCGGGTCCGGCATTGCGCCTTTGTCGCCCTCGATGACGATACCGACGCGATAGTCCATGCCCAGCACGCGCAGGTCGACATCGCCGTTGCCATTGACTGTGAGCCCGGGGATGCTGGCCTTGAGGTCGGGGTTGCTGGCTACGCCATTGCGTAGCGTCAGGTTGCCCTTGAGTTCACGGAACGGCGTGTCCTTGCTGCGTGGCTCGCTGGTCAGCGGCTTGCGATTGAGCGTGGCGATGGCGCGGCAGAGCTGCTGCTCGAGGTTGGCATCGACCAGCACGCCATTGTCGATGATGAAACCGACCTTGCCATTGAGATTGTCGATCCAGGCCTTCTGGCTGTTGCCCTGAGTGCGCAGGTCGGCATCCAGGTTTAGCAGGCCCTTGACCACCACCTCTTCGCCCTGGCTTTCCAGCAGGCGCTCGATCGGCACACCGTTGAGGCGGTTTTGCAGCGTCAGCAATGGCAGGGCCGGGCGCACGTCGAGGCTGGCCGAGCCGTCCAGGCGGCCGCCATACAGTCCGCCGCGCACTTCCTGCAGGGTCAGCAGGCCGTTGCGGGTACGTGCCTTGAGGTTGAAGCCGTCCAGCGGGATCTTCATTGCGGTCAGGCTGCCGATGGCCAGATTGATCTCGCTGTCGAGCTTGCGCAGCTGATCCAGCGGCAGCACCGAGGCCTCGCTCCAGGCCTGCTGGGTCGGCGCATTGGGCAGCGGTGTGCTGCCACTGCCGACCGCGGCGGCCTGGGTGCTCTTCACTTCGCTCTTGCGTGCGGCGCCTGCCGGCTCGTCCTTGCTTGGCGGCGGCAGATAGCGGTCGAGATCCAGCCGATCACCCTTGAGATCGACGCGCAGCGCCTGGCGGGCGAAGTCGCTGATGGCGATGCGACCGGTGAAGGTGCTGTCGTCGAGCTTGAGAGTCAACTCTTCCAGCGCGAGGCTGTTCGCCGTACCGCTCAGCCGGCTGACCAGCTCGGCCTTGCTCAGCGCATTGCCATCGGTCATGGCCGGCAGCTGCTGGCCGGTGCCCTGTAGAAATTCGCGCAGGTTGAACTGCGCCACGGTCATCGCTCCGCTGACCTTCGGTTCCTTGTCCAGGTCGCGCGCCTTCAGTTCACCCAGTCCGCGCAGCTGGTTGGCGGTGAACTTGAGACCGTTCAACTCGGCGATTTGCGCGGCGAGATCGACCAGCAGCTGGCCCTGGGCGCTGAAGGTCAGGGTCTGGCCCTGCAGAGGTTCGCCGGAGGCCTCGCCGGACAGGCGCATGTCTTCGAACTGGTAGCGCCTGAGCTGGTTGTCGAAGCGCAGCGAGCCCTGCAGTTCGGTGCGTGCGCGCATCACCGGCTTGTTGCTGCCGAAAAAGGCGTTGAGCTTCACCGGGACCGGGCTGCCTTCACGGATTGCGCCGGTCGTGAGCTCGATGCTTTCGGCGCTGTACTGCTGGCCGGTCTTGGCGTCGTGGTAGGTCACGCGGGCATCGCTGACGGTCAGGCTGTCGATATCCAGGGTGAGCGGCTTGCGCGCAGGCGGTGCGTCTTCGCGCTGTTCGGCTTGCGGCTCGGCAGCTTTCGGGGGCTCGCCGGCCGGTTCGCTGCGAGCGGCAGGCTGGCCGACGCCTTCCCAGTTGCCGCGGCCCTGTTCGTCACGGCTCAGGGTCAGGTTGAGGCCGTTGACGGTGATATCGCTCATCTGCACTTCGCGGCTCAGTAGCGGCATTACCCGCACCGACAGGCCGAGCATGCGCAGGTCGGCGAACGGCTGCTCGGGGGTTTGCGCGCTGGCCAGGGTGGTTTCGTGCAGCTCCAGGCCGAGCCAGGGAAACAGGCTCCAGCCGATATCGCCTTTGATGTCCAGTTCGAGGCCGGCCTTGCTGCGCGCCAGGTCGCGAATCTCATCCTTGTAGTCGTTGGGATCGAATAGGTGGGTCAGGGCGAAGCCCGCCGCCACGACGATCAGCAACAGCCCGAGAAAGACCAGACCCAGGATTTTGCCGAGCGATTTCATGGACGAGTCCTTGTAGATGAACGATCTGAAAAGTGCCGAGTATAGCCCCGTGCCTGCACTTGTCGGGAGCGCGGTCGGCGTTGGAGTGCCGTTGCGGGGGCGGGTTCCGCAGCTGGCCGCGGCGGGGTAAGTACGCCCTGCTGCGGATCAGGCAGGGCGCAGGAGATGTCGCGTGGGCGACTTAGAGCGAATCCAGCGGCAGATGCGTACGCGCGGCCAGGGCGCTGGCTTCCAGATGGCCGGCGGGCGCGGCTAGGCGCAACGGCTTGCCGGCTTCACTGGCCTGGCGCTGGGTTTCCTCCAGCAGCCGGCGGCCGACGCCGCGCTTGCGGGTGAGCTTGCGCACGCACAGGTGCGACAGGCGCCAGGCGTCGGCGCCGCGCTGCAGCAGGGCGGCGCCGAGCAGGCGGTCATTGAAGCGCCCGGCGATCAGACTACCATCGGCCAGCGCCGCCTCAATCAGCGCTTCGGCGCTGGCATAGGGCGTCAGCAGCCATTCGGGCGCATCGGCGTAGATTTTCGCCAGATCGGTTAAATCCTGTGGGCTGGGCTGGGTGACGGATTCGACGTAGACGGGCATGGCGACCTTGCGACGGCTGGGCGGACTGCCGGCAAGCATACGCCGAACCGCCGCCAGCGCACGAGACGCCGGCGGTGGGCGTGCCCGATCAGTGCAGGCGATGGCGCTCGTGCAGGAAGCTCAGCACCGCACGGCGGTAGTGGTTGTACTCGGGGTCGTCGGCGAGGGCGATGCGGTCGCGCGGGCGCGGCAGTTTCACCTCGAGAATCTCGCCGATGGTCGCCGAGGGGCCGTTGGTCATCATCACGATGCGGTCGGAGAGCAGCACGGCTTCGTCAACGTCGTGGGTGATCATCATCATGGTGTTGCCCAGGTCCTTCTGGATCTTCATCACCTCGTCCTGCAGGTGCGCGCGGGTCAGTGCATCGAGGGCGCCGAAGGGCTCGTCGAGCAGCAGCACCTTGGGCTTCATCGCGAGCGCGCGGGCGATGCCGACGCGCTGCTTCATGCCGCCGGAGATTTCCTGCGGGTACTTGTTCAGTGCGTGGCTCATGTTCACCAGCGCCAGGTTGTGCTCGATCCACTCGCGCCGTTCACGCTTGTTCATGCTGCGCTTGAACAGCTTGTTCACCGCCACTTCGACGTTCTCGTAGACGGTCAGCCAGGGCAGCAGCGAGTGGTTCTGGAACACCATGCTGCGGTCCGGGCCGGGGCCGCGGACTTCCTTGCCGTCGAGGATCACGCCGCCGAGGCTGGGGTCGAGCAGCCCGGCGACGATGTTCAGCACCGTCGACTTGCCGCAGCCAGAGTGGCCGATGATGGAGATGAACTCGCCCTTGGCGATGTTCAGGTTGATGTCCTTGAGCACCTGCGAGGCGAGGTTGCCGCGCACGAAACTCTTGTCCAGGTGTTCGATGGAGAGATAGCTCATGGCGTTGCTCCTCAGTTGGCCGGAATGCCGCGGGTGATGCGCTGGCCGACGAAGGCCACCAGGCGATCGAGCACGAAGCCGACCACGCCGATGTAGACGAGCGCGAGGATGATGTCGCTGATGCGCGAGGCGTTCCATGCATCCCAGATGAAGAAGCCGATGCCGACGCCGCCGATGAGCATCTCCGCGGCGATGATCGCCAGCCACGACAGGCCGACGCCGATGCGCAGGCCGGTGAAGATGTAGGGCGCGGCGGCCGGCAGCATGATGGTCTTGAAGTATTCGAAGCCATTGAGCTGCAGCACCTGGGCGACGTTGCGGTAGTCCTGCGGGATGTTGCGGATGCCCACCGCGGTATTGATGATGATCGGCCAGATCGCGGTGATGAAGATGACGAACAGCGCCGAGGGATGGCTGTCCTGAAAGCCCGCCAGCGACAGCGGCAGCCAGGCCAGTGGCGGCACGGTGCGCAGCACCTGGAAGATCGGATCGAGGCCGCGCATGGCCCAATCCGACTGGCCGATCAGCACGCCGAGGCCGACCCCGGCGACCACCGCCAGCAGATAGCCGACCGCCACCCGTTCGAGGCTGGCCAGCAGTTGCCAGGCCAGGCCCACGTCATTGCCGCCGTTGTCGTAGAACGGATCGACGATCAGCTCCCAGGTTTCCGCGACCACCTGCGAGGGCGGCGGCAGCGCGGCATCGGCACCGGAGCAGAGCATCTCCCAGATCAAGCCGAGCAGCAGCAGGATCACCAGTGGTGGCACCAGCTGCTGCACCGCGTAGCGGCCGCTGCGCCGAGCCAGTGTGGCGAGCCGGGAAGGGCGGACGATGGACACCGGCTCGGCGCTGGCGGGCTGCAGTTTGACGTTGGCATTCATGGGCTTTTCCTCGCGGGTTGCGGTTATCAGGCCATGGCCTTGATGGTCAGGCTGTCCAGGTAGGCTTGCGGGTTCTCGGGGTCGAATACCTTGCCGTCGAAGAACTTCTCCACGCCGCGGGAGGTGGAGGTCGGGATCAGTTCGGCGGGCAGGTTCAGCTCGCCGGCGGCGGCGCGCCAGATGTCTTCGCGGTTGACCTTGGCGATCAGCGCCTGGCTGTCGAAGTCGGCCGGCAGGTAGCCCCAGCGCTTGTTCTCGGTCAGGAACCAGAGGTCGTGGCTCTGGAACGGATAGGAGGCGTGGTCGTCCCAGTAGCGCATCTGCTCGGGATGGTTCTCGATGACCTTGCCGGTGCCGTAGGCGAAGTTGCCCTTCATACGGTCGACGATGTCCTTGTAGGGTGCGCCGATCCACTTGCGTTGCGAGCAGATCTTCGCCACTTCTTCCTTGTTCTCGGCCTTCTCGCAGAACTGCTGGGCTTCCATGATCGCCATGGTCAGTGCCTTGGCCGCGTTGGGGTTGGCGGCTACGTAGTCGCTGCGCAGGGCGAAGGCCTTCTCCGGGTGGTTGTGCCAGAGCTCGCCGGTGGTGTTGGCGGTGTAGCCGATCTTCTGGTTGATCAGCTGGGCGTTCCACGGCTCGCAGACGCAGAAGGTGTCCATGCTGCCGACCTTCATGTTGGCGACCATCTGTGCCGGCGGCACGACGATGGTGTTGATGTCGGCGTTCGGGTCGATGCCGCCGGCCGCCAGCCAGTAGCGCATCCACAGGTCATGGGTGCCGCCGGGGAAGGTCATCGCCGCACTGACCTTCTTGCCGCTGGCCTTCTTCGCCTCCAACGCCGCCTTGAATGGCGTGCTGTCGAGGCCGATCTTCAGGTCGCGATACTCCTCGCCGACCGAGATGCACTGGCCGGACAGGTTCAGCCGCGCCAGGATCGACATGGGCACCGGCTGGTTGTTCGGCGTGACGATGCCGGCGCTGATCAGGTAGGGCATCGGTGTGAGGATGTGCGCGCCATCGATGCCGTTCTTCGCCGAGCCGAGCACCAGGTTGTCGCGGGTGGTGCCCCAGGACGATTGCTTGAGCACCTCGACCTCGCTCATCCCGTACTTGGCGAAGAAGCCCTTCTCGGCGGCGACGAACAACGGCGCGGCGTCGGTCAGGGCGATGAAGCCGAGCTTGGCCTTGCTGGTTTCCACGTCACCGCCCGCGGCCCAGGCGGCCGAACGCATGCCCAGGGACATGCCGCCGAACAGGGCGACGCCGCTGGCGGCGATGATCGAATGCTTGAGAAAGCTGCGGCGCGAGGCCAGCGTTACGCTGCTGGGCTGGCCGTTGTTCGGCTTGTCGGTCATGGTCCGTTTTCCTTTGGGCGAAAAAAAACGGCGCCACACCGCCCGGCTGGAGCCGGAGAGCGTGGACACCGTTGTCCTGATGAGGAGTTGTGAAAGCCGAAAGATCCGGCCTTGCCTGGTCTTTGCGAAAGCTGTGCCAGAACTGCTCGGGCGGCACCGGGCGGGTCCGGGCGCGGCATCGAATCGCCTGGTGGCTTCCGCCAGATCAAGCACTTGCGACGGCGCCACAGACAGGCCGCGACCAGCTCGGTGATTGGCTCGCTCGAGATGAGTTGTGCGTGGCGATTCAGCGGGGCTGGCTGCGCATGCACATTCGAGGGGCAGGGAGGCTGGTCCGATGGTGCGGCGTGCCTGTTTTCAGTGCCTGGAACGCTGGCCCAGGGTGCGCGCCGGGGCGCGCTCGGCCGCCGGCTGTGCCAGTGACAGCAGGCGCTGGGCGACCTCCTCCAGGCGCAGGCCCTGATTCATTGCCGCCTGACGCAGCCAGCTGTAGGCCTCGCCTTCGGAGAAGCCCTGCTGGCGCATGAGCTGCTGCTTGGCCCGCTCCACCTGTTTGCGCTCGTCCAGCGCCTGACGCGCCTCGCGCAACTCCTCATTGAGGCCCTGCAGGCGTACGCTCTGTGTCAGCAGCAGCTCCAGGGTCGAGCGCGCCACCATCGCCGTCATGCCGTCCGGCGGCGGCGCGCCGAGATCGCTGGCCTGCACGCTGAACAGCTTGGCCTGCTCGGCGGCCGCGTGCATGTCGGCGATGCCGTCGAGCAGCTTGCGATGGCTCTGCAGGTCCTTGCGAATTCGCTCGATGCTGTACCGGCACTGTTGCAACAGATCCTGCTCCAGGCGCGTCTCGACCTGCTTCATCGCATCGATGCGGCCGGTGTGCAGCTCGAACCAGAGCTCGCACAGCTGCGGTTCGACCGCCGCACCGGGGCTGGTGCGGCGGGCGATGTCACGCAGGCGGCAGGCGTTGATGTTCGTCTCGCTGGTGCACAGCGCTTGCCATAGCGCCTGCGCCGCCGGGCTGGCGAAGCGGCTGAAGGTGGCGAAGCAGCGTTCCTGGCCCTCTAGCAGGTGCTCCAGACGCTCCAGCATGTCCGCGCGGAAATAGCCGCTGGCGAAGCCGACCACACCTAGCGCGCGCTCCTGCCCGGCCAGTTCCTTGCCCTGCATGAAATTGAACAGTGCCACCAGGCAGCGGGTGATGTCGGGGTCGGCGGCGGTGTCGGCCGCTTCGAACACCACCGCCAGCAGCCCGCCGACCAGCCGCACCAGCGTCGCCGTGGCGTCCTGCATGCCGATGGCGTGCTCGCGGATGCGCCGGCGTAGTGTGGGCAGCTCGTCGAGGCTGTGCAGGGCATAGGCGATGCGGGTGAACAGGCGGGTCTTGTCGGCACTGCTGACGGCGTCCAGATCGATGCGATCCAGATCCAGGCGCACGTCGCGCTCCAGCGCCTCGGCTTCCAGGCTGAGCACGTCCAGCTGCTGACGCTGATGGGCCGCGTTGCCGCTGAGGTAGATGTTCGAGTAGCCGCGCTCCTTCTGCAGCGCGTGCACCAGCTGGCTGATGCGGGTGACCAGTTCGCAGGTGCGCGCCAGGTCTTCCAGGCCGAGCAGTTCGCTGCGCCGGGACGCCAGCATGAAGCGCAAGGTCGCAGGCATTTTCCGTCCGTGCATCGGCGGCACCTCCGCGGGTTGACGCGCAGGTTCCTGCAAGATGCAGTCCAGTAAGCCCGGCGCGTATCCGCGCTGCGGCGTTTGCGCCTATAATGTGCCCCTTTTCGCCCACGATCAGCGGAGCTGTTGATGTCCGAACGTACGGCTTACGTAGAGCGCAACACCCTGGAAACCCAGGTCAAGGTCACCATCAATCTGGATGGCACCGGCAAGGCGCGCTTCGCCATCGGCGTGCCCTTCCTCGAGCACATGCTCGACCAGATCGCCCGTCACGGGCTGATCGACCTCGACATCGAGTGCAACGGCGACCTGCACATCGACGACCACCACACCGTCGAGGACGTCGGCATCACCCTCGGCCAGGCCTTCGCCAAAGCCATCGGCGACAAGAAGGGCATGACCCGCTACGGGCATTCCTACGTACCGCTGGACGAGGCGCTGTCGCGCGTGGTGATCGACTTCTCCGGGCGCCCGGGGCTGACCATGAACGTGCCCTACACCCGCGCGGTGGTCGGCAAGTTCGACGTCGACCTGTTCCAGGAATTCTTCCAGGGCTTCGTCAATCACGCCCTGGTGACCCTGCACATCGACAACCTGCGTGGCATCAACACCCACCACCAGATCGAAACCGTGTTCAAGGCCTTCGGTCGCGCGCTGCGCATGGCTGTCGAGCTCGATCCGCGCATGGCCGGGCAGATGCCGTCCACCAAAGGGTGCCTGTGATGCAGACCGTCGCCGTCATCGACTACGGCATGGGCAACCTGCACTCGGTGGCCAAGGCCCTCGAGCACGTCGGCGCCGGCAGGGTGCTGATCACCAGCGATGCGCAGGTCATCCGTGAGGCCGACCGCGTGGTGTTTCCCGGCGTCGGCGCGATTCGCGACTGCATGGCCGAGATTCGCCGGCTGGGCTTCGATGAACTGGTTCGCGAAGTCAGCCAGGATCGCCCGTTCCTCGGTATCTGCGTCGGCATGCAGGCCCTCATGGAGCGCAGCGAGGAGAACGACGGCGTCGACTGCATCGGCCTGTTTCCCGGTCAGGTGCGCTTCTTCGGCAAGGATCTGGTTGAGGACGGCGAGCACCTGAAGGTGCCGCACATGGGCTGGAACGAGGTCAAGCAGGTGGTCGACCACCCGCTCTGGCACGCGATTCCGGACAACGGGCGCTTCTATTTCGTGCACAGCTACTACATCGAGGCCGGCAATCCGCGCCAGGTGGTCGGTCGCGGCCATTACGGCAACGACTTCGCCGCCGCGCTGGCCGATGGCTCGCGCTTCGCCGTGCAGTTCCACCCGGAGAAGAGCCACACCCATGGCCTGCAGCTGCTGCAGAACTTCGCCGCCTGGGATGGCCGCTGGTAAATGAGCCGGGCCAAGCTCAAGCCGCCGGTCCTGGCGCTGGATGCTGCTCAGGAGCAGGCGGCGCAACAGATCATCAAGCGCTTTCTGCAAGAGCGCTTCGAACTCGAGCTGGGCTCGTTCGAGGCGCAGGAAGTGCTCGATCTGTTCGCCCGGGAAATCGCGCCGCTGTATTACAACAAGGCGATCTTCGACGTGCAGAGCCACCTGAAGGAGCGGTTCGAGAGCATCGAAAGCGACTTGTGGGCGCTCGAGAAGAGCTGACCCTTAACCGACACTTGATTTGAACAGGTTCAAACCATGCTGATTATCCCCGCTATCGATCTCAAGGACGGCGCCTGCGTACGTCTGCGCCAGGGCCTGATGGACGATGCCACGGTGTTTTCCGACGACCCGGTGGCCATGGCCGCCAAGTGGGTCCAGGCCGGCTGCCGCCGCCTGCATCTGGTCGACCTCAACGGGGCCTTCGAAGGCCAGCCGGTCAACGGAGAAGTGGTCACCGCCATTGCCAAGCGTTACCCGGACCTGCCGATCCAGATCGGTGGCGGCATCCGTACCCTGGAAACTATCGAGCACTACGTGCGCGCCGGTGTCAGCTACGTGATCATCGGCACCAAGGCGGTCAAGGAGCCGGAGTTCGTTACCGAGGCCTGCCGCGCCTTCCCGGGCAAGGTCATCGTTGGCCTTGATGCGAAGGACGGCTTTGTCGCCACCGATGGCTGGGCGGAAGTCTCCAGCGTGCAGGCGGTGGATCTGGCGCGCCGTTTCGAGGCCGATGGCGTCTCGGCGATCGTCTACACCGACATCGCCAAGGACGGCATGATGCAGGGCTGCAACGTCGAGGCCACCGTGGCGCTGGCCAACGCCAGCCGTATCCCGGTGATCGCGTCCGGTGGCATCCACAATATCGGCGATATTCAGAAGCTGCTCGACACGAACACTCCAGGCATCATCGGTGCCATCACCGGGCGCGCCATCTATGAAGGCACGCTGGATGTGGCCGAGGCGCAGGCGCTCTGCGACCTGAAGTACAAGGACGAGTGATTCGCTGAACTGCGGTGGATCGGTGAAGCGCGATCCACCCTACACACAGAAGGACGAGTAAGCCGTAGGGTGGACAACGCTTCGCTTGTCCACCGTGCATTCGGTGACCCGGTGGACAACGCTGCGCGGTTGTCCACCCTACGAGAGAGATCGACCATGGCCCTGGCCAAACGCATCATTCCCTGCCTCGACGTGGACAACGGCCGCGTGGTCAAGGGCGTCCAGTTCGAGAACATCCGCGACGCCGGCGACCCGGTGGAAATTGCCCGCCGCTACGACGAGCAGGGCGCCGACGAGATCACTTTCCTCGACATCACCGCCAGCGTCGACAACCGCGATACCACCCTGCACACCGTCGAGCGCATGGCCAGCCAGGTATTCATCCCGCTGACCGTGGGCGGCGGCGTGCGCAGCGTGCAGGATATCCGCAACCTGCTCAATGCGGGCGCCGACAAGGTCTCGATCAACACCGCCGCGGTGTTCAACCCGGACTTCGTCGGCGAGGCTGCGGATCGCTTCGGCTCGCAGTGCATCGTCGTCGCCATCGACGCCAAGAAGGTCTCCGCACCGGGCGAGCCGGGTCGCTGGGAAATCTTCACTCATGGCGGGCGCAAGCCCACCGGCCTGGATGCAGTGGCCTGGGCAAAGAAGATGGAAGACCTCGGCGCTGGCGAAATCCTGCTGACCAGCATGGACCAGGACGGCGTGAAGAGCGGCTACGACCTGGGCGTCACCCGCGCCATCAGCGAAGCGCTGTGCATCCCGGTGATCGCCTCCGGCGGCGTCGGCAACCTGCAGCACCTGGCCGATGGCATCCTCGAAGGCAAGGCCGATGCGGTGCTGGCCGCGAGCATCTTCCACTTCGGCGAATACACCGTTCCGGAAGCCAAGGCCTACCTGGCCGTCCGCGGCATCGTGATGCGTTGATCCCGACGTGCAGCTGAATAAGGCTTAATGCCCGAGACAAGGACACGCCCGCCGCAGTCGCGGGCGAACAATCAGGAGATTTCTCATGCTCAAGACCATCGCCTCCATTGCCAGTGCGCTGCTGCTCGGCGCCTCGCTGGCCCATGCCCAGGAGCCGGCGAAGATCGACCTGCTGACGGAGAACTTTCCGCCCTACAACATGGCGGCCGACGGCAAGAACTTCGCCCGCGATGAAAACATCAGCGGCATCGCTGCGGACATCGTGCGCGAGATGTTCAAGCGCGCCGGTGTCGACTACACCCTGACGCTGCGTTTTCCCTGGGAGCGCATCTACGGCATGGCGCTGGAGCAGCCTAACTATGGCGTTTTCGTCACCGCGCGGCTGCCCGAGCGTGAGGAGCTGTTCAAGTGGGTCGGACCCATTGGTCCGGACGACTGGGTGCTGCTAGCCCGTGGCGACAGCCCGATCAACCTGACCAGCCTGGATCAGGCGCGCCAGTACAACATCGGCGCCTACAAGGGTGACGCCATCGCCGAGCACCTGGACGGTCAGGGGCTGCAGCCGCAGCTCGCCCTGCGCGACCAGGAAAACGTGAAGAAGCTGATCGACGGCAAGATCGACCTGTGGGCCACCGGCGATCCCGCCGGCCGCTACCTGGCGCGCCAGGAAGGCGTGACCGGGCTCAAGCGCGTGCTGCGCTTCGACAGTGCCGAACTCTACCTGGCGTTGAACAAGCAGGTCGCCGACGAGACGGTGCAGAAGCTGCAGAAGGCGCTCGACCAGATGCGCAGCGAAGGTGTGATCGACGAGATCAACGCGCGTTACCTCTAAGTCTCCCTGGTCGGCGCATCTCCTGCGCCGACTTTCTTGATGGTGGCGGCGCGCCAGCAGGGTGCGCCGATCCACTTCCTCGCGCCGTCCTGGCGCATGCACGCTCCCCGTTCCAGCAGGCGCTTAGCCCTGGCGCCGTGGCGCTTCGCTGGTTCGCATCTTGCTTTGGATCGACCTCGGCTCTGGCTCGCGGAGGGATGGGCCAGGGAATCGAGAAAAAGGGAGCGATCGATGTTCAAGCGAATCATTGCCGTCGTCTTGCTGCTGCTCTGTGCTCACGCGCACGCCGCGCTGCCTGACGATTACCGAGTCGTGCTGCTGACCGAGAATTTTCCACCATTCAACATGGCCGAGGACGGCAAGAACTACGCGGCCGACGCGCGCATTCACGGCATCAACGCCGACATCGTGCGCGAGATGTTCCGCCGCGCGGACATCCGCTACGAGCTGACCCTGCGCTTCCCCTGGGACCGCATCTATAAGCAGGTGCTGCAACAGCCGGATCAGGGGCTGTTCTCCACCACCTTCACCGCCGAGCGCGAGCCGCAGTTCAAATGGGTTGGCCCGCTGGCAAGCATCAGCTGGGTGCTGCTGGCGCCCGCCGACAGTCCTCTGCGCCTGACCGGGCTGGAGCAGGCACGCGACCTGCGCATTGGTGCCTACAAGAACGACGCGGTCAGCCAGCACTTGGAGGGCAAGGGCCTGGCACCGATCAATTCGCTGCGCGACCAGGAGAACATCGGCAAGCTGCTCAAGGGGCAGATCGACGTTTGGGCCACCGCCGATCCGGTCGGCCCCTATCTGGCCAAGCAGGAAGGCGTCACCGGTCTGAAGCCGGTGCTGCGTTTCAATGAGGCGCGATTGTTCCTGGCGCTCAACCGGGCGACACCGGACGAGGTGGTCGAGCGTCTGCAGCGGGCGCTGGACGCGATGCGCGCCGATGGCACGGTGGACAGGATGCTGCAGCGCTATCTCTGATGCTCAGCGATAGATGCCGCCACGGCCGTGGGCGGCCATCGCCCGGTTGCTGCGCGTGGCAATCATCTGGCCGACGTCTACCCAGTCGATGCCCTGTGTGGCCAGGCGTGGCAGTTCGCGTTCGAGCACGGCCAGCGTGCTTTCGTGGGGATGACCGATGATGACGACCGAGCCCTGCTTGCGGGCCAGTGCCACTGCCGCGTGAAAGCGTTCGGCTACCGCGGACGGTGAGGGATCGTCATCGAGAAAGATGTCCCGCGACAGGCTGGCCAGTGCCGTGCGTTGGGCGCTGGCGGCGGCCACGGTGCGCGGGCTGGTACGGCTGTCGAGAAAGAACAGGTGGCGGCGCTGCAGTTCGCCCATCAGCCAGGTCATGGCCTGTGTTTGATCGGTCATGGCGCTGCCCATGTGGTTGTTCAGTCCGCTGGCATGCGGCACCGCTCCAAGGGCTGCGTCGAGACGGCGCGCCAGCTCGTCGTGGGGCAGACGAGGGTGCCAGGCGAAACGGCCCTGGGCAGGCGCCATCGGCATATGCAGCATGACCGTCTTGCCGGCGCTATGGGCCTGTTCGGCCAATGCCGCAGCGTGGCGGGTGTCCGGCAGGATCGCCAGTGCGACCGGTCCCGGCAGCTCCAGCACACGGCGATCGCGCGCGGGGTTCTGGCCGAGGTCGTCGATGACCAGGGTCAGCCTGGGTCGGGGCTCATGCTCGTTTACGACGTCGCGGCCGAGCACGGCCTGGCTGAATACTGCCAGTACCAGTGCCAGGCCCGCTGCCCAGGCGGGCATGCTCATTGCCCGCGGGTGAGATTCAATCCCTTGAGCAGATTCAGCGCCTGGCCGAGTTGGTAGTCGTCATCTTGCGGGCGCGGCGAGTCGCTGGCGATCTGCGTGCTGGTGGGGCGGTCCGGCCCGCCATTGCCATTACCCAGATGCCCGGCGAGATCGGCCTCGCGAAGGCCTTCGGCAGCCTGTTCACGGGTCAGCTTGGCGCGTTCGACCTTGATGTCGGGCTCGATGCCCTGCGCCTGGATCGAGCGGCCGTTGGGGGTGTAGTACAGCGCTGTGGTCAGTTTCAGCGCGCGGTCGTTGTTCAGCGGCAGCACGGTCTGCACCGAACCCTTGCCAAAGCTGTCGGTGCCCATCACCACGCCGCGCTTGTGATCCTGCAGGGCGCCGGCAACGATTTCCGAGGCCGAAGCACTGCCGCCATTGATCAGCACCACCAGCGGTACCCCTTCGCTGGCATCGCCTGCATCGGCGTTGAAGCGCAGCTCGGAATTGGCGATGCGGCCCTTGGTGTAGACGATCAGGCCCTTGGTGAGGAAGTGGTCGGAAATCTCCACCGCCGCCTGCAGCACGCCACCCGGGTTGTTGCGCAGATCGAGCACCAGGCCGTTGAGCTTCTTGCCGCCGTTGTCCTTCTTCAGCCGGTCCAGGGCCTTGCCGACTTCCTCGCCGGAGTTGACCTGGAACTGGGTGATGCGCAGGTAACCGTAGCCGGGCTCCAGCATCTGGCTCTTGACGCTGCGCACCTTGATCACCGCGCGGGTCAACTTGACGTCGAACGGCTGACCGCCCTCACGTACCAGCGTCAGGCTGATCGTGCTGCCGGGCTTGCCGCGCATCTTGCCGATGGCGTCCATCATCGACAGCCCCTTGGTCGGCTGCCCGTCGATCTTGACGATCAGGTCGCCGGCTTCGATGCCGGCCTTGGATGCCGGCGTATCGTCGATCGGCGACACCACCTTGATGAAGCCGTCTTCCATGCCGACCTCAATGCCCAGCCCGCCGAATTCGCCGCTGGTGCTTTCCTGCAGCTCGGCGAAGGCGTCGGGCTCGAGATAGGCCGAGTGCGGATCGAGGTTGCTGAGCATGCCCTTGATGGCATTTTCCAGCAGCGTCTTGTCATCTACCGGCTCGACATAGGCGGCCTTGATGCGGTCCAGCACTTCGGCGAAGGTGCGCAGTTCATCCAGCGGTAGCGGCGCTTTGGAGCTCGGTACCGCAGCCGCTTCCGCCGGAGGCTGCTGGGCCCAGGCACCGCCTTGCATGCCCAGCAGGATGGCCAGGGCGAGCGTGGAGGGGCGGGCGAAACGGCGCAGGTGCAACATGTCGAACTCCAGTAATGAGAGGGCACGCTAGGCAAATGGGGCGGCTCGGTAGGGCCGAATCACCCTCGACTAGCCTTGCGTGCGGCACCATTGGGCAGGATCGCTGGGGCGGCCCTGCTGACGAATGGCGAAATACAGTGCGGCGGTTTCCTGGCCGCCGCTGGTGCCAACGGTGGCGATCGGGTCGCCGGCCTTGACGATCTCGCCGGCGTCGCGCAGCAGGCTCTGGTTGTGCCCGTACAAGCTCAGGTAGCCGTTGCCATGGTCGAGAATCACCAGCAGGCCGGCGCCGCGCAACCAGTCGGCGAAGACCACCCGACCGCCATGCACGGCACGAACCTGTGTGCCGGCACTGGCGCCGATCAGTACGCCGTCCCACTTGGTTCGAGCGTCGCCGCCGCGTGGAGTGCCGTAGCGGGCGACGAGACGTCCGTCCACCGGCCAGGGCAGTTTACCTTTGGCCTGGGCGAACGGCCCGCCAAAGCTGCCACCGGCGCTGGATACCAGCGGGCCACTCGGCGCGGAGCTGCCGCTGGGCCTGGCTTGTTGCTGCTGCTGACGCTGGCGTTCGGCAAGCAGTTCGCGCTGACGAGCCTCCTCGGCCTCGCGTGCCTGACGGGCCAGTGTCTCTTCGATGGTCTTGAGCACCCGCTCGAACTGCGCCTGTTCCTGGCGGCGAGCCTGCAGCCGCTGCTCTCGGCTGGACAGGTCGCTGTTCAGCTTGGCCAGTGCCTGCTGACGCTCCTTGCGCACCTCGGCGAGCTGGTTGCGCCGCTCCAGCAGGCCGTCCTTCTTCTCGGCGAGCAGGTTCTGCTGCGCTTCGATGTCGGCCTCGACGTTGGCCAGCTGGCGCAGTGTCTCGTTGAAGCTGTCGAGCTGCTCGAGACGGGCCTTGTTCAGATAGTCGTAATAAGTGAGGGTGCGGCTGAATTTTTCCGGGTTCTGCTGGTTGAGCAACAGCTTGAGATATTCCTGGCGGCCGTTCTGGTAGGCGGCGCGGGCCTGCAGGCCGATCAGCCGCTGCTGCTCCAGGCGAGCGCCTTCGAGGGTGGTCTTCTCCTCGTTCAGGCGCTCCAGCTCGGCCTCGCTGCGGTCGATCTCCTGCTGCAGGCTATCGACCTGCTTCTCCAGCTGGCCCATCTCGCTTTCGGTGGTCTGCAGCTGTTTCTGGACGCCGGACTTCTCCTGCTCGATCTGCTTGAGCAGCTTCTGCAGTTCGGCAATGTCCTGGCGGGCGGCTTCGATCTGCTGCCTTGCGGCGGCGCGCTCGTCCGCCACGGCCGGGCCGAGCAGGCAGAGAAAGGCGAGGGCGAGGAATGTACGAGGCATGGAAGGCTGTCAACCGAGGGTCATGACCGGCGTAGTATGCCTAAAAAGCGGACGGGAAGCTTGAGGCCCGTCGCGGGAAGCGAAGGCTGGCGCCCCCGCATCCCGCTAACGCCCGTCAGTTGAGTTCGACGATCGAGCGGCCGGTCATTTCCTGCGGTACCGGCATGCCCAGCAGTGTCAGCATGGTCGGCGCGACGTCGGCCAGCACGCCGCCTTCGCGGATCGAGACGTTGCGCTTGCCGATATAGATGAAGGGTACCGGCTCACAGGTGTGCGCGGTGTGCGCCTGGCCGGTCATGGCGTCTTCCATCTGTTCGACATTGCCGTGGTCGGCGGTCAGCAGCGCTTCGCCGCCGACCTTGTCCAGCGCCTCGACGATCCGCCCGACGCAGCTGTCCAGGCATTCCACCGCCTTGACCGCCGCTTCGAACACGCCGGTGTGGCCGACCATGTCGCCGTTGGCGTAGTTGACGATGATGACGTCGTAGCGCTGGTTCTCGATGGCATCGACGATGCGGTCGGTGACCTCGGGCGCGCTCATCTCGGGCTTCAGATCGTAAGTGGCGACCTGAGGCGATGGGATCAGAATTCGTTCCTCGCCCGGGAAGGGCTCTTCGCGGCCGCCGGAGAAGAAGAAGGTGACGTGGGCGTACTTCTCGGTTTCGGCGATGCGCAGCTGGGTCTTGCCGTTGTTGGCCAGGTATTCGCCGAGCACGTTGGTCAACGCTTCCGGGGCGAAGGCAGCGGGCGCCGGAATGCTCGCGGCGTATTGGGTGAGCATGACGAAGCCGGCCAGCTGCGGCACGCGGGCCCGCGGGAACTCGCTGAAGCCGGGCTCGACGAAGCAGCGGGTCAGCTCGCGGGCGCGGTCGGCGCGGAAGTTCATGAACACCACGGCGTCACCATCCTCGACGCGCACCGGCTCGCCAATGCTGGTGGCCTTGACGAACTCGTCGCTTTCACCGCGCTCGTAGGCCGCGATCAGGCCGTCCACTGCGTAGTCGGAGCGGTATTCGGCCTTGCCGTCGACGATCAGCTCGTAGGCCTGCTGCACGCGGTCCCAGCGGTTGTCGCGGTCCATGGCGAAGTAGCGGCCGATCAGGCTGGCGATACGGCCCTTACCCAGGCGGGTGAAGGTGGCCTGGAGCAGTTCGATGGAGCTTTGCGCGCTCTTCGGCGGGGTGTCGCGGCCGTCGAGGAAGGCATGCAGGTAGATCTTCTCGGCGCCCCGTTGGGCTGCCAGTTCCGCCATGGCCACCAGATGGTCCTGATGACTGTGCACGCCACCGTCGGAAAGCAGGCCGAGGATGTGCACCGCCTTGCCGGCACCTGCGGCCTTGTCGACCGCAGCGCAGATGGTCGGGTTTGCGAAGAATTCGCCGTCGCGGATCGCCTTGGTCACCCGGGTGAAGTCCTGATACACCACGCGCCCGGCGCCCAGGTTCATGTGGCCGACCTCGGAGTTGCCCATCTGCCCGTCCGGCAGACCGACATCCATGCCGCTGCCGGAGATCAGTCCGTGTGGCTGAGTCGCCAGCAGACGATCGTAGACCGGCTTGCGCGCGGCATGGATGGCGTTGAACTCGGGGCTGTCGCTGTGCCCGAAGCCATCGAGAATGATCAGTACCAGGGGTTTGGGCGCGGCGGTAGGGGCGACAGGCATGCTTTCGGGCTCCTTGCACGGGGGCGGAAAAGGGCGGCCAGTCTACTGGCTGGCCGTGGCGAGGTCACGAGTCGTCAGGGTTCAGCCGGTAGGAGGGGCTGTGTATACTGGCGCGCATTTTATCGCCCGGGTACCCGTTGATGCTCGCTAACCTGATTGAATTTGTCTCTAACCACTATGTACTCAGCAGCCTGTTCGTGGCGCTGTTGATCCTTCTGTTCATCACCGAGACACGCAAGGGTGGCAAGAGCCTGAGCAATCGTGAACTGACGGCGCTGGTCAACAGTGGCGAGGGCGTCGTGTTGGACGTGCGCGTCAAGAAGGAGTTCGATGCCGGCCATATCGTCGATGCATTGAACATTCCCTACGACAAGCTGGTCAGCCGCACAGGCGAGCTGGAAAAGCACAAGGCCAAGACCATCATCGTGGTCGATGCCATGGGTCAGCACGCCGGAACGGCCTGCCGTGAGCTGCTGAAGGCAGGCTTCACTGCCGCCAAGCTGTCGGGAGGGATTTCCAGCTGGCGCGGCGACAATCTGCCAGTGGTCAAGTAATCATGCCCAAGGTCGTCATCTATACCACCGCCTGGTGCCCGTTCTGCATCCGCGCCAAGGCGCTGCTCGATCGCAAGGGTGTCGCCTACGAGGAGATTCCCGTGGATGGCAATCCCTCTCTGCGCGCCGAGATGGCCAGCAAGGCCGGGCGTACCTCGGTACCGCAGATATGGATCGGCGATAAACACGTCGGCGGCTGCGACGAGCTGCACGCGTTGGAGCGCGGCGGACGTCTCGACCCGTTGCTGCAGGCCTGAGGCCAACACGCGGGTGCGCGAACAATTCAAACGACACGCACAACTGGATAGAAGGTTGCAGAAATGACCGAACAAGCTAATAACGGCGGCGCAGCGTCGCAGAGCGAACAGGGCGCGCAGTTCTCCCTGCAGCGCATCTACGTCCGCGACCTGTCCTTCGAGGCGCCGAAGAGCCCGGAGATTTTCCGTCAGGAATGGAATCCGAGTGTCGCGCTGGATCTGAACACCAAGCAGAAGGCGCTCGAGGGTGACTTTCATGAAGTCGTGCTGACCCTTTCGGTGACGGTAAAGACCGGCGAAGAAGTGGCCTTCATCGCCGAAGTGCAGCAGGCCGGAATCTTCCTGATCAAGGGCTTGGAAGCGGCAGCCATGAGCCACACGCTCGGTGCGTTCTGCCCGAACATCCTCTTCCCGTATGCCCGTGAGGCGCTGGACAGCCTGGTGACCCGCGGTTCGTTCCCGGCGCTGATGCTGGCTCCGGTGAACTTCGACGCGCTCTACGCCCAGGAAATGGCACGCATGCAGGGTGCCAGCACTGCCCACTGATCCATGTGGATCATGCAGGAAGCGTCTGACGCTTCCTGCATTCCCCTCTGCGCCTCAGCGCACCTGCACCACCAGCTTGCCGACCGCTTTGCGCTGACCCAGCGTGGCGATCGCTTGGCCAGTCTGCTCCAGTGGAAAACGTTGCGACACTAGCGGCTTGACTTTGCCTTCGGCGTGCCAGGCGAACAGCTGGCGGAAATTAGCGGCGTTGTCCTGCGGCTGACGTTGGGCGAAGGCGCCCCAGAACACGCCGATCAGTGCTGCACCCTTGAGCAGCGGCAGGTTGGCCGGCAACGCCGGAATATCGCCGCCGGCGGCAAAGCCGATCACCAGCATGCGACCGTTCCAGGCGATGCTGCGGAAGGCTTCCTCGAACAGCTTGCCGCCCACCGGGTCATAGATCACATCCACGCCCTGGCCGCCGGTCAGTTCCTTCAGGCGCTCCTTCAGGCTCACTTCGCTGTAGTTGATCAGCTCGTCGGCGCCGGCATTCTTCGCCACCTCCAGCTTCTCGGCGGTCGAGGCTGCGGCGATCACCCGGGCGCCCATGGCCTTGCCGATCTCGACGGCAGCCAGGCCGACGCCACCGGAGGCGCCCAGCACCAGCAGGGTTTCACCCGGTTGCAGATTGGCGCGCTGCTTGAGCGCGTGCATCGAGGTGCCGTAGGTCATGCTGAAGGCGGCAGCGGTCTCGAAGTCCATGCTTGGCGGAATCGGCAGTGCGTTGCTGCTGGCGACCGCAACCTGCTCGGCGAAGCTGCCCCAGCCGGTCAACGCCATGACCCGGTCACCCACTTTCAGGTGGCTGACCTTCTCGCCGACCGCGGCAATCACGCCGGCCGCCTCGCCGCCTGGCGAGAACGGGAACGGCGGCTTGAACTGGTACTTGCCCTCGATCATCAGCGTGTCAGGGAAATTCACCCCGGCGGCATGCACGTCGAGCAGGACCTCGTTCGGCTTGATCTGAGGGGAGGGGGCATCTTCGACAACCAGGCTTTCGGGCGGGCCGAAGCTTTTGCACAGGACGGCTTTCATCGCTTTTCCTTGTTCGACTGGTCGGGCGCTTGCCGCCCGACGATGGATGGCTCGACTGCTCAGGACTATCCAGTCTAGGAGCGCTGCGTGGCGAGGCAATCAGCATCGTTCGCTGTAATGGCGACGTATAAGTGCCAGGCGATAGTGCAACGACTTGGGCGTTGTGCTGCGACTGGTTATGCTGGCGCAGTTTCTTCCTGGAGCCGCAGCGTGAGATACCTACTATCGATGTTTTTCTGCCTGGCACTTGCCGGGGCTGTTCAAGCCAATGAGTCCGCCGAAGAGGCCGCTGCTCCCCAGACCCTCTATTACGCGCTGACGCCTGCGATGGTGGGCAACTATGGCTCCGGCGAGCGACTCAAGTACTACAAGGCCGATGTCGCGTTGCGCATCTCCAGCAAGGAGGTCGAAGATCGGGTCAAACATCATGAGCCGCTGATCCGCCACCAGCTGGTAATGCTCTTCTCGCAGCAGACCGACGAGACTCTGAGTGGTCCTGAAGCGAAGGAGCAGCTGCGTCAGGAAGCGTTGAAGCAGGTGCGTGAGGTGCTCGAACAGGAGGAAGGCAAACCGCTTGTCGATGATCTGCTGTTCAACAACCTGATCATCCAGTAGTCAGCGCATCGCCAGAATCGCCATCCACTCGCTGTCGCTCACCGGCATCACCGACAGTCGGCTGCCTTTCTTCACCAGTGCCAGTTCCTCCAGTGCTGGCTCGGCCTTCAGGCGCGCCAGTTTCAGCGGCGTCGCGAAGGCCTCGACGAACTCGACATCGACCGCGCTCCACGGATTGGCGTCTTCACGAGCCTTGGCATCGTGGTAGGGGCTTTCAGGGTCGAGCGCGGTGGGGTCGGGGTAGGCGCTACGGGATATCCGGCCGATTCCGGCGATGCCCGGCTCGGCGCAGCTGGAGTGATAGAAGAAGAACTGATCGCCTTCCTGCATCTGCCGCAGGAAATTGCGTGCCTGATAGTTGCGCACGCCGTCCCAGCGTCCGCCGCCCAGTTTTTCCAGGTCCCGAATTGAAAACTCGTCCGGTTCGGACTTCATTAGCCAGTACGGCATGAACCTTGCTCTCCTGTCAGACGGTTCGATCAGACCATGATGGCAAAATCTCCGACAATCGGCTGCAATACGGATTTGCGCGGTGCCGAGGCTTAACGGAAAATGCCGCGGCTGTAAGGTGGCCTATCGAGTCCTAGAACGATAAATCACACTGACTCGACGCAAGCATTTCGCCTGGTAGGGGGAGGCGAACACACATGAAACGTAAGCCCGATATTCTGTGGATTTTGGTCTTTATCTTTGGTCTTGGCGTAGTCACCACAGGCTATACGCAGAGTCTGTGGGATCAGCACGATGGCGCGGCCGGCATGGCCCCGGTCATTCAGGTGCAGCAGGCTCAACAGCGATGACCTCGTGCCGCACGGACGCGGCGCTCCGTCACCCGGCGTACCAGCCCTGGTCCGTCACCGTAGCCTGAAGCGCTACATCCCAGCTCTCCAGCGGCAGTCGATCGACTCGCTGGCATTCGTGAGCAAGTCCCAATAACGTCGGTTTGTGACTTTTTTTGCGCATCGCGCGATACGCCAGGCTGCGATCATAGAAACCGCCGCCCATTCCCAGTCGCCCGCCGTTCCCGTCGAAGCCCACCAGCGGCATCAACAGCAGGTCGAGAGCCCAGACGCGACGCTGTCGAGCGGTTCTAATCACCGGTTCGAGAATGCCGAAGCGGTTGCGCCGCAGCCGCTCGCCGGGCTTGATGCGCTGGAACACCATGCGCGTGCGCGGCCAGGGGTTGAGGACCGGGAGATAGGTCGCCTTGCCGCGACGCTGAGCCGCTTGCAGCAGTAGGCGTGGATCGATTTCGCCATCGTTGGGCAGGTACAGCGCGATATGCCGAGCGCGCCGAAACTGCGGATGGTGGGCTAGCTGCCGGTAGAGCCGGCGAGCGGCGAGGCGCTGCTGGGCGGGTGTCAGTTGGCGCCGGGCGTGGCGCAACTTGCGGCGCAGCGCCGGGCGCGAAAGGCCTTCGGCTGCAATCATAGTAAGTGGCTCCCCAGCATGCCGCTGCCCGCGTAGGCCCTTGAACCCGAGAGTTCAAGGTGGCGACTACAGAGTACCTTAAGGCTTTCCGTCAGGCGGACATGCACACCGGCACCACGTGTAGCCTCCATGGTATTGCTTATCGGGAGAGGGTCATCGCCGACTGGCGAACATGCCAGGGAGTTGGGCGCAGTATAACGCAAAGCGTTTGCCGTTGATCAGTTGCCGGACGGGTTTGGATCGGTGGCGAGGGCGCTGTCGACCCGCTCGAGCAGCATGCGTACATGCTCGCGCGCGCTGTTGGCTTCGGCGTCCAGGCGGTCATGTTTGTGCAGCAGCTCGTGGGTAATGTTCAGTGCCGCCATCACCGCGACGCGGTCGGCCCCGATGACCTTGCCACTGCTGCGGATCTCGCGCATCTTGCGATCCAGGTAGCGGGCCGCGCCTTCCAGGTTGCTGCGTTCTTCCGGCGGACAGGCGATGCAGTATTCCTTGTCCATGATGTGCACGGTGACGGTGTTCGGCTGGGTCATGTGTCCTGCTCCAGGGCTTTCAGGCGCGAAATCATTGATTCGACCTTCAAGCGTGCCATTTCGTTCTTTTCGATCAGATGAGCGCGCTCTTCACGCCAGGCCCGCTCGTTGGCCAGTAGCAGATGGTTCTGCGCCTTGAGCTGTTCGATGCGCTGAATCAGCTGCTCCAGCTTGATGGTCAGCGCTTTCAGATCGGCGTCTTCCATGGGATTCCTGTTGAGGCACTGGTGAAGACGAGGCGATGCCCAGGGGCTTCGATGGTCTTGCCGCGGCCGCCGGTGCTAGGATACGAGGCCTTCATTCTAGTCATTGCGCCACTGTGCGCCTAGCCGCCATGTCCATTCAGAACTCCCCCTACGCCGCTTTCGCCACACTTCTGGCGAGCAGTCCGCAAACCGTATCGCCAGCCGAGCTGCACGGCCTGTTGCTGGGGCGCAGCTGCGCTGGCGCCGGCTTCGATGTCGAGCCCTGGCTGACCGATGCCTCCGACCTGCTCGGTGAGGCGCCTCAGGACAATGTGCGCCAGGCCCTGATCGGCCTGCAGGAGATGGTCAAAGGCGAGCTCGCCGGCGACGACATCGCCATTGTCCTGTTGCTGCCCAGTGACGAAGCGCCACTGGCCGAACGCGCCGTGGCGCTCGGCCAATGGTGCCAGGGTTTCCTGGCCGGTTTCGGCCTGGCCGCGGGTGATCGTGCGCTGAGCAGCGAAGCCATGGAAGTGCTGCAGGACCTCTCTGCCATCGCACAGATCCAGGATTCGCTGGAAGAATCCGAGGATGGCGAAACCGATTACATGGAAGTGATGGAGTACCTGCGCGTGGCGCCGTTGCTGCTGTTCACCGAGTGCGCCAAACCGCTGCCCGCCGCAGCGAAACCGTCTCTGCATTGAGGAAACCGCTCTGTCCATGACTCGCATCCCGAAACCGGAATACGCCCGTCGGCGCAAGGCGCTGATGGAGCTGATGGAACCCAACAGCATCGCCATTCTGCCGGCGGCGCCGATGTACATCCGCAACCGTGATGTCGAGCATGTCTACCGCCAGGACAGCGACTTCCAGTACCTCTCCGGTTTCCCCGAGCCGGAGGCGGTGATCGCCCTGATCCCCGGTCGCGAGCATGGTGAATACGTGCTGTTCTGTCGCGAGCGCGATCCCGAGCGCGAGCTCTGGGACGGTCTGCGTGCCGGGCAGGACGGGGCCATTGCCGAATATGGCGCCGACGATGCCTTTCCCATCGGTGATATCGACGACATTCTTCCCGGCCTGATCGAGGGCCGCGACCGGGTGTACTACGCCATCGGCACCAACGAGGCCTTCGATCACCGGCTGATGGAGTGGATCAAGACTATCCGCGCCAAGGCCCGCCAGGGCGCGCAACCGCCCAGCGAGTTCGTCGCGCTCGATCACCTGCTGCACGACATGCGTCTGTACAAGTCGAGCAACGAGGTGAAGGTGATGAAGCATGCGGCAGAGATTTCCGCCCGTGCGCACATCCGCGCCATGCAGGCCAGCCGCGCCGGCCTGTTCGAGTACCACCTAGAAGCCGAACTGGACTACGAGTTCCGCAAGGGCGGGGCGAAGATGCCGGCCTACGGCAGCATCGTCGCCGCGGGTCGCAATGCCTGCATCCTGCATTACCGCGAGAACGATGCGCCGCTCAAGGATGGCGACCTGGTGCTGATCGACGCCGGTTGCGAAATCGACTGCTACGCCAGCGACATTACCCGCACCTTCCCGGTCAACGGCCGCTTCTCGCCCGAGCAGAAGGCCATTTACGAACTTGTGCTCAAGGCCAATGAAGAAGCCTTCAAGCACATCGCACCCGGCAAGCACTGGAACGAGGCGCACGAGGCCACGGTGCGGGTGATCACCGCCGGGCTGGTCGAGCTGGGCCTGCTGCAGGGCGAGGTCGACCAGCTGATCGCGAGCGAGGCCTACAAACCGTTCTATATGCATCGCGCCGGCCACTGGCTGGGCATGGACGTGCATGACGTCGGCGACTACAAGATCGGCGGCGAGTGGCGCGTGCTCGAGCCGGGCATGGCAATGACCGTCGAGCCGGGCATCTATATCGCCGTGGACAACCAGAACGTCGCCAAGAAGTGGCGCGGCATCGGCGTGCGTATCGAGGATGACGTAGTGGTGACGAAGACCGGCTGCGAGATCCTTACCGATGGCGTGCCAAAAAGTGTTGCCGAGATCGAGGCGCTGATGGCCGCCGCTCGCGAGCAGGTCGCCTGACATGCAGAGCCTGGCGATCATCGGCGGTGGGCTGGTCGGTGCCAGCCTCGCGTTGGCCTTGCAAGACGGCGCCCGTGAGCGCGGCTGGCGGATCCATCTGATCGAGCCGTTCGAGCCGGGCCATGAGTACCAGCCGAGCTATGACGCGCGCTCCACCGCACTGTCTTACGGCACCCGGATGATCTATCAGCGCCTGGGCCTGTGGGAGCGGATCGCCGAGCGTGCCGAACCGATCCTGCATATTCACGTGTCCGAGCGCGGCCGTCTCGGCGCAGCGCGTTTGCATGCGCGCGACGAGGGCGTCGAGGCGCTGGGCTACGTGGTGGAAAATGCCTGGATCGGTCACTGCCTGTGGCAGGCGCTGGATGATCGGGTGGTGGTCCGCCATTGCCCGGCAGAGGTCGAGCGGCTGGAACCCAGCGCCACCGGCTATCGCCTGAGCTTCACCGATGGTCAGACGCTGGCGTGCGAGCTGACCGTGCTGGCCGATGGTGGTCGCTCCGGCTTGCGCGAGCAGCTCGGCATCCAGGCCTCTCGGCGCCCCTATGGCCAGACCGCTCTGATCGCCAACATCACCCCGGGCAAGCCGCACGGCGGGCTGGCCTTCGAACGCTTCACCGAAGACGGCCCGATGGCGCTGCTGCCACTGCAGGACAACCGCTGCGCGCTGGTGTGGACGCGTTCTCCGGCCGACGCCGCGCGCTTGGCGCAGGCCCACGAAGCGGCCTTCCTGGAGGAACTGCAGGAGGCCTTCGGCTATCGCCTGGGCGCCTTGCAGCAGGTCGGTGCCCGCCATCTGTATCCGCTGACGCTGATCGAGGCCGAGGAGCAGGTGCGCTCGGGGTTGGTGGTGCTGGGCAATGCTGCGCACAGCCTGCACCCGATCGCCGGGCAGGGTTACAACCTGTCGCTGCGGGATGTCGATGCGCTGAGTGCCGCGTTGCTGCGCAGCGAGGCGCCGCTGGGCGATCTGCCGGTGCTGCAGGAGTACGCCCGCCGGCAGCGCCTCGATCAACGGCTCACCGTTGGCTTTTCCGATCAGGTGACCCGACTGTTCGGCGACTCCGGACGCCTGGTCGCGGCCGGACGCACGCTCGGCCTGCTCGGGTTGGACTTGACTCCCGCTGCCAAGCGCTGGTTCGCGCGCCAGGCGATGGGCCTGGGTACGCGCGCGGGTTGAGCGCGACAACGAAGGATTCGGCATGAGCGCTTCCAGGCTGGCGCGCAAGGCGCGGTTTCTGCGCTGGGCCATGAATTTCTATCCGCCCTACATCGGAGCCGGTGTTCGGGTGCGGCACATCAGTGCGGATATGCGCCTGGTTCAGGTCAAGATGGTGCTGCGCTGGTACAACCGCAATTATGTCGGTACGCAGTTCGGCGGCTCGCTGTATTCGATGGTCGACCCTTTCTTCGTGCTGATGCTGATGGAGAATCTCGGACGCGACTACATCGTCTGGGACAAGGCTGCCAACATAGAATTCGTCAGCCCCGGGCGGGGTGCGGTCTACGCCGAGTTCGCCATCAGCGACAAGTTGCTGGATGAGATCCGCGCGAACACCGCCGACGGCGGCAAGTACTTGCCCAGGATGCATGTCGAAGTGCGGGACGGCGAGGGCACGCTGGTGGCACGGGTGCAGAAGACCCTCTACATACGACTCAAGCCGCGGGCGCGGCAGTCAGGAGAGAAGTGATGCAAGCGGATCTGATCATCGTTGGCGCCGGAATGGTCGGCAGCACGCTGGCACTGGCGCTCGAAGGCTCCGGACTGAATATCGTCGTGCTCGACGCCAGTCCGCTCGAGGTCGCCGACTTCGATCCGCTGGGCGGCTTCGAGCCCCGGGTCAGCGCGTTGTCCGCAGCCAGTCAGCGCATCCTGCAGCGGGTCGGTGCGTGGCCGGGTATTGCCGCGCGGCGCGCGAGCCCCTACACCGACATGCATGTGTGGGATGGCTCGGGTACCGGCCAGATACATTTCTCTGCCGAGACCGTGCACGCCGAGGTGCTCGGTCACATCGTCGAGAACCGCGTGGTGCAGGACGCCTTGTTGGAAACGATGCAGCGTGGTGGCAGGTTGCAGTTGATCGGCGACGCGCGCGTCGAGCAGCTGACGCTAACCGATGAAGGCTGGCGGCTGACGCTGGGCGATGGTCGCGAGTTGCACACGCCCCTGCTGATCGCCGCGGACGGCGCCAACTCGGCGATTCGCCGCCTGGCTGGCTGTGAAACCCGCGAGTGGGACTATCTGCATCAAGCCATCGTTACCAGCGTGCGTTGCAGCGAGGCGCAACAGCGTACGGCCTGGCAACGCTTCACCGATGACGGCCCGTTGGCCTTTCTGCCGCTCGAGCGCGATGGCGATCGGCACTGGTGCTCGATTGTCTGGTCGGTTACTGAAGCTGAAGCCAAGCAGCTCATGGCGCTGGATGACGCGGCATTCCGAACGGCGCTTGGGCGAGCCTTCGAGGAGCGCCTGGGCGAAGTGCTCGAGGTCGATCCGCGGCTGTGCATCCCGCTGCGCCAACGCCATGCCAAACGCTATGTGCAGCCCGGCCTGGCGTTGATCGGCGATGCCGCACACACCATTCATCCGTTGGCGGGGCAGGGCGTGAATCTTGGTCTGCTGGATGCCGCGGTGCTGGCGGAAGTGCTCAAGGCGGCGGTTGCCCGCGGTGAGCGGGTAGCGGATGTGCGGGTGCTGAGCCGCTTCGAGCGTCGGCGCATGCCACACAATTTGGCGATGATGGCAGCCATGGAGGGCTTCGAGCGGCTGTTCCAGGCTGATCTGCTGCCGCTGCGCTGGTTGCGCAATACCGGTCTCAAGGCCGTCGGGGCGCTGCCGGAGGCGAAGGCGCTGTTCGTGCGTCAGGCGCTCGGACTGAGCGGTGATCTGCCCGAACTGGCCAAGCCCTGATATCAGATTGATATTTACAAAAGATTACCTGCACGATTTGTCGCATTGAGAAGGTAAATAACATTCACTATTATTTGGCCTCTGTTCCAACTCACCAAGAGGCTGTTTCATGCAGGCAAGCAAAGGTTTACTCGCCGCCCTGGCGCTTACGGCGCTGTCGGGCGCTGTCCAGGCTGCCGACGAAGTGGTGGTTTACTCCTCGCGCATCGACGAGCTGATCAAGCCGGTGTTCGACGCATACACCGAGAAGACCGGTGTCGCTATCAAGTTCATCACCGACAAGGAAGCTCCGCTGATGGCCCGCATCAAGGCCGAAGGCGAGAACACTCCTGCCGACCTGCTGCTAACCGTCGATGGTGGCAACCTCTGGCAAGCCGAAGAAATGGGCCTGCTGCAGCCGCTCGATTCCCAAGTGGTGAAGGACAACATCCCCGCTCAGTACCGCTCCTCCAGCGACGCCTGGACTGGCCTGTCGCTGCGCGCGCGGACCATCGTCTACTCCCCGGAACGGGTCAAGGATGGCGAGCTGACCACCTATGAAGCGCTGGCCGACAAGAAGTGGGACGGCCGTCTGTGCCTGCGTACCAGCAAGAAGGTCTACAACCAGTCGCTGACCGCCACCATGATCGAGACCCATGGTGCCGAGAAGACCGAACAGATCATCAAGGGCTGGGTCAGCAACCTCGCTACCGATGTCTTCGCCGACGATACCGCGCTGGTCCAGGCGGTTGATGCCGGGCAGTGCGACGTCGGCATCGTCAATACCTACTACTTCGGCCGCCTGCACGCGCAGAATCCGCAGCTCAAGGCCAAGCTGTTCTGGCCGAACCAGGAAGATCGCGGCGTGCACGTCAATCTGTCGGGCATCGGCCTGACCAAGCACGCACCGAATCCGGACGCCGCGCGCAAGCTGGTGGAGTGGATGACTGGCGCCGAGGCGCAGAGCATCTTCGCCGACATCAACATGGAGTATCCGGCCAACCCGAGCGTCAAGCCGTCTGCCGAAGTGGCCGCATGGGGTGAGTTCAAGGCCGACACCATCCCGGTGGAAGTGGCTGGCAAGCGCCAGGCCGAAGCCATCAAGCTGATGGATCGCGCCGGCTGGAACTGATCAGCCTTTCGCGCTTGCAGCGCTGACGTGCGGCTCCGGCCGCTACGTCAGCCGCTGCGGTTATACTCGGCGCCCCGGCCTGGTCCGGGGCGTCGTCTTTTTTGCTGTCGAGGCTTGAGTGTCCCATCCCGTCGAGCGCCGCTGGTATCCCATCACTTTCGCCATCGCCGCACTGGTGCTGCTGCCGCTGAGCATTCTGCTGTTCAGCTGGAGCAGCATCGACACCGAGATCTGGGCGCACCTGTGGGATACACAGATGCCGCGGTTGCTGGGCAACACCCTGACCCTGGTGCTTGGCGTCAGCGTTGGCGTGGTCGTGCTCGGCGTCAGCCTCGCCTGGCTCACGGCGCTCTGCGAGTTCCCCGGCCGCCGCTGGCTGGACTGGGCGCTTATGCTGCCGTTCGCGATTCCGGCCTACGTACTGGCGTTCGTCTTCATCGGCCTGCTGGATTTCGCCGGTCCGGTGCAAACCCTGGCACGCGAGTGGTTCGGCAGTGGCATCCGCTTTCCGCGAGTGCGCTCGACCGGTGGCGTCATCACGGTACTGGTGTTGGTGTTCTACCCCTATGTCTACCTGCTGGCGCGTTCGGCCTTTCTCGCCCAGGGCAAGGGGCTGATGGAAGCGGCGCGGGTGCTCGGCCAGTCCCCCTGGCAGGCTTTCTGGCGCGTGGCGCTGCCGATGGCGCGGCCGGCCATCGGCGCCGGGCTGGCGCTGTCGATGATGGAGACGCTGGCCGATTTCGGTGCGGTGTCGGTATTCAACTTCGACACCTTCACCACCGCCATCTACAAGACCTGGTACGGTTTCTTCAGCCTGACCAGCGCCACGCAGCTGGCCAGCCTGCTGTTGCTGGCGGTGATGCTGGTGCTCTACGGCGAGCGTCGTGCCCGCGGTGCGGCGCGCCCGGCCAACGAGCGTGCGCGCTCGGCGGCACTGTATCGGCTGACCGGAATGAAGGCTTTTGCCGCCAGCGCCTGGTGCGGCCTGGTGTTTCTCTGCGCGTTCGTCATACCCGTGCTGCAACTGCTCGTATGGCTCTGGCAGCGCGGCCGCTTCGACCTCGACGAGCGCTATGCCGGGCTGATCCTGCATACGCTGTACCTGGGCGGCATCGCTGCGCTGATCACCGTTACCGCGGCGTTACTGCTGGCCTTCGCCCGGAGGCAGGCTCCGGTGCGCTCGGTTCGCAGTGCGGTGAGCCTGGCCAACCTCGGTTATGCGCTGCCCGGCTCGGTGCTGGCGGTGTCGATCATGCTGGCGTTCAGTTATCTCGACCGGCACATGGTGATTCCGCTGTCCAGCTGGCTGGGCGGGGCGGGCAAACCGATCCTGCTCGGCAGCCTCGGCGCCTTGCTGCTGGCCTATCTGATCCGCTTCATGGCAGTCGCCTTCGGCCCGCTGGAGAACGCCCTGGCACGAATTCGCCCTTCGTTGCCGCAGGCGTCGCGTAGCCTCGGCGTCGGCGGCCCGGCCCTGTTCTTGCGCGTCTATCTGCCACTACTGCTGCCGGGCACCCTGAGCGCAGCGCTGCTGGTGTTCGTCGACGTGCTCAAGGAGATGCCGGCAACCCTGCTGATGCGTCCGTTCGGCTGGGACACCCTGGCGGTACGCATTTTCGAGATGACCAGCGAGGGTGAGTGGGCACGTGCTTCGCTGCCGGCGCTGACCCTGGTGTTGGTGGGCTTGCTGCCGGTGGTGCTGCTGATTCGGCGCTCGGCGAGACGTCCAGGCTAATCGTGCGACTTGGACGCACGGTGCTGAACGGCGCGGCCGCGCTGCTGCGGGCCGCGGGTCGACCTCCAGTCTCCTGGCGCCTGAAGCGCAGTGACCTACCGTCACCTTGGGGCTACAATGCGCGCCATTCGAAAGTCGCCGAGCCTCGCGGGGCCCGGTTTTACTGACTTTTCCAATGCCGATTCGGCGACCTGCCCGGAAGGAGAAACCCATGGGTCAGCGCACTCCCCTCTACGATCAGCACCTTGCGCTCGGCGCCAAGATGGTCGATTTCGGTGGCTGGGACATGCCACTGCATTACGGCTCACAGGTGGAAGAACACCATCAGGTGCGACGCGATTGCGGGGTCTTCGATGTCTCGCACATGACCGTGGTGGATGTCGCCGGCGAGCAGGCCACCGCCTATCTGCAGCGCTTGCTGGCCAACGACGTGGCACGCCTGAAGAGCGCCGGTCGCGCCCTTTATAGCGCCATGCTCAATGAGCGTGGCGGGGTCATCGATGACCTGATCGTCTACCTGACCGACTGGGGCTACCGCCTGGTGGTCAACGCCAGCACCCGCGACAAGGACCTGGCGTGGATGCAGACCCAGATGGCGGGCTTCGCCGTCGAGGTCAACGAACGCCCGCAGCTGGCCATGCTGGCCATCCAGGGGCCGCACGCCCGCGCACGCACGGCCGAGCTGGTCAGCCAGGCGCGCGCCACCTTGATTCACGAACTCAAGCCGTTCCAGGGCCTGGCCGAAGGTGACTGGTTCATCGGTCGCACCGGCTATACCGGCGAGGACGGCCTGGAAATCATCCTGCCGGCCGAGCAGGCGCCGGACTTTCTCAGCGAGCTGGTCGGCGCCGGCATCCCGCCCATCGGCCTCGGTGCGCGCGACACCCTGCGTCTGGAGGCCGGGCTGAACCTGTACGGGCAGGACATGACCGAGGAGGTTTCGCCGCTGGCCGCCAACATGGGCTGGACCGTGGCCTGGGAACCGGCCGAGCGCGACTTCGTCGGCCGTGCCGCGCTGGAGCAGCAGCGCGCCGAAGGCGATCTGCCGAAGCTGGTCGGCCTGGTGCTGGAAGAGCGCGGCGTGCTGCGTGCCCATCAGGTGGTGCGGGTGACCGGTGTCGGCGACGGCGAGATCACCAGCGGCAGTTTTTCTCCTACGCTTGGCAAATCCATCGCTCTGGCGCGTGTGCCGGCCGGCACCGCCGAGCGCGCGGAAGTGGAGATTCGTGGCAAGTGGTATCCGGTGCGGGTCGTGCAGCCGACATTCGTGCGGCACGGCAAGGTACTGGTGTAAATTCGACCGACTGTTTTGCGCGACTGCTGTCAACAGCCTTGAGGATCCAACAATGAGCAATATCCCCAGCGATCTGCGTTACGCCGCCAGCCACGAGTGGGCCCGTCTCGAAGCGGACGGCAACGTCACCGTCGGCATCTCCGATCACGCCCAGGAGGCGCTGGGGGATGTGGTCTACGTCGAGCTGCCCGAGGTCGGGCGCCAGCTCAATGCCGGTCAGGAAGCCGGCGTGGTCGAGTCGGTGAAGGCCGCCTCCGACATCTATGCCCCCGTTTCCGGTGAGGTGATCGCCATCAACGAGGCGCTGGCCGATTCACCCGAGCAGGTCAACAGCGACCCATACGGCAGCTGGTTCTTCCGCCTGCAGCCGAGCGACAAGGCGGAGCTGGACAAGCTGCTCGACGCAGCCGGCTACCAGGCCGCCTGCGACGCCGACGCCTAAGCATCATCCGCAAAAGCCCCGCTCTGTCGGGGCTTTTGTTTTTTCCGAGAGTAGCGACCATGCCGTATATGCCGAGCCTTTCCCAACTCCAGCAAACCGATGCCTTTCTGCGCCGTCACCTCGGCCCGGATCAGGGCGAACAGCAGGCCATGCTCGATGCGCTGGGGCTGGCCAGCCGCGAGCAGTTGATCGAGCAGACCGTGCCGCCGGCGATCCGCCTGCAGGGCGAGCTAAATCTGCCGTCCGCGCTGGATGAACAGGCGGCGCTGGCCAAGCTCAAGGGCTATGCCGAGCAGAATCAGCTCTGGACCAGCCTGATCGGCATGGGCTACCACGGCACCATTACCCCGCCGGTGATCCTGCGCAACGTGCTGGAGAATCCGGGCTGGTACACCGCTTACACGCCCTATCAGCCGGAGATCGCCCAGGGTCGGCTGGAAGCGTTGCTGAACTATCAGCAGATGATCATCGACCTCACCGGCCTCGATCTGGCCAACGCCTCGCTGCTCGATGAGGCGACCGCAGCAGCCGAGGCCATGACCCTGGCCCGGCGCATGGCCAAGAGCAAGAGCAACCGCTTCTTCGTTGACGAGAATTGCCATCCGCAGACGCTTTCGGTGGTGCAGACCCGTGCCGAAGCGTTCGGCTTCGAACTGGTGGTCGGCACGCAGGACGACCTGGCCGGACACGAGGTGTTCGGCGCGCTGCTGCAGTACCCGGATACCCACGGCGAGATTCGCGACCTGCGTCCGGCCATCGAGCAGCTACACGCACAGCAGGCGCTGGCTTGCGTGGCGGCCGACCTGCTCAGCCTGCTGTTGCTGACCCCGCCGGGCGAACTGGGTGCCGACGTGGTGCTCGGCTCGACCCAGCGCTTCGGTGTGCCGATGGGCTACGGCGGCCCGCACGCGGCCTATTTCGCCAGCCGCGACGAGTTCAAGCGCGGCATGCCGGGCCGCATCATCGGCGTGTCCAAGGACGCCCGCGGCAACACCGCACTGCGCATGGCGCTGCAGACCCGCGAGCAGCACATCCGTCGCGAGAAGGCCAACTCCAACATCTGCACCGCGCAGGTGCTGCTGGCCAACATCGCTGGCTTCTACGCCGTCTATCACGGCCCGCAGGGCCTCAAGCGCATCGCCCAGCGCGTCCATCGGCTGACCGCCATCCTCGCCGCGGGTCTGGAGCAGAAGGGCATCGTGCGGCTCAACCGGCATTTCTTCGACACCCTGACCCTCGAGGTCGGTGGTGCGCAGACTGCGATCATCGAGAGCGCCGAGGCGGCGCAGATCAACCTGCGCATCCTCGGCCGCGGCCGGTTGGGCGTGAGCCTCGACGAGACCTGCGACGAGCGCACCGTCGAGCACCTGCTGGCGATCTTCCTCGGTGCCGATCACGGCCTCGATGTCGCCGCGCTGGATGCCGGTGAGCTGGCCGCGGGCATTCCCGCAGGGCTGCAACGCGAGAGCGGTTACCTGGAGCATCCGGTGTTCAACTCGCACCACAGCGAAACCGAGATGCTGCGCTACCTCAAGCAGCTGGAAAACAAGGACCTGGCGCTGAACCAGGCGATGATCCCGCTCGGTTCCTGCACCATGAAACTCAACGCCACCAGCGAAATGATCCCGATCACCTGGGCCGAGTTCGCCAACCTGCATCCGTTCGTCCCGCGCGGTCAGGCGCAGGGCTACAGGCTGATGATCGACGAGCTGGAAGCCTGGCTCTGCGCGATTACCGGTTTCGATGCGATCAGCATGCAGCCCAACTCCGGTGCCCAGGGCGAATATGCCGGCCTCGTTGCTATCCGCAAGTACCACGAGAGCCGCGGCGAAGGGCAGCGCGACATCTGCCTGATTCCGTCCTCGGCACATGGCACCAACCCGGCGTCGGCGCAGATGGTCAGCATGCGTGTGGTCATCGTCGAATGCGACAAGGGCGGCAACGTCGATCTCGAGGACCTCAAGCGCAAGGCGGCCGAAGCCGGCGATCGGCTGTCATGCCTGATGATCACCTACCCGTCGACCCACGGCGTTTACGAAGAAAACGTGCGCGAGATCTGCGCGGCGATCCACGCTCACGGCGGCCAGGTGTACATGGACGGCGCCAACCTCAACGCCCAGGTCGGCCTGGCGCGGCCGGCGGACATCGGTGCCGACGTCTCGCACATGAACCTGCACAAGACCTTCTGCATCCCCCATGGTGGCGGCGGCCCGGGCATGGGCCCGATCGGCGTCAAGGCCCACCTGGCACCATTCGTGGCCAATCACCCGGTGGTCGAGCTGGAAGGACCGCAACCGGGCAACGGTGCCGTGAGCGCGGCGCCCTGGGGCAGCGCGAGCATCCTGCCGATCAGCTGGATGTACATCGCCATGATGGGCCCGCTGCTGCGCGACGCGACCGAGGTGGCAATCCTCGGTGCCAACTACCTCGCCAACCGCCTCGGCGGGGCGTTCCCGGTGCTCTACAGCGGACGCAACGGCCGTGTCGCCCACGAGTGCATTCTCGATCTGCGCCCGCTCAAGGCCGCCAGTGGCATCAGCGAGGAGGATGTCGCCAAGCGCCTGATGGACTATGGCTTCCATGCGCCGACCATGTCGTTCCCGGTGCCCGGCACGCTGATGATCGAGCCCACCGAGAGCGAGTCGAAGGCCGAACTGGATCGCTTCGTCGAGGCGATGCTGAGCATCCGCGCGGAGATCGCCAAGGTGCAGGACGGCGAATGGCCGGCGGACAACAACCCGCTGGTACGCGCGCCGCATACGCTGGCTGACGTGATCGGCGAGTGGGATCGGCCGTACAGCATCGCCGAGGCGGTGACGCCAAGCGCCCATGCACGCGCGCACAAGTACTGGCCGGCGGTGAACCGCGTAGACAACGTCTACGGCGATCGCAATCTGTTCTGTGCCTGCGTGCCGGTGGATGCCTACCGCGACTGAGTTGCGCTGAGGGCCGTGTGGGCGTCGATTCTCGGCGCCTTTCAGGCT
This sequence comes from Pseudomonas sp. LM13, assembly GCF_041381355.1. Classification (NCBI taxonomy): domain Bacteria; kingdom Pseudomonadati; phylum Pseudomonadota; class Gammaproteobacteria; order Pseudomonadales; family Pseudomonadaceae; genus Pseudomonas; species Pseudomonas sp. LM13. The sequence goes on from NZ_JACBXH010000014.1 coordinate 66,737, forward strand.
TCTGCGAGGTGATTGGTGGGGTGAATTCCGGCGATTTTAGCGATTGGTGCCGGACTTCGTAGGGTAGATGTCGCTTTTTACATCCACCGTAGCTCCGGCCAGGGCTGCAGGAATCGGCAACGCCTGACCCACTCTATGCCTCAGGCTCGTGCTCGTCTTCGGCTGCCTCGTCCAGCATTCCCAGCCAGTTCGCCAGGACCAGCTGCGCTTCCTCGACCCCCTGCCGCTTCGGTGCCGAGAACAGCTGCACGCTGACGTCGGCACCCCAGCCCTTGCGGATATCGCGTTGGATCGCCAGCAGCGCGTTCTTCGCCGCGCCGAAGGCCAGCTTGTCGGACTTGGTCAGCAGGATGTGCAGGGGCATCTGGCTGGCGCTCGCCCAGTCCAGCATCATGCGGTCGAACTCGGTCAGGGGATGGCGAATGTCCATCATCAGGAACACCCCGGCCAGGCTTTCGCGACTGCCCAGGTAGGCTTCCAGATGGCGCTGCCAATGCTGCTTGAGCGGGATCGGCACCTTGGCGTAACCATAACCCGGCAGGTCGACCAGGCGGCGCTCGTCATCGAGGCGGAAGAAGTTGAGCAGTTGAGTGCGCCCAGGCGTCTTCGAGGTCCGGGCCAGATTGGCGTGAGTGAGGGTGTTCAGCGCACTGGACTTGCCCGCATTGGATCGACCGGCGAAGGCCACTTCCAGACCCTCGTCGGCCGGGCACTGATCGACCTTGGCGGCGCTGATCATGAAGGAGGCCTGTTGGCAAAGGCCGAGAATCGGGTTTTTCGGTAGCATGGTCGTTCCGGTGAGTGCGCGTGGGGTGCGGCAATGGTTCGTTTCCGTTTCAGGAACGGAAGTATATAATGCCGCAGTTTTTATGTGCGCTTTGGCCTGATGTCAGGCTCCGGATGGCGTTCGGCCGGTATCAGGCGCAACGTGCGTCTGCGGGCCGCCGCCGGAGACGAAAGTCCTGCGTGCCACTATAACGAGCGTCGTCCCGGTTTTGATGCCGTGCGCGACCCGATGAATTCCCTTTCAAACCCTTAGCCGTAGTTGGATTAGCTGATGAACAAAATACTCGTGAGTCTGCTGTTGACCCTTGGCATCACCGGTATGGCCCACGCGGCTGGAAACGCCGAGGCTGGTCAGGGCAAAGTTGCAGTGTGTGGCGCCTGCCACGGTGTCGACGGCAACAGCCCGGCGCCGAACTTCCCGAAACTCGCCGGCCAGGGCGAGCGCTACCTGCTCAAGCAGCTGCATGACATCAAGGCTGGCAGCACCCCGGGCGCCGAGGAAGGCGTCGGTCGCAAGGTGCCCGAAATGACCGGCATGCTCGACCCGTTGAGCGATCAGGATCTTGAAGACATCGCCGCCTACTTCGCCAGCCAGAAGGGCAGCGTCGGTTATGCCGATCCGGCTCTGGCCAAGCAGGGCGAGAAGCTGTTCCGTGGGGGCAAGCTGGATCAGGGCATGCCGGCCTGTACCGGTTGCCATGCGCCGAATGGCGTCGGTAACGACCTTGCCGGTTTCCCCAAGCTGGGTGGCCAGCACGCTGCCTACACCGCCAAGCAGTTGACCGACTTCCGCGAAGGCAACCGTACCAACGACGGCGACACCATGATCATGCGTGGCATCGCCGCCAAACTGAGCAACAAGGACATCGAAGCGCTGTCCAGCTACATCCAGGGCCTGCACTGATAGCCGTTGCAGCCTGAGCAGAAGGGCGTCCGGGCCACCAGCCCCGACGCCCTTCTGCGTTTTCGGGGCCTGCTTCATTGTCTGTATCACGTGCTTGCACAGTCGGATGAAAAACGCTGGCGAGTCCCGGCGTTTTGCTGCAGCCTGTTGCGCCATTGGTCCGTCGTTAACAGGAGTATTCCATGCGTAATTTCCTACTCACTGCCGTTCTCGCCGCCGCCAGCCTGTTCGGTCTGGCAGCCCAGGCAGCGGAGTTCCAGGCCGGCAAGGAGTATGTCGAGCTGAGCAGCCCGGTGCCGGTTGCAGAGCCGAGCAAGATCGAGGTGGTCGAGCTGTTCTGGTATGGCTGCCCGCACTGCTATCAGTTCGAGCCGACCGTCAAACCATGGGCCGAGCAGCTGCCGGATGACGTCGATTTCAAACGCATCCCGGCGATGTTCGGGGGTATCTGGAACGCCCACGGACAGCTGTTCATCACGTTGGAATCCATGGGCGTCGAGCCCGAGATTCATGATGCGGTGTTCGCCGCCTATCATCAGGACCGCAAGAAGCTCGCGACCCCCGAAGAGATGGCCGAATTCCTCGCCGGCCACGGCATCGACAAGCAGGCCTTCCTCAAGGCTTACAACTCCTTTGGCGTGCGCAGCCGCGTGGAGCAGGCCAAGAAGCTTGGCATGGCTTACCAGATCACCGGCGTACCGGTGATGATCGTGAACGGCAAGTATCGTTTCGATCTCGGTTCTGCCGGCGGCCCGGAACGCACGCTGCAGGTGGCCGACTTCCTCATCGAAAAAGAACGCGCAGCGCGGTAGCCGAACGTGCTGCGCCGCTGGAGCGCTCCGCGCCACGCCGGCCCCGGCAAGACTCGGGTCAATCCCCACTGTCTGGCCAGCAGCGGCCTGCCGGCGGACGGGCGGCTGCGGCTGCTCAGCTTCAACATCCAGGTCGGTATCAGCACCGAGCGCTACCATCACTACCTGACGCGCAGCTGGCAGCATCTGCTGCCGCATCCCGGTCGCGCCAGCAACTTGCAGCGCATCGGCGAAGTACTGGGTAACTATGACCTGGTCGCTCTGCAGGAGGCCGATGGCGGCAGCCTGCGCTCCGGTTACGTCAATCAGGTCGAACACCTGGCCCATCTGGGCGCCTTTCCCTACTGGTATCAGCAACTCAACCGCAACCTCGGGCGTTTCGCCCAGCACAGCAACGGTGTCTTGAGCCGGCTCGAACCCCAGGGCCTAGAAGATCATCCGCTGCCCGGACCTTCGGGTCGCGGGGCGATCCTGTTGCGCTTCGGCGAAGGCCCGGACGCGCTGGTGGTGGTCATGATGCACCTGGCGCTCGGTGGCGGGGCACGGGCGCGCCAGCTGGCCTACATCCGCGAGCTGATCGGCGGCTACCGCCATCAGGTACTCATGGGTGACATGAATACCCACGCCAACGACCTGCTGGAGAACTCCCCACTGCGCGACCTCGGCCTGCTCGCACCGCAGGTCGAGGCGACCTTTCCAAGCTGGCGGCCGCAACGCTGCCTCGATCACATCCTGTTGAGTCCGAGCCTGGCGCTTGAGCGCGTCGACGTGCTGCCGTTGCCGATCTCCGATCATCTGCCGGTCGCCGTGGAAATCAGGTTGCCCGACGCGTTCAAGGACGATTCCATGCCGGTTCAGGTACAAGAAAGCAAATGAGCGACGAAGCCGAACGCTGGAAAGAAAAGTATCTGCAGCAGGTCGAGCGCCAGGACCGGCTGGAGGCCCGCTGGGAGCAGCGGGTGGACTTGCTGCGCCGCAGTCTGGTGCGCAGCAGCCTGGCGGTGGAGGGGGCCGATCCAGCCGTCGAGCGCTGCCTGCAGCAGATGCGCGAGATTCTGCGCGACGGCGATCTGGACGATGGCCTCGGGCAGCTGGTTCCGCGCCTGGAAAAAGCCGTGCTGGACTCCGAGCGGCATCGTCAGGAGCGTGCCGTGCAGCTGACCGAAGCGCTGCATCGGCTGGTTGCTCAATTGCTGGGGATGTCCTTGCCGGCCGAATTGCGCAAGCCGCTCAAGCGTTTTGCCAGGGAGCTGGATCAGCGCGCGACCCGGCTGCGCGAACTGCCGGTACTGCTCAGTGAACTCAGTGTACTGCAGGGCCAGGTTCTGGACCTGCAAGGACTGGGCACGTCGCAGCAAAGCGGATTTTTGAAGCGCCTGTTCGGCAATCGGGACAGTCAAGCGGTGGCGGTCCCGCTCGAGGCGGCGATTCCAGCGGCGGAGGAGGTCGAGACCGAGGCGGTTGCCGGCAGCGCGATGGCCGGTGCGTCCGCTACGGCCGAGGCGGCCGTGACGCCAGCCTTGCCTGAGCCGGCGAGCGACGAGCAGCAAGCGCTCGAGCCCGCCGCAACAGCGGCTGAGCCCGAAGTAGCCGCACCGGTGGCGGATGCCGAGCAGGCGCCCGTGGCCGAGCCGCAGGCGGCCGCCTACGCCCTGCCTGACTCACCGGAGCCCGCCTATAGCGTGGTTGCCGAACGCGTCGAGGCGACGCTCGCCAGCCTGCTCGACAGCCTCCATCTGCCCGAACAGCATCAGCCCCGGCTGCAGCTGTTGCGCGCCCGCATTCAGCATGGCCTGAACTGGTACGAGCTGGTGCCGGTGCTGGATGACCTGGCGATGCTGATGATTGCCTTCAGCGATCAGGGGCAGCGGGATTTCGAGAACTACCTGCAGACGCTCAACGAGCGGCTCACCGCAATGCAGGAAAACCTGCTCGCCGCGCACCAGGGCCATACCGAGGGCCGCGACGCCGCACAGACGCTCGATGCCGAATTACGCGAGCAGGTCGGCGGACTGCAGGACAGCATGCGCCAGGCCACCGATCTGTCGAGCCTGAAAAAGGTGGTCGAGGCGCGCCTGGATGGTCTGCTGACCACGGTGGATACCTACCGGCAGAAGCGTAGCGAGCAGGAGCAGAAGCTTGGCGAGCGGCTGCAGCAGTTGGTCAGCCGGGTCGGCAGCCTCGAACAGGCCGCGCGGGGGTTGCGCGGCCATCTCGAGGAGCAACGGCAGAAGGCCCTGCAGGATCCACTGACCGGGCTGCCCAACCGTGCCGCCTGGAACGAGCGCCTGGACCTGGAATTCGCCCGCTGGCAGCGCTATGGCGGCGACCTGTTACTGGCTGTGCTGGATGTCGATCACTTCAAGCGGGTCAATGATGGATACGGCCATCTGGCCGGTGACCGGGTGCTCAAGATCATTGGCTCGGAGCTGCAGAAGCGGCTGCGCAAGACCGACTTCATCGCCCGCTTCGGTGGCGAGGAGTTCGTCGTGCTGCTGCCCAACACGCCCCAGGAAGCGGGGCGGCAGTTGCTGGAAACGCTGCGCGAATCCATTGGCAGCTGCCCGTTTCACTTCAAGGGTGAGCGCATCGTGATCACGCTGTCGGCAGGCCTGACCGCCTTTAGCGATGGCGACACCACAGAGCGTGCCTTCGAGCGCGCCGACAGCGCGCTGTACCGCGCCAAGGAGGCCGGCCGCAATCGGGTCGAACCGGCCTGACCGGCTGACGCCGCGAGCCTGCGATCGCCCGGGTATAATCCGACCGCGCTGCCAAGCGCTGCCATGCCGGCGCGCCTGCCGGTCATGCCGATCTGCGTCATTTCGCCGTCGACACAGAGGTCATCCCGATGAAAGCCTTCACCGCCACCCTGTTGCTCCTGCTGCTTGCCGGCTGCGCCAGCGGCCCGCGCATCGATACCCGCTACAGCTCGATCGGTCACGACAGCCGCGCGCAGTTCATCGTGCTGCACTACACCTCTGCCGACCTGCCGCGTTCGCTCACGCTGCTCAGTGGTCGTGACGTCAGCAGCCACTACCTGATCGGCGAGGCACCGGCGACAATCTATCGTCTGGTGGATGAGAACCGGCGCGCCTGGCATGCCGGCGAAAGCGAGTGGAACGGGCGCACCTGGCTCAATTCCAGCTCGATCGGCATCGAGCTGGTCAATCGTGGCTATGTCGAAAGCGCGGACGGGCGGCGACTCTGGTACCCGTACTCGGACGAACAGATCGACGCACTGGTGGCGCTGCTCAAGGACATCATGGCGCGCCATGATCTCAAACCGGGCGCCATCATCGGCCACAGCGATATTGCGCCGCAGCGCAAAGTCGATCCGGGGCCGCTGTTTCCGTGGAAACGCCTCGCCGACGAGGGGCTGCTGCCCTGGCCTGAGGCCGATGCGGTGGCGGCCGAGCGGATGCGCTATGCATCGACCGGGCTGCCGACGATCACCTGGTTCCAGGACGCATTGGCAGCGCAGGGTTACCGGGTGCCGCGGCACGGTCATCTGGACGACGAGACGCGTAACGTGATCACTGCGTTCCAGATGAAATACCGCCCGGCTCGTTTCGACGGCGAACCCGATGCCGAGACCGCCGCAATACTGCAGGTGCTCGGCAGTCAGGCGGGGCGCTGACTCAGTAGCGGGTGGTGCCGATCAGCCGCGAGTCGGCCAGCGCCGCGCTGCGATGCTCGGCGGCAGCCTGGTACTCGTGATCGCTGATCATCGCCAGAAAGGCTTCCTTGGACGGGTAGCTGACCAGCAGCAGGTCATCCCACTGTTCCTCCGCCGGCGCGATCAGTGCGGCATGCGCCTTGGCACGGACCTCCACCGCACCACCGCAGGCCTGCACCTTGGCCAGCGCCACACGGCTGTAGCGGGCATAGGCTTCGCGGCCGCTGCAGGGGCTGTGCTGGCTGCCCGCTGGGTATGTCGCCTGGGCGTTGTAGCGCAGCAGGTTGAGCATCAGGATCGGCACGCCCGCTGGCATCGCCGCGACGTAGGCGGCGAGCTGTTCGGGGCTGGGATTCACGCTTGGCATGGCAGGTCCTCGTGGTGGCGCCGTCAGATCGGCAGCGCGACGTAGAAGATGGTGCCGTGCCCGATCCGCGAATGCACGCCGATGCGCCCACCATGCAGCTGGGCGATTTCCTTGCATAAGGCAAGCCCCAGTCCGGCGCCGCCGCGACGACGACCGATCTGCACGAAGGGTTCGAAGATGCGCGCCTGCTGGCTGTAGGGGATGCCTTCGCCGTTGTCCTCGACGCTGAGAATCATCCGCTCGCCATGATGGCGGGCCAGCAGCCGTACCTCGCCGCCTTTCGGCGTATGCCGCAATGCGTTACTCAGCAGGTTGTCCATCACCCGCTCGATCTGCTGACGGTCTAGCATCAGGGTCGGCAGCGGCTGCTGTAGCTCCAGCTGGAGCTGCACCTCCTGCTCGGCTGCGGCGACCTCGAAGCGCTGGCGTGCGGTTTCCAGCAGCTCCGGGATTTCACACGGCTCCAGCTCCAGCTTCTGCTGGCCGCTCTGGTAGCGGGAGAAGTTGAGCAGGTCGTTGATCAGCCGGACCAGTCGTTGCATCTCCTCGTGCACGGTATCGAACAGGTCCGATTCGCGGCTGCCGGCCGGGTAGCGCAGGCGTTCACGCAGCAGGCTGAAGGCCATCTGCATGCCGGTTACCGGCGTGCGCAGCTCATGTGAGGCGCGCAGCACGAACTCGTTGCGCACCCGCTCGAAGGTGCGCTGGTCGGTGACGTCGTGCAGCACCATGACCGCGCCGCTGATGCTGCCGTCGTGGTGGCTTACCGGGCTGATGCGCCAGGCCAGCAGGCGTCGCTCGCCATCGGCCTCGATCACCAGATCCTCGGGTGGGTCGGACAACGGTTTGTCGTCCAGTACCTGGCGTGCCGCAATGTCCAGCGCCGGGCAGCCGAGCGCCTCGCCCAGGGACAAACCGAGGTGCTCGTTCTCCCAGGCCAATTGCCGTTGCGCTACCGGGTTGGCGTGCTCCAGACGCCCCTCGCGGTCGATTATCAGCAGACCATCGTCGATGCTGTCGAGCAGCGCCTGCAGACGCTGCTGCCCGTTGACCAGTGCCTCCACGTTGGTCTGCTTGAACTGGTGCAGCGCCTGCGCCATCAGGCCGAAGCGGCGACTCAGCGAGGACAGTTCGGCGATCGGCGGGGTGGGCAGGGCGATATTGAAATCGCCGCGTCCGATCTGGTCGGCCGCCGCGGAAAGGCGTTCGATCGGCTCACCGAAGCGACGGGCGAAACTGTGCGCGGTGATGAAACCGATCAGCAGCACCGCAATGGCGGTCAAGCCGAGCAGGCCGGCGAGCAGCGCAGCACGGTCGCGGCTACGCAGCTCGGTGTCGCGAATCCGGTCGTACGCGGTGCGCTGCATGTCGGTCATCAGGCCGCGCAACTGGTTGAAGGACTGGCTCAGCGGGTTGTCTTCGAGCAGGGTCAGATCCTGCCGGCCGGGCAGATCGACCTGTTGCAGAAAACTGGCGTAGGCGCTGGCGATTGCCTGGAACGCCTGCCGGTCGGCATCGTCGCGAGCTTCGGCGATACCGCGCTCTAGCGTTTGCTGGAAGGTCTGGCGTAACGGCTCCAGCGCCTGGCTGTTGTTCTCGTCGGTGAGCAGGACGACCAGATGGTTGCCCAGAACCTGGCGCAGCTGCTGGTTGATTTCGATGATGCCGAAATTGTTGCGGATGAGATGTTCCTGACTTTTCGCCATCTGCATCACGCTGACCAGCGCCAGCAACAGCCCGAGCAGGGCCACCGTCATCAGGGCCGAGAACCCGAGGAAGAGTCGGGTCCGTAGCTTCATCTGCAGTTTCATAGGCCGTACTGCTTGCGTTTTCTGTACAGCGTCGACGCGTCGATGCCGAGGATGCGCGCGGCCTGCTCGAGGGTATCACTGGTGCTCAGCACGCCGGCGATATGGGCCTTTTCCAGCGCTTCCAGGCTCAGTGGCTCACCGATGCGCGGGGCGTTGCTGGCAACCTGCTCGCCGAGGCCCAGGTGGCTCACCTCGATCATCTGCTGCGGACAGATGATGCTGGCGCGTTCCACCACGTTGCGCAGTTCCCGCACGTTGCCCGGCCAGCGGTAGGTCTTCAGCGCGGCAATCGCGGCATCGCTGAAGCCGCGGGCCGGGCGCCCGTAGTTCTTGACGAAGGAAGCAAGGAAGCGTTCGGCCAGGGCCAGCACGTCTTCCGGACGCTCACGCATGGGGGGCAGGTTGAGGGTGATGACGTTGAGGCGGTAGAGCAGGTCCTCGCGGAACTTGCCCTCGCGCACCATCTCCTCGAGGTTGAGATTGGTGGCGGCGAGGATGCGCACATCGGCGCGGCGGGTCACCGGGTCGCCGACGCGCTCGTACTCCTTGTCCTGAATGAAGCGCAGCAGCTTGGGCTGCAGCGCCAGCGGGAAGTCGCCGATCTCGTCGAGGAACAGCGTGCCGCCATCGGCCTGGTTGACCCGGCCCAGGGTGCTTTCGGTGGCGCCGGTGAACGCGCCGCGGTTGTGGCCGAACAGCTCGCTTTCCATCAGGTCCGCCGACAGCGAGGGGCAGTTGATGGTGACGAAGGCCTTCTTCGAGCGCCGGCTCCAGGTGTGGATGGCACGCGCCAGCTCGCCCTTGCCGGTGCCGGACTCGCCGAGGATGAGGATATTGGCGTCGGTGTCGGCGACCTGGCGTGCGGTTTCCAGCACCGCCATCATCGCCGGGCTGTGCGAGCCGAGCGCATCGCTGCGCTGCTTCATCTCGCCTTCCAGGGCCTCCAGGCGCGCCGCCATCTGCCGGACTTCCAGCTGCTTGGCTGCGGACAGGCGCAGCTGCTCGGGGCTGCACGGCTTGAGCAGGTAGTCCGCGGCGCCGGCCTGCATGGCGTCGACCGCGGTGTCCACGGCCGAATGAGCGGTAACGATCACGACCCGCATCCAGGGCGCGAGCATACGCATCTGCTGCAGCACATCGAGGCCGTTGTCCTCGCCCAGGCGCAGGTCCAGAAAACAGAGATCGAATACCTGGCGCTGCAGGATGGCTTCTGCCTGCGCGGCGCTGGCGGCGGTCATTACGGTATAACCGCGATCCTCCAGACAGTAACGGAAGGTACGCAGGATCGCCGCTTCGTCATCCACCAGAAGGATGCGCCCGCCGTTGTCCGTCGTTTGGTCCATGGATGCTCCCAGTCAGATGGCGAATCAGTCGCTTGAAAAGAAAATAAATTATGGCGTGCGGCGCCTGGCGGGGGCGCCGTTGCGTTGTTGGCGAGTGCTTAGTCTATGAAATGTCTTGCAAGTTGCACGGTGACGATGAGCTGTTCCTGCATGCTGCATTCCGGACCCGGCACGGCGGCCATGCAAGTCGCTGATTTTGCTCGGTCGGAACTCGCAGACCGGCTGGCACGGGGCTTGCGACCAGGGTAAGAGAACGCGCCGCGGCCCGCCGAGTGGGCGTGGCGCCGTCTTCACTCATCCAGGAGGCGTCATGAACCATTCCATGAATCAGCTCAACGAACTCATCGAGATCACCCGCGACGGCCAGCGTTTCTACCAGCATGCCGCCGAAGAAGCAAAGGACGTGGAACTGCAGCATCTGTTTCGCGACCTGGCGCAGGCCAAGACACAGGTGATCCAGGCGCTGTCGGTGAAGGTCGCTGCCAACCATGAACAGCCATCTCAGGGCGGGACGCTCACCGGGCGCATGCGCGAGCTGTACACCGACGCACGCTCGCGAGTCGGCGACCATGATCGCGCCTACATCGACCAGCTCGAGCAGAGCGAAGCACACCTGCTGCGTGCCTTCGAGGATGCCGTCGCGGATGCGGAACCGGACGTGAAGGCCTTGCTGGCCATCGAGCTGCCGAAGTTGCGCGCCTGCCACGAGCGCATTCGCCAGCTTAAAGCCACTCGCCACTGATGGTCGTGCAAAACGCCCGGCATACCTGGGCGGCTCGTGCAAATTAAGTTGCGTTCTTCTTTCTTTGGTTGTGTAAGTTACTGATTTTAAAGGGATTAAAAGAGTTTTTCGGGATGGCACGCAGCCTGCAATGACTTGATCAACGCAACATCATGTTCGCCACGCTTTGCTTAGAAGGAGTTGAGGATGAATCGCCAAGCTAGCCTTTCTTTAGCCTGCAAGGGTTTCCTCTCTGCTGCAGTCGTCATGCTCATCATGGGTGCCGAGCGGCCGATGTCGCAACCGCTCGGCCAGACGCAGCAGGCCTCCGTGGAACGAATCCGGATGTATGACGCTCAACCTATTGAGCTCACGCGGACCAGCCAGGAACGGCAGACCATCGTTTACCGCCAGGCGCCTGCCGAACAGCGCTGGGTGTTCTGAGCAGGGAAGAAGGACGTGCGAGCGAACCGGCAGGGATGCGTAACCACATCGACGCCGATCGGCTGATCCGATCCGCTGAGTATCGTTCCTGAAACAGAGGAGTTACACCATGCTGAGTTGGGCCATTACCTTCCTGATCATCGCCATCATCGCTGCGGTACTGGGCTTCGGTGGCATCGCCGGCACCGCTACCGGTATCGCCAAGATCCTGTTCGTGGTGTTCCTGGTGCTCTTCGTGGCATCGCTGATCTTCGGCCGCGGGCGTGGACCGCGCGTCTGATGCAATCGATGGCCGCCCGCAAGGGCGGCTGGTTCAGGAGTGTCAGCGGCATGGGATGCCACTCTTGCCGGGTCATGTTCGGCTTTCGAAGGTGATCCAGAGCGCGCGTCGGGTGTAACGACTCTGCGCGCTCGACCCCTCAGCGGGGGGAACCAGGGGGTCGGGTTGTTCTGCCTTGGCGGAGCGACCTAGGGGTACAGGGAGTACCTCCGTTATCGGACCGGGTTCTGTCAGGCTGCAGCCAGGGTGGACCATTACTGCCCTGGCCTGCAGCTCACAACGCTCCGCCTCGCAGCCGCGCGGCTGCACCTCCTTTCCAAGCGTCTCTTTCTTCCCTTTGCCTGCCGACTGCGGATGACCCCTGCGCGCCTGCCCCGCTATCATCGCCGCCAGCTTCGATGGGAGAACGACATGCTCAACGGCCTCTGGCTGGGGTTTTTTCTGATTGCCACCGTGGCGGCCCTGGGGCGCTGGCTGCTCGGCGGCGATCCGACCGTATTCGCCGCTCTGGTAGAAAGCCTGTTCGCCATGGCCAAGCTGGCCGTGGAAGTGATGATCGTCCTGTTCGGCACCCTGACGCTCTGGCTCGGCTTCCTGCGCATTGCGGAGAAGGCCGGGCTGATCGAGCTGCTGGCGCGTCTGCTCGGCCCGCTGTTTCGCCGGCTGATGCCGGAGGTGCCGGCCGGCCACCCGGCGCTGGGTCTGATCACTCTGAATTTCGCCGCCAACGGGCTGGGCCTGGACAATGCCGCCACGCCGATTGGCCTCAAGGCCATGCGCGCGCTGCAGGAACTCAATCCGCTGCCGAATGTGGCGAGCAATGCGCAGATTCTCTTTCTGGTGCTCAACACCTCTTCGCTGACGCTGCTGCCGGTGTCCATCTTCATGTACCGCGTGCAGCAGGGCGCGGACGACCCGACGCTGGTGTTCCTGCCGATCCTGCTGGCCACCAGCGCTTCGTCGCTGGCCGGCTTGCTGGCAGTGGCGCTGGTGCAGCGGCTGCGCCTGTGGGACCCGGTGGTGCTGGCCTATTTCATTCCCGGTGCGCTGCTGCTCGGCGGCTTCATGGCGCTGCTGGCCGGATTGTCGGCCACCGCCCTGGCCTCGCTGTCCTCGCTGCTGGGCAATCTCACGCTGTTTGGGCTGATCATCGCCTTCCTGCTGGTGGGTGCACTGCGCAAGGTGCCGGTCTACGAAGCCTTCGTCGAAGGTGCGAAGGAGGGCTTCGACGTGGCGAAGAGCCTCTTGCCCTACCTGGTGGCAATGCTGTGTGCCATCGGTGCGCTGCGCGCGTCCGGAGCGCTGGACCTCGGCCTGGAGGGCATACGCTGGCTGGTCGAGGCGCTGGGCTGGGACACGCGCTTCGTCGACGCCCTGCCGACGGCACTGGTCAAGCCGTTCTCCGGCAGTGCGGCACGGGCGATGCTGATCGAGACCATGCAGAGTCATGGTGTCGACAGCTTCCCGGCGCTGGTGGCGGCGACGGTGCAGGGCAGCACCGAGACGACCTTCTATGTGCTGGCGGTGTATTTCGGTGCCGTCGGCATCCAGCGGGCGCGGCATGCGGTGGGTTGTGCGCTGGTGGCGGATTTCGCCGGAATCGTGGCGGCGATCGGGGTGTGTTACTGGTTCTTCGGCTGAACCGGGGCGGCCTTGTGCGTCGCGCCGGTCGCCATGCAGACGGCCGTACCAGCCAGCGCCGCAAAAAAAGAACCCGCCTGACGGCGGGCTAAAGCGTGGCTCGTTGCCAGAGCCGAAACACCGGCTCGGCGAGAAACATCACCAGAAACAACCTGAGCACCTGCACGGCCGTCACCAGCGCCACCGACAGCTGCAGCGCCTCGGCGGTCAGGCACAGCTCGGTGATGCCGCCGGGCATCATCCCCAGCATCAGCGAGGTTTCGTCCAGTGCCGTCAGCCAACCCAGCCCGGCTGCCAGCGCGGCGGCGACCAGCATCGCCGAGAGGGTGAACAGCAGTACCCGCAGCAGAAAGGCCGGTGCGCTGCGAAAGAAGGCCCGGTCGAAGTGACAGGCCAGCGACGAGCCGATCAGCCACTGGCCGACCTGGCCGAGCCCGTCCGGCAAGCCGATGTGCAGATCGAACCCGGCGCTGGCCAGCGCGCAGACGGTCAGCGGGCCGAGCATCCAGGGATTGGGCTGGCCGAGCCGGCGCCAGAGCAGGGCCAGCAGACCGCCGGCCGGTAGCAGCACGGCCAGCCAGAAGCCGTCGACCGGTAGCGGTGCCGGTGCCTGGATCGGCGGCAGGCTCCAGGTGAAGAACGCCGGGATCAGCAGCACCACCAGCAGCATGCGCAGGCTGTGCGCGGCGGCGACGCGGCCGGGGTGGGCGGCGTGGCGGCTGGCCAGGTTGACCATCTCGCTGGCGCCGCCCGGCATGCTGGCGAAGTAGGCGGTGGCCCGGTCGCAGTCGCCGCGCGAGAGGATGGCCATGCCGATCAGGCTCAACGCCAGAGTGCCGAGCGCGCCGGCGAGGATCACGCCAAAGTGCACCAGCACCTCGCGCATCACCTCGCCGGTGAAGTGCAGGCCGATGGCGCTGGCGACGATCCACTGCCCGGCCTGCCGGCCGCGCGGCATCTCACTCACCAGCCAGCCGCTGCAGCGCACGGCGATCACCGCCAGCAGCGAGCCGACCATCCACGGCAGTGGCCAGTTGGCCAGACTCGCCAGCCAGCCGCCGACCGCGCCGATCAGTGGCGTTGCCCACCAGACCGGCAGCCGCTGGCGCATGTCAGGCCTGTGCCTCGACCACGTTGCCGCGACGGCGCTTGAGGTACCAGCGCAGCGCCGGCATACCGAGCATCGCCACGGTCAGCGCCCACAGCGCCAGGGTGATCGGGCTGCCCCAGAGAATGCCCAGCTCACCGTTGGAGATCGACAGCGCGCGGCGCAGGTTGTCTTCCATCATCTCGCCGAGCACGAAGCCGAGAATCAGCGCCGACAGCGGGAAGTCCAGCTTGCGCAATAGGTAGCCGAACACGCCGAGGCCGACCATCAGCACCAGGTCGAAAGTGGTGCTGTGCACCGAATACACGCCGACCATGCTGATCACGGTGATCGCCGGCACCAGCACCCAGTTCGGCACCGCGAGCATGTGCGAGAACAGGCCGACCAGCGGGATGTTCATGATCAAGAGGATCACGTTGCCGATGAACAGCGAAGCGATCAGGCCCCAGACCACGTCCGGCTGTTGTTCGAACAGCAGCGGGCCGGGGGTGATGTTGTACAGCGTCAGCGCGCCGATCATCACCGCCGTGGTGCCCGAACCCGGTACGCCGAGGGTCAGCATGGGGATCAGCGAGCCGCAGGCCGAGGCGTTGTTGGCCGCTTCCGGCGCCGCCAGACCGCGCAGGTCGCCATCGCCGAAGCGGCCCTTGTCGCCGGCCATGCGCTTCTCGCTCATGTAGGTCATGGCACTGGCGATGGTCGCCCCGGCGCCCGGCAGGGTGCCGATGACGAAGCCAGCCACGGCGCTGCGCACCATGGTGAAGAAGGTCAGGCAGAACTCCTTGAAGTTGAACAAGAGCCGGCCGCTGGCCTTCACCGCCTGCTGCCCACTGTGGGTTTTTTCCAGCATCAAGAGGATCTCGCTGACGCTGAAGAAGCCGATCACCACGATGACGAACTGGATGCCGTCGGACAGGCTGACGCTGCCGAAGGTGAAGCGGTAGACGCCGGTAGTGGAATCGACACCGACGGTGGCCAGGCCCAGGCCCATCAGCGCGGCCATCAGCGTCTTCACCGGCTTGTCGCCGACCATGCCGCCGAGACAGGCGATGGCGAAGATCATCAGCACGAAGTACTCCGCCGGGCCGAAGGCCACCGCCCACTTGGCCAGCAGCGGGGCGAACAGCACCACCCCGCAGGTGGCGATGGTGCTGCCGATAAAGGAGCTGACCGCGGACAGCGACAGCGCGATGCCCGCCTTGCCCTGGCGCGCCAGCGGGTAGCCGTCGAGGGTGGTCATCACCGCGGCGGCGTCGCCCGGCACGTTGAGCAGGATCGCCGAGATGCGGCCGCCGTATTCACAGCCCAGGTACACCGCGGCGAGCAGGATCAGCGCGGTTTCCGGTGGCAGACCGAGGGCGAAGGCCAGCGGCAGCAGCAGTGCCACGCCGTTGATCGGGCCGAGGCCCGGCAGCAGGCCGACCACGGTGCCGACGAAGGCGCCGAACAGCGCCACCAGCAGGTTGGTCGGTCGCGTGGCGACATCGAAGCCCTGCATCAAGAAATTCAGTGTTTCCATTTCAGCTCTCCAGCAGACGCAGCAGGCCAAGCGGCAGCGGCACGTCCAGCAGGTAATCGAACAGCCCGTAGAGCAGCAAGCCAAGCAGCGCACCGCTGATCACGCTGGGCCACAGGCGACCGTTGAACAGCAGACCGAGGGCGAAGCCGGCCAGGGCGGTGCTGATGACGAAACCCAGGGTTTCGAACAGCAGCGCGTAGGCCAGCAAGGCCAGCACGCACAGCACGGCGCGCTGCGCCTTGGGCTGATCGAACGCCGGCGTCGGCTCACCGTGCGGCTTGAACAGCAGCCACGCCGCACCACAGGCCATCAGCAACAGCAACAGCAGCGGGTAGGCGCGCGGCCCGACCGGGTCGTAGGCAAAGGGCGCCTCGAAGCCCCAGGCGAGCAGGGCGAGGCCGGCGCAGGCGAGCAGCCACGCCGCGGCGAAGACACGTACGTACATGACGGGATACCTCAGGGATTCGGCGACCCGGCAGCTGCCGGGTCGACCGTGCGGCCCGCGAACGCGGGCCGGTTCGCGTTACTTGACCAGGCCGAACTCGCCGGCCAGCGCCTTGTAGTCCTGCACCTGCTTCTGGACGAAGGCTTCCAGCTCGTCGCCGGTCATCGACAGCGGGAACAGATCGCGCTGTTCGCGCAGCTTGGCGAAGTCCTCGTCGGCGAGCAGGCTGTCGAACTGGGTCTTCCACCAGTTGAAGTCCTCGTCAGGCACTTCCGGCCCCATGTAGAAGCCGCGGATTACCGGCCAGCTGATGTCGTAGCCCTGTTCCTTGGCCGTGGGGATGTCGGCGAGCTTGCCCGGCAGACGCTCGTCGGAGAGCACGGCAAGGATGCGGATCTTGCCGGCGTCGAGCTGCGGGGTGACTTCGCCGAGGCCGCTGGAAGTGACCTGCACATGACCGCCGAGCATGGCGGTGAGCGTTTCGCCGCCACCCTCGAAGGCGACGTAGCGCAGCTTCTTCGGATCGACCCCGGCAGCGCGGGCGATCAGCGCGGTCTGCATCCAGTCCTGGCCGCCGATGGTGGCGCCGGCGCCGAACACCACGCTGCCCGGGTCCTTCTTCACTGCGGCAATCAGCTCGTCGAGGTTCTTGTAAGGCGCGTCGGCACGCACCGAGATGGCGCCGTAGTCGGTGCCGACCGCCGCCAGCCAGCGCACGGCGTTCTCGTCGTAACGACCGAACTTGCCCTGCGCGAGGTTGAGCAGCGAACCGCTGGAGAAGGCGGTGATGGTGCCAGGTTCGTCCGCGCGCTGGGCGACCACCGCGTTGTAGGCCACCGCGCCGACGCCGCCGGGCATGTAGGTGACGCGCATCGGCGCTTCGAGCAGGCCGCTGTCCTTCAGGCCGCTCTGGGCCAGCTTGCAGGTCAGGTCGAAACCGCCGCCGGGCTTGGCCGGTGCGATGCACTCGGGGCGCTTGGGCTCGGCCAGCAGCTGGCTGGAGAGCAGCAGGCAGGACGACAGCAGGGCGATACGGCTGAGTCTGTTTTTCATCGGGTGTTCCTCGCGTTCTTGTTCTGTTTACCAGATCGGCAGGCTGTAGCTGACGATCAGACGGTTCTCGTCGGCGTCACGGGCGAAGTCCGAGCGGAACATCGCGTTGCGCCAGCGCACCGCGACGTTCTTCAGCGGGCCGCTCTGCACCACGTACTTCAGCTCGATGTCGCGTTCCCACTCGCTGCCGTTGCTGCCGCCCGCGTATTCGGCGTTGTCGCCGGAGATGTAACGGGTCAGGAAGGTCAGCCCGGGGATGCCCATGGCGGCGAAGTTGTACTCGTAACGGGCCTGCCAGGAGCGCTCGTCGGCGTTGGCGAAGTCGTTGATCTGCACGAAGTTGACCAGGAACGGATCGCTGCCATCGATATAGGCATAGCCGGTATCGCCGCGCATCTGCTGGTAGCCGAGGCTGACCTTGTGCCCGCCGAGGCTGTAACCCAGCATGCCGTTCCAGGCCTGGTTGTCGATCTTGCCGGCGTTGGCCGCGCCGGTGTCGTCGCTGAACATCACGCGCAGATCGGCGCTCAGCGCGGAGTTGTCGGTCAGCGGCTTGACCGCCAGCAGGCCGAAGAAATGCTGGCGGTATACGTCATCCAGCTCGCCGTAGTAGTAGCGGCCGGTGAGGTTCTTGTTGAAGGCGTATTCGGCCCCGGCGAAGGTCAGGTGATCGGCCTCGGCGGCACTGGCGAAACGGCTGTTCTTGTTGTTCAGCTGCAGGTCCTGGGAGTTGGTCGAAGCACGGTCGATGACCTTGTCCAGGCGCCCGCCGATCAGCGTCAGCCCTTCGATGTCCTTGGAAGTGGCGGTGCCGCCTTCGAACACCTGCGGCAGCGTACGGCTGTCGCTGGCCTTGACCACCGGCGTCTCGGGAATGTGCGAGCCGTAGCGCAGTTCGGTCTCGGCAATCTTGGCCTTGGCGGTCAGGCCCAGGCGGCTGAACTCGTCCGGCGTGCTGCCATCGTCGTGCACCGGCAAGAGGTCTGTGCCAGCGCGGCCGCCACCGGAATCCAGCTTGACGCCGAGCATGCCCAGGGCATCGAGGCCGACGCCAACGGTGCCTTCGGTAAAACCGGACTGGACGTCGAGAATGAAGCCCTGGGTCCATTCTTCGCGCTTGGACTGGCCGCTGCCTTCGCGGAAATCGCGGTTCAGGTAGATGTTGTGGGTCTGCAGGGTCGCGCTGCTGTCTTCGATGAATGCGGCCTGAGCCATGGGTGCCAGCGAGGCGACGGCAACGGCCAGGGCGAGACGGGCAGGAGCGGGTGAACGTCTGACGGCAGTCAGCATCGGGGGTATCTCCACTATTGTTTTTGTTGTGACGGCGCATGCGCCGCGCGTGGTGGTTCGAGCCACCTGCGAGCGATCCTAGGCGGTCAAGCTTTCGCCAGCCTTTCAGCGCCGAAAGCCGGCAGCGGCGTGAAAGTTCTGCCGCTACACTGGCGCTCCGTCGCCATCGCAGAGGACAGGCAATGCGAATTCTTCTGGTCGAGGACCATCCCCAGCTGGCCGAAAGCGTGGCCCAGGCATTGCGCGCCGCCGGCTGGACCCTGGACCTGCTGCACGACGGCGTCGCCGCCGACCTGGCGCTGGCCAGCGAGGACTATGCGCTGGCGATTCTCGATGTCGGCCTGCCACGGCTCGACGGCTTTCAGGTGCTGGCGCGCCTGCGCGAGCGCGGCAAGACGCTGCCGGTACTGATGCTCACCGCGCGCGGCGAGGTCAGCGACCGCGTGCACGGGCTCAACCTCGGTGCCGACGATTACCTGGCCAAGCCGTTCGAACTGTCCGAGCTGGAAGCACGGGTCAAGGCGCTGCTGCGACGCAGCGTCGGCGGCGGCGAACGCCAGCAGCGTTGCGGCGCGCTGGTCTACGATCTGGATGCGCGGCGCTTCAGCCTGGCCGACGAGCCACTGACGCTGACCTCCCGCGAGCAGGGCGTGCTGGAAGCGCTGATCGCCCGCCCCGGTCGAGTGATGAGCAAGGATCAGCTGGCCGCCCAGGTATTCGGCCTGGACGAGGACGCCAGCGCCGACGCGATCGAGATCTACATCCACCGTCTGCGCAAGAAGCTCGAGGGCCAGCCGGTACGCATCGTCACCTTCCGCGGCCTCGGCTACCTGCTCGAGGCGCTCGATGGCTGAGGAAGCGCTCGCCGGCAGCCTGCGCGCGCGGCTGCTGCGGCGGCTGGCGATCCTGCTCGCACTGCTGTTGCTGTTCGGCGGCCTGAGCGCCTACTGGAACGGCCGCGCCGCCGCCGATACCGCCTACGACCGCACCCTGCTCGCCTCGGCCCGGGCCATCGCCGATGGCCTGGTCACCCATGAAGGCGTGCTGCGCGCCAACGTGCCCTACGTGGCGCTGGACACCTTCGCCTACGACAGCGCCGGGCGCATCTACTACGGGGTACTGGACATCCAGGGGCGCCTGGTCAGCGGCTACGAGAACCTGCCGGCGCCCGCTGCCGACGTCCCGCGCACCGACGACTACCCGGCGCTGGCGCGCTTCTACGACGGCGAGTTCCAGGGCCAGGGCGTGCGCCTGGTCAGCCTGCTGCAGCCGGTCAGCGAACCGGAGCTCAACGGCATCGCCGAGATCCGCGTGGCCGAAACCCTCGGCGCCCGCGAGCGCATGGCGCGCAGCCTGCTGACCGACACCCTGTGGCGCGTCGGCCTGCTCGCGCTTGCCGCGCTGGTGCTGGTCTGGCTGGCCGTCAGCGCCGCGTTGCGCCCGTTGGCCCGGCTCAGCGAGGCCGTGCAGGAACGCGCCCCGGACGACCTCAGGCCGCTGCCGTTGGTCGATGTGCAGCGCGAGCTGAAGCCGCTGGTCGTCGCGCTCAACGGCTTCACCGAGCGCCTGCGTGGGCAGTTCGAGCGCCAGGCGCGCTTCATCGCCGATGCCTCACACGAGCTGCGCACGCCGCTGGCGGCGCTCAAGGCGCGCATCGAACTGGGCCTGCGCGAAGCCGAGCCCGCGGCGTGGCGCAGCACCCTGGAAGACGCCGGACAGAGCACCAACAAGGTCATTCATCTGGCCAACCAGCTGCTTTCGTTGGCGCGTATCGAAAGCGGTGCGCAATCGATCGCCGAAGGCGGCGCTCAGCGCCTGGACCTGTCGCAGCTGGCTCGCGAGCTGGGGCTGGCGATGGCCGCGCTGGCGCACCAGCGCGGTGTCGCCCTGGCGCTGGAGGCCGAGACGCCGGTGTGGATCGACGGCGAACCGACGTTGATCAGCGAACTGCTGAGCAACCTGCTGGACAATGCGCTGGCGCATACCGCGGCTGGCGGCAACGTGGTGCTGCGGGTGCTCGACGGTGGCGTGCTGGAGGTGGAGGACGACGGCCCGGGTATTCCGGCCGCCGAGCGCGATCGCGTCTTCGCCCGCTTCTATCGCCGTGACACTGGCGGCCATGGCGCCGGCCTCGGGCTGGCCATCGTCGGCGAGATCGTCCGTGCCCATCGCGCCAGTATCAGCCTCGATCAGGGCAAGCTCGGCGGGCTGTTGGTGCGGGTGTGCTTCACGCCGGCTGAGGATTGATGCCGTCCGGGCAGGCAGCCGAGGGGGCGGCGGCGAGCACCACCTGATCGCGGCCCTGGTGCTTGGCCTGATAGAGCGCAGCATCCGCCGCCGCCAGCAGCTCCGCTGACGTGGCGTGCGCCGGAGCCAGCATCGCCGCGCCGAGGCTGATGGTCAGCGGCACGGGTTGCTCGTCGTGCTGCAGCGACAGTTGTGCGATCGTGCGGCGGATAGATTCGGCCAGCGCCGCGGCCTGGGGCCCGTCGAGCCCCGGTAGCAGCACGACGAACTCCTCGCCGCCATAGCGCGCCGCGACGTCCCCGGCGCGCTGGCAATGGGAGGCGAGCACTGCCGCGACCTGGCGCAGGCATTCGTCGCCGAACGGATGGCCATAGCTGTCGTTGACCCGCTTGAAGTGATCGATATCGGCGAGCAGCACCGACAGTGGACTGCCGGCGCGCCGCGCGCGGCGGATTTCCTCGTCCAGCAGGTGATCGAAGCGTCGACGATTGGCCAGCTGAGTCAGCGAATCGGTGGTGCTCAGGCGCAGCAGCTCGGCGTTGGCGGCTTCCAGGCCCAGGCGGACGTCCTCCAGCGCGCGGGTTCGCTCGTAGACCCGTGCCTCCAGCACCTCGTTGGCACGCAACTGCACGTCCAGCGCCTCCTGCTTGGCCTGCAAGTGCAGGGCGCGCTCGGCGGCGAGCGATTCGGACGTCTGCAGCGCCAGCTGCTGCGCGGCAATACGCCGGTTGCGCTCGATGTTGATACGCTCGGCCAGGGCCATGGAAAGCAGCACGAACTCGGCGAACATGCCGATCAGCTGGCCATTCAGGGTCCAGGCATTGAGCGGCAGCACGCCGTTGAGTGCCAGCAGGTTGACCACGGTGAACACCAGCAGCGTGCTCCAGGCGATGCTGAACAACCGCGCAGACGGGTTGCCGCGCGCCCAAAGATTGAGCGTGATCGCCATGGTCAGCACACAGTGCAGCAGTGCGACGCTTTCCATGAATGTATAGCGGGCCAGGGCCGGCGCCAGCAGCAGGATCACCACCACGGCTCCCCAGTACAGCGTGAGGGTGATCGAAACTGCCCAGACCCAACCGCCGTAACGCCGCACACCGAGAAAGCGCAGGGCGAACAGCATCGGTGTGAAGAAACACAGGGCGGCCGAGAGCCCGTAGAAGCGTGCCGAG
This sequence comes from Pseudomonas sp. LM13, assembly GCF_041381355.1. NCBI lineage: Bacteria > Pseudomonadati > Pseudomonadota > Gammaproteobacteria > Pseudomonadales > Pseudomonadaceae > Pseudomonas > Pseudomonas sp. LM13. The sequence goes on from NZ_JACBXH010000014.1 coordinate 88,356, forward strand.
AGTTCGGGAATCTCCGGCCAGAGATAGAGCTGGCCGAAGCCGGTGATGCTCAGTACGTAGAACACCGCGCTGAGGAGATAGAGGACGTAGAGGAAATAGCTTGGGTCGCGGGTGAAGATCAGCAGGCTGCAGTTGTACAGCACGATCACCAGAATGCCGCCGAAGAACAGGCTGACCAGAGTGACATCGTGGAGTCGGCTCTCGATCAGTTGCTTCTCGTCGATCAGTTCCAGCGGCAGGGCCAGCGTCTCGCGGGCCTGCACACCTGCAGGTAGACCACCGCGCGCTCGCCCGCCGGCAACTCCAGTGGGTAGACGAAGTGACGGTCCGCCAATGGCCGAGCGCTCATGGCCACGGCGTCACCCGCGAGCATCGCGGTGCCCCAACGGTCGCTGTCCGGATAATGGGGTTGTAAGCCGGAACCGCCGAAATTTCCGTCACCCCAGTTCCAGCCCCGCCACGAGCGCATCGAGGTCGATGACCTTGCCGTCGCTCTGGAAGGTGTAATGCCCGTTCAGCAGGATGTGCCGCCAGGCCGCCGGCGATATCTGGGTGATGAGTTCCAGCGCCCTGGCGTTGCAGGCCGCCTCGTATTTCGTCAGCAGCCGCGACAGGATGGCCGAGTTGTAGTAGATAACCGCGTTGGCGATCAGCCGGGCGCACTGGTTGCTGATCTCGATTTCGATGTCGGTACGGCCGGTCAATTCCTTCTTCCCACCGACCTGGGCGATGGTCGAGCGTAGCTGGTGATAAGACTCGATGCGGTTTTGCGAGCGGTGTACGTTCCGTTCGAGTTGCGGGTCGCGCAGGTAGCGCAACGTGTAGATGCTGCGCACCAGCTTGTCGAACTCGAAGATCGCGCGCCGCGTCGGATTCGGCGCGGTGTAGGTGCACAGTTTCCGGATCAGCGTGCCCTGCGTCATTTCCTTCAGGCCCAGCGTGGCGACGATCCGGTCGATTTGGCCGACCGGCCGGATCAGGCACTTCTCGTACAGCGCCGGATCGTCGGCGCAACAATACAGCTCCTGCAACTGGTCGTCGAGGTCGGTGAAGCGCGGCTCGAAACGCAGGCCGAACCAGTGCAGGATGGCGAAGTTGGCCTTGTTGATGCTGTGCATGTCGCCGGTGATCGCGGTCGGCACGATGTCGGACGTGTTGCGATACCAGATGTCGAACACGTGGTGAGCCTCGTACTCATGCGCGCCAATCAGATAACCGTTCAGCGGCACGTGGTTGCACAAGAGCGTGTAGGCAACGACGCCCTTGCCGCGCCCGAAATACTTGCGCGAGTAGCGCGCCTTCACGGTCGGCCGTTCGACGCCGAATTTCTGCCCATCGACGGCGCCGTACAGCGCATCGAGGTCGAACGAGTAATGCGGGAAGATCGGCAGCGCGGCAATGGCGTTGCTGATGCGGTCGTTGGCAGCATGCAGCGACGCCTGGCGCAGGTACTGCTGGTAGGTATTTTCCAGCACGTGGTACGGGATGTCGCTGGTGCGCGCCATGACCTGGTTGCCGTGGTTCATCGCCTGCGCGATGATGACCGCCATCAGGCTGTCGGCATCCGCTACCTTCTTCGCGTAACGCGGCTGCAATGGCGTCAACGCCGACAGGAACTGGCACTGGCCGTTGACGAAGCGGAACACATCAGCGACATCGCAGAACGGCAGTTGCTCGTAGAACGCCTGCTCGCGCGCCTTCTGGTTTTCGCCCTTGGGCTTGCGCCAAGTCAGCTTCTGCGAGTCCTTGTCGTATTCCAAGTGCGTCAGCTTGCCCTGTTTCAGCTCGCGGTTGAACGCCAGCCATTGCGCGTGCAGCTGGGCCGCCAGCGCATCGAGTTGGGTATCGACCGGCTGCCGCAAGAACGGGATGTCCATCTGTGCCAGCACGTCGGCCTTCCCGTCCATCGAAACCAACTCGTCGGAGAAATGCCGGTGCTGCAAGCTGTCGTCGAGGTAGAGTTCGCCCGACTGGAAGCGCTTCCTGACCTGGCGGTACAGCCAGAACTCGTAGCGGTCGGCGTGCAGGCCAGTCGGCTTGCCATCGGCGTCGAAGGTCAGCAGGTACGGCCGCAAGCGTTTCGGCAGCGTGGCCGCCGGACATTCGGCGAGCGGCCGTTGCGACAGGCGCTGCTGTTTGGCGAACGCGCCCTTAGCCCAGGCCAGCGCCGCGAGCCACGGGCTGTCCGGATCAGTGCCGGCGAAGTCGAGCGCGACGTACAGCGGCCGCAGATGGCGTCGGATGCGTTCGGCCAGACCGTCCACCGCCTGCCAGTGCAGCGCCAGTTTGTTCAGCGGCTTGACGCTCATGCGCTGCGCGGTGCTTTGCAGCGCGTCCCTGGACATGATCTTGTAGGCGCGCTGGCGCACCTCACCGAACGGCGTCGGATCGGTCACGCTGTCGTCCACGTACAGCGACAGCAGGCGGCCAACCTGCGGCGTTTCCTGATGGCGTCGTACCTGCTCGGCGACGAAGGACTGCTTCGCGCCCGCGCTGCTTTCATCCTCTAG